>CACJYH010000044.1 GCA_902597695.1 uncultured Pelagibacteraceae bacterium | reverse complement strand
CATTTGATGTAGTTGAAAAAAAATATTATAGAGGTGGCATAATAGCCCCTGGAGTTAAAATATCGCTCGATACTTTGACTGACAAAGCCTCATTGATACCCCAAATAGATTTAAAGAAGATAAGAAATATAGTTGGCAACAATACAATTTCGGCAGTCCGTTCAGGTTTTTTTTGGGGCTATATAGGACTAATTGACAATATTATTAATTTGATTAAGAAGGAAACTAGAAAATCTTTCAGTCTTGTAATTACTGGTGGTTACTCTGATTTGTTTAGAAAATCTTTAAAGACTCGTGTAATACAAAATAAGGATATCACAATTAAAGGGTTAATTAAAATTGCTAAGTTAATTAAATAAATGAAAAAAGAATTATTATTTTGTCCACTAGGAGGTTCAGGTGAAATTGGAATGAACATGAATCTTTTTGGCTATGGTGAGCCTGAGAATCATAAATGGATAATGGTAGATATTGGAGTAACTTTTGCTGATGACACAATACCAGGCATTGATCTTATATATCCAGATCCTGGATTTATTGTTGAAAGAAAAGATAATTTATTAGGAATAATATTAACACACGCACATGAAGATCATATTGGAGCAATTGCGCACTTATGGCCAAAATTAAAATGTAAGATTTTCGCAACTCCGTTTACCGCTGTATTAATTAAAGAAAAATTTAAAGAAAAACACATCGATATAACAAAAGATTTACAGATAGTTGAGTTAAATGGAAATGTGCTATTGGAAGATTTTGAAATCGAGTACATTACTTTAACCCATTCTATTTTAGAACCTAATGGATTAAGAATTAAAACTCCTGCAGGTGTAGTTTTACATACTGGTGACTGGAAAGTTGACCCAAATCCCCTAATAGGCGGCGAAATAAATGCGAAAAGATTAAAAGAAATAGGTGATGAAGGTGTATTAGCAATGATTTGTGACTCTACAAATGTTTTTAGTGCTGGCAGATCAGGCTCAGAGTTAGATGTAAGAAAAAATTTATTAAATATAATGGGTCGATTAAAAAAAAGAATTATTGTGACATCGTTTGCTTCAAACGTTGCTAGAATGGAGACAGCCTTTTATTGTGCTGAACAAACTGGAAGACAAATTTCACTAGTTGGAAGATCTATGCATAGAATTTATAAGGCAGCACGACAATGTGGATATTTACAAAATACTATTGATCCAATTGATCCAAGAGAAGCTAAAAATTTTGCTAGAGAAAAAATAGTTTATTTGTGCACAGGTAGCCAAGGTGAACCAATGGGTGCAATGATGAGGATATCAAATTACACACATCCTGATGTTTTTATTGAAAAAGGTGATACAGTAATCTTCTCATCAAAGATAATTCCAGGAAATGAAAAAAAACTATATAAATTACACAATCAGTTAGTCAAAGATGGAATTGAGGTTATCTCAGAAGAAACAGAATTTATACACGTCTCTGGACATCCAAATCGTGAGGATCTTAAAGATATGTATCAATGGGTTAAACCAAAATGTGTAATCCCTGTTCATGGAGAGCACAGACACATGATAAAACACATAAATTTTGCTAAAGAAATGCAAGTACCACATCCGGTTCAAGTTGAAAATGGTGATATAGTCAAGCTATACCCTGGTGCAGCACCAGAGGTATATGATAAAGCACCCAGCGGAAGATTGTACTTAGATGGAAATGTGAGTGTAGAAGAGGACTCTCAATCAATTAAAGATAGAAAAAATTTAAGTAGCAATGGATATTTGGAAGTCACTATATTAATAACACCTAAAGGAAATATCCACAATAACCCAGTCACAACATTTAGAGGTTTGCCTATTTATGAAAAAGATGAATTTCTTTATGGGTTAGAAGACGAAATTGAAAAAACAACAAGATCCTTTAAGCTTGGAAGCAGACAGCAAGAAAGTAATTTAATTGACGCTCTTAAAATTGCTTGTAGAAAATTTACAAAAGAAAAAACAGGAAAAAGACCATATACTAATATTAATTTAGTAAGGATTTAATGAGTCCAACTGGGTTAGCTATAATCT
>CACJYH010000043.1 GCA_902597695.1 uncultured Pelagibacteraceae bacterium | reverse complement strand
GTTGTAAAAGACAATATTGGAGCGAACCATCTGATTAAAGATTTTAATAAAACATTCAAAATTGTAACACAAGATTTTCTTTTCTCAGAATTAATTGGATCACAATATAAAGTATCCTTTCTTATATCAAAATAGAATGCTGACAAATCTGTTGTGCAAAAATTTAACAAAATCATATTTTTTAAAATAATTTTCAAATTTGTTGTTAAGAGAA
This sequence comes from uncultured Pelagibacteraceae bacterium, assembly GCA_902597695.1. The sequence continues at coordinate 1,871 of CACJYH010000043.1, read as the reverse complement.
TGTATCTTACTCAACATAAATTTTTCTAGCTCTGGCAAGCTTTCGACATCAATTTTATCAAAATTAATTTCCTCATATTTGTCATTCAAATTTCCTAATAAATATCTAAATGTATTTCTAATTTTACGATAAGACTCAGAATGCTGGTCCAAAATAGAATAATCTATTCTTAAATCTTCAGCATAATTTGATGCAGCAACCCAAATTCTTAAAATATCAGCACCATATTTTTTCAAAATATCCTCAGGTGCAATTACATTTCCAAGAGATTTTGACATTTTAAGACCTTTTCCATCCACAACAAACCCATGAGATAATATAGACTCGAAAGGTGCCTTACCTCTTGTCCCACATGACTCTAATAAAGAGGAGTGAAACCAACCCCTATGTTGATCAGAACCCTCTAAATACATTGATGCAGGCCATTTAAGGTCTTTTCTCTTCTCCAATACAAAAGAGTGGGTTGATCCACTATCAAACCAAACTTCAACAATATCGCTAAGCTTTTCAAAATCTTCCGCTTTATATTTACTACCTAAAAATTTTTGAGGGTCATCTGAAAACCAACAATCAGAACCTTCTTTCTCATAAATATTAGCAATATTTTCAAATACTCCATCGTCTATTAAAATTTCATTAGACTTTTTATTTACAAAAATAGGAAGTGGCACACCCCAAACTCTTTGTCTTGATACACACCAATCTGGCCTTGTCTCGATCATTGATTTTAATCTTTCTTTGCCTTTGCTTGGATAAAAGGTCGTATCATCTATTGCTTTTAAAGCCTTACTTCTCAGTTTATGACTTTCCATAGAAATAAACCATTGTGGTGTCGCTCTATGGACTAAAGGTGCCTTTGATCTCCAAGAATGAGGATATGAATGAACCAATTCACCATTTGAAAGAAGTTTATTTTGGTCTTTCAATTTTTCGATTACAACTGGGTTAGCCTTAAAAATATGTAAACCCTCAAATAGAGAAACATTTTTTGTATATTTTCCATCATCGTCCACTGTCTCAATTGCCTTTATTCCGTTATTTAAACAAAGATTAAAATCGTCGGGTCCATGACTTGGTGCACAATGAACAATTCCTGTTCCTTGTTCAGTGGTTACAAAACGTGCTTCTAACATTGGAATATCGTAATCATACCCTAAATCAAAAAATGGATGCTTACAGATTGTATCTTTTAAATCTTTACCTTTAAATTTCTTAAGGTTTTTAAATTCTTTAATCTCACAATCTTTTAAAACTGATTCCAATAATGCTTCTGCAATAACAATTTTTTTGTTTTTAAAATTTCCGTCATCATTAATTTGAATTATTAAGTAATCTAAGCTTTCATTGTATGCTAAAGCTTTGTTTGCTGGTATCGTCCAAGGAGTGGTTGTCCATATAACGATATCACAATCATTAAGTTCTTTTATTTTTGATGATTTAACTGGAAAACTAGCATAGATCGTATCAGATTTATGGTCTTGATATTCAACCTCGGCATCAGCTAAGGCAGTTTTTTCTACAGTTGACCATAAAACTGGTTTGAATCCTCTGTAAAGACTTCCTTCTTTTAAAAATTTTCCAAGTTCTCTTACAATTTGTGCCTCTGCATCATAACTCATTGTTGAATAATAGTTTTCCCAATCACCAACAACACCTAATCTTTTAAATTGTTCTTTGTGAACCTCTATCCATTTTTCAGCAAAAGTTCGGCATTCTTTTCTAAATTCTACAATCGGAACATCGTTCTTATTTTTTTTATTTTTTTTGTATTGTTCTTCGATTTTCCATTCGATAGGTAAACCATGACAATCCCAACCTGGAACATAAACAGAGTCTTTACCATCCATTTGATGAAACTTTACGATAATATC
>CACJYH010000042.1 GCA_902597695.1 uncultured Pelagibacteraceae bacterium | reverse complement strand
GTAAAAAAAGGTGTAGATGAAAAAAATATAGTAATTTATGGAGAATCATTAGGAACAGGAGTTGCAACACATTTATCCCAGAACAAAGAGTTTGCAGGTGTTATTTTAGAAACTCCATTCACATCAATGATTGATGCGGCTAAAAAATTTTATCCATATATACCCGTTGGTCTTTTACTCAAAGATAAATTTGAAAATAAAAACAAAATTAAAAATATTAAATCTCCAATTTTGATAATGCATGGTGAAAAAGATCAAATTGTTCCTTTTGAGATGGGTAAAAAGATGTTTGAGATAGCTAATGAACCCAAATATTCGTATTTTACCAAATATGACAATCATATGATGGAGTATGACGAGAGTCTTGTAAAAGCACTAAACTCTTTTTTGATTAATTTAAATTAAGCCATATTCTAAACAAATATTTTTCAAGATTTAAGATTAAGTTTAAAAAGTGAAAAATGTTTTTATTATTATAATTTTATTCATAACTTTAAAAAGCTTTGCTTTTTCGAAAGATAATTCATTTTATCCTGATGATTTATTTCACATAGATCATATGGACTCTCATAACAAAAAATTTGCGCTATATTTTAAGGGGCGAGAGAAATCGATTTTAGCTAGAGGTGAAGAAAGTAATTATATAAATGATTATCCAAAAGATCTTTATATCTATAATTATTCAACAAAGTCTTCTTCACCATTGATCTCTTATGATTGGTTTCCCTCTCAAGCCAAGTTTCATTTAGAGGAATATGACTTTCCTGTATTTCCAGACGACTTTGCTTATTATCTTTTAAAAGATGATAAAACACTGGTGATGATTAGTGCAGTTAAAAGTTTAAACGCAAACTTTAAGTATGATATTTTTAATAAGAAACTTGAACTTTACCCCACTACAGGAAAATTTGATTTTATTATTTCGTCTTTTTCTAAGGATTGTGGGCATTATAAATTTAAAGATAATTATAAGTGTAGTATTTATAAACCTTTAATCTCGAGTAATTTAATCAATTAACCTGCGTAAAAGCTTCAGCAAATTTTTCTGCATTAAATAATTGTAAGTCGTCTTCTTTTTCGCCCAAGCCTAAAGCAATAATAGGTAATTGATATTTTTTTGCTATCGCCAATAGAATACCGCCTTTGGCAGTTCCATCTAATTTGGTCATGATTAAACCAGTTAATGGAATAATTTTGTTAAATTCTTCTACTTGATTGATTACATTCTGTCCTGATGTTGCGTCTAAAACTAAAATAATGTTGTGAGGGGCATCCTGGTCAATTTTTTTTGTTACATTGGCTATCTTTTTATATTCTTCCATTAAATTTTTTTTATTTTGTAGTCTTCCAGCAGTATCGATTAATACTTGGTGAAAATTATTTTTGATTGCTTCTTCAACTGCTTTATATGCGACTGATGCTGGATCAGAACCTTGAGATGATTTAGTTATTTTAACGTCAATTTTATTTGCCCAGTTTTCTAATTGTTCAATAGCTGCTGCTCGAAAAGTATCAGAGGCGGCAAACATAACTTTGTTTCCATTAGTTTTTAAAATTTTACCTATTTTACCAATAGTTGTTGTTTTGCCAACACCATTCACACCTGAGATTAATGTTGCATTGAGTTTATCTTTTTTTTCGAAAAAAGAATTATTCTCTAAAGGTTTCATTAGATTAATAATATATTCTTTTAAAATAAGATTTATCTCGGTTGATAAATCTTTATTTGGATCGATTTTTTTACTTGAAATGATTTCCTTGATCTCAGACGCAGCCTCGACACCTACATCTGACTCAATTAAAAATTCTTCAATTTTATTTAAATTTTTATCGTCAATCTCTTTTTTTATAATTATTTCTTTTAGTCCAGATGTCAGTGCAGATGCACTTTTTTTAAAGCCTATCTTAAATTTATCAAAAATTCCCATTATAGTTTGAACTCAATTTCTTTTATTTCTGAAACGGGTCCTTTCATGTGGATTGAATTTTTATCATCTATAAGAATTGATAATTTACCTGTTTGAAATTCTATGTCTGTTTTATTTTCAGTAAGATTATTTAATTTACCAGCAAATGCTGTTGCACATGCAGCTGTTCCACATGCTTTGGTCAGCCCCGCTCCTCTCTCCCATACCTTCACTTTGATTAAATTTTTATTAATTA
>CACJYH010000041.1 GCA_902597695.1 uncultured Pelagibacteraceae bacterium | reverse complement strand
ATATCAATAGATAATCCTTTTTTAACTAAAGATTTTGCTAAACTTAATCCAGTTAATCCACCACCTAGAATACAAAGTTTCATATTAATTTTTAATTTTAACAATAAAAATTAGATGATACAAAGTGGTAAATTTGATTCATCTGATATGGATATAAAAAAACTATCAACCACAGCTCTAACATTCATAACAAATAGATTAATTGAAATTTTTGGTATTTGTGTTCTTTTAATGGGGTTTTTAATTTTAATTGCCTTAATTTCATACTCCCCGGAAGACCCAAATTTTATTTTCCCAGAAAATACTATTATAAAAAATATTTTAGGTTATCAAGGAAGTGTTACTTCAGACTTTATTTTTCAATCTGTAGGCTTAATAGGTTACTTATTGCCTATAACTTATATAATCACAGGCATAAATATTTTTATAAAAAAAGAGATTTTAGTAATTATTGAAAATACTTTTTTTATAACGATTTATGCATTATTTGGATCTTTGTTTTTCTCAAAATTTTACTCAGAAAATTTTTCACTTTATATTAATGGTAGCGGTGGGTTTGTTGGTAATTATTTATCAGAAAACTTTTTCGTAAATTCATTAAATCGATATGAAGATTTTTCATACTACTTACTTCTCCTATTCACTCTTCTCTTTTTCATTTTAAGTATAAATTTTAATTTAAGAAATTTTATTTTAAATATTAAAAAAATATCAGATTTTATATTTAGAAAAAGTTCTAAAAACTATACAAGCAAAGATGAACTTATAGACGAATTTATTCCTCAAGATGAAATAAAAGATATTTTACAAGAAGATTTACCATTTATAAAAGCTGAAAGTAATAGGTCTTCAAAAACAAAATTTTCTCTCCCCTCAATTGATTTGTTAAAAACTTCAACAAAAAAAGAAAGAGAAGGTCTTAATAAAAATGAAAATAATAATCCAGAATTTTTAGAAAAAATTCTCTTAGATTTTGGTGTTAATGGAAAGATAAAAAAGGTCAGTCATGGCCCAGTGGTTACTTTAAATGAGTTTGAACCTGCAGCGGGTATTAAAGTTTCTAAAATAATTAATCTATCTGACGATATTGCGAGAAATACAAGCTCAGAGTCAGCACGTATAGCAACCATTCCAGGAAGTAATACCATAGGTATAGAGCTTCCAAATTTAAATAGAGAGAACGTATATCTCAGTGAAATTCTAGATAATTCAAACTTTAAAAAGAAAGAAATTAAATTACCTATTGCTCTAGGAAAAAATATTTCTGGTACTCCAATAATCGGAGACTTATCTGCAATGCCTCATTTGCTTATTGCTGGTACCACGGGCTCAGGAAAATCTGTTTGTATCAATACAATTATTTTGTCTCTTCTTTACAAGCATGCTCCAGAAAGATGTAAATTTATTTTAATTGATCCTAAAATGTTGGAACTTTCTACTTACGAAGGTATTCCTCATCTACTTTGCCCTGTCATTACAGAGGCCAAAAAAGCTGCCTCTGTTCTTGGTTGGGTGGTTAAAGAGATGGAAAGCAGATATAGACTGATGACCAAAGAAGGTGTCAGAAATATTGATGGCTACAATTCAAAGCATAAGCTTCCTATGCCCTACATAGTTGTGGTAGTTGATGAGATGTCTGATTTAATGTTAGTCGCAGGAAAAGAAATTGAAAATTATATTCAAAAATTATCACAAATGGCTAGAGCTGCTGGTATTCATATTATTATGGCTACTCAAAGACCTAGTGTTGATGTGATAACAGGAACCATCAAAGCAAATTTTCCAACCCGAATTTCTTTTCAAGTCACCTCTAAAATAGATAGTAGAACAATTTTAGGTGAACAGGGAGCTGAGCAATTGTTAGGAAAAGGTGATATGCTATATATGTCATCCGCAAATAGAATTGTAAGAATTCATGCTCCATTCGTCTCGGACACAGAAATAGAAAAAATTAACAATTTTTTAAGATCTCAAGCAGAGCCTGATTATGTCGATGAAATACTTAATTTTGCTGATGAAAAAGAATTGAATGAATCAAAAAATCAAGGTGAAAAAGATGAATTATATCAAACTGCTATTGAAATAATTAAAACAGAGGGAAAAGCCTCAACTTCATTTTTACAAAGAAAACTTCAAATTGGATATAATCGTGCTGCAAGAATAATTGATATGATGGAGTCCGAGGGAATAGTGAGTAAAGCAAATCACGTTGGGA
>CACJYH010000040.1 GCA_902597695.1 uncultured Pelagibacteraceae bacterium | reverse complement strand
CAGATAAAACTACAACACCAGCATCATTAATGATTTTTTTAATTTCAGTCATCATTGGACCTTTATTAAATCTTAATGCGTGATCATGATTTTTTACAGTTCCTGGCATTAGCGTTGCATCAAATTCTGGATGAAACTTAGATGCGTATGCTAAAGGAAAAGCAGAAATATCTAACTGACCAGTTGTCATAGGTTTCCACTGTTCTTTTGGTTTGTATAATGATTTAGCTGGATAAATTCTGATATCTATTCCAACATTTGCTTTTTTAACCTCGTCAGCAATGATTTGAACCATTTCATGACGTGGATCATAAGATCCATCAGCTCTTGGAGTACCAGGCCATTGGTGACTTGCTTTTAGCGTAACAGCATAAGCAGAACCAATAGTAGTAAAAACAAAAACTAATGAAGTTAAATATAAAGATATTCTTTTTAACATTATTTTTTCCCTCTATTGTTATTTTTAATAATTCAATTAAAGTGAACTTATTAATAAGAGTCAAGTCGTCAAAAACTCATATAAGATGAAGTAATATGGATGGACCTTTAAAAAACCTACTAGTAGTTGATTTAACAAGAGTATTAGTTGGTCCTTACTGCACTATGATATTATCTGATTTAGGGGCTAGAGTAATTAAAGTTGAAGCACCTGAAATTGGAGATGACTCAAGAAAATTTGGACCATTCATAAAAGATTATTCTGCTTATTTCATGTCTCTTAATAGAGGAAAGGAAAGTATTGCGCTTAATTTAAAGAATGATGAAGATAAAAAAATTTTTGAAAAAATTTTATCCAAAGCCGATATTTTAGTTGAAAATTTTAAACCTGGAACTTTAGAAAAATGGGGGTTTGGCTGGAAAGATGTTAACAAGAAATATCCAAAACTAATTTACGCCTCAGCATCAGGCTTTGGTCAAACTGGTCCACTTAAAGAATTACCAGCTTACGACATGGTAGTTCAAGGTATGGGCGGTTTAATGAGTGTTACTGGTCAACCAAACTCTGAGCCCACTAGAGTTGGAACATCAATTGGAGATATTACTGCTGGGCTTTTTACTGCGATAGGTATTAATGCAGCTTTATACGATAGACAAAAAACTGGAAAAGGAATGTTCATAGATGTTTCCATGCTTGATTGCCAAATAGCTATATTAGAAAACGCTATAGCACGTTATCTATCTAAAAATGAAATTCCAAAACCAATGGGATCAAGACATCCATCAATTGCACCCTTCGAAGCCTTTAAGACAAAAGATAATTACATAATAATTGCTGCTGGGAATGATAAACTTTTTGAAAAACTTTGTAATCTTCTTCAAATCCCAGAGATAAGTAAAGATCCAAAATTTTCAGATAATTCATCTAGAGCAAAAAATATGGATGAGCTTAAAAAAATTTTAGAGGAAAAATTATTAAGTAAAAAAACAGGTGATTGGGTTAGTGAAATGGAAAAAGATAAAATTCCATGTGGACCGATTTTCAATATTAAAGAGGCTGTTGAAAACCCACAAATAGAGTCTAGAAACATGATTGTTAAAGCGTTTCACAAAGTTGTTGGAGATTTTAAACTGGCTGGTAACCCAATTAAAATGTCATCTTATAAAGATGAAAAAACAAGAGGTGACATACCTGATCTAGATGAACACCGACAAAAAATTATTAAGGAATTTTGTAATTAATAATTCTTAAGAATTTGAAGTGTCAGTGTCGTCTGCTGGTTGATCTTCACTTTCAGAGACTTGATCCAAAGAAACGTCTCCCTGTTCTGCCTCAGCATCTTCGGATACAAGGGCCTCTGGTACGTCTGGCTTAGCAGTTTCAGACAATTCTGCTAAATCATCTTTAGAAACTTGAATTTTTTCAGGAGCTTTTCTTGCTCTTTTAGATGGTAAAATAGGTGTTCCACTTTTTGAAATCTCACCTTTGTATAAACTCTCAAAATCGTCACCTACATCCTCATCAGCTTCAGCACCATCATCAACTTGTTCTACATGTTTTCTTAATTTGTAGACAGCGCTTTCAGTTAAATCATTTACTTTGATATTTTCTTCAGCTATTTCTCTTAATGCAATAACTGTATTTTTATCGTTATCACGATCTAAAGTTGGTTCTATCCCAGTATTGAGTTGAGTTGCTCTTTCTTTTGCAACCAAAACTAATTCATATGGGCTATCTACTTTATCAATACAATCTTCTACTGTAACTCTTGCCATGCTGGTTATCTATAAGCTGTGATTAAAAAAAGCAAGGATTATTTAAATATATTCAGGATTTAACCTATTTCTAACTAC
>CACJYH010000039.1 GCA_902597695.1 uncultured Pelagibacteraceae bacterium | reverse complement strand
AGACAACCAAAAGTCTATAGCGATAAGTATAACAATCCAGTCATCAGAAAAAACTTTGAACGATAAGGATTTAGAAAAAATTAATAATTCAATCATAGAAGCAGTGGAAAATAAAACTGGCGCTAAAATTAGATCTTAAAATTAAAATGAGTACAATCGATAATATCAGAAATTTTGCAATCATTGCTCATATTGATCATGGGAAATCCACAATAGCTGATAGAATAATTCATAAATGTGGTGGTTTGACTGAAAGAGAAATGAAATCACAAGTACTTGACTCAATGGATATAGAAAGGGAAAGAGGCATCACAATTAAAGCACAAACAGTAAAATTAAATTATAAAGCAAAAAATGGAAAAAATTATATTTTAAATATAATAGATACTCCTGGTCATGTGGATTTTAGTTATGAGGTAAGTAGATCTTTGTATGCATGTGAGGGATCAATATTGATTGTTGATAGCACTCAAGGTGTCGAAGCTCAAACTCTAGCTAATGTTTATCAAGCTTTAGACATTAATCATGAAATAATTCCTGTTTTAAACAAAATTGATTTATCGGCGTCTGATTTAGATAGAACAAAAAAACAAATTGAAGATGTTATAGGAATTGATACTGAAAATGCAATTCCATGCTCAGGAAAGACAGGAGAAGGTATAGATAATATTTTGGAACAAATCATTGATCAACTACCAAGCCCAAAAGGTGACTCAGATAAAGATCTAAAATGCCTATTAGTTGATAGCTGGTATGATACTTATTTAGGTGTCGTAATCTTAGTTAGAGTAATCAATGGTAAACTTACAAAAAATATGAAAATTAAGATGCTTTCTACTAACCAGGATTATGTAGTTGAAAAAGTTGGAGTTTTTACTCCAAAGGCTAAAAATATAGATGAATTAAATACTGGTGAAATAGGTTTTATTACAACAGGAATTAAGGTTCTTTCAGAGACAAAAGTTGGTGACACCATCTGTGATGCATCAAAACCAGTCGTGGATGCATTGCCTGGTTTTAAACCAAGTAGACCAGTGGTTTTTTGTGGGTTATTTCCCGTTGATAGTTCTGAGTATCAAAAATTAAAAGATGGATTAGCCAAATTACAATTAAATGACGCAAGTTTTTCATATGAAGCAGAGTCTTCATCAGCTCTAGGATTGGGTTTTAGATGTGGATTTTTAGGTCTATTACATCTTGAGATCATCACAGAAAGATTGGAGAGAGAGTTTGATGTAAATTTATTAACAACTACACCTGGTGTAATTTATAAAATTAACTTAAACAACGGTAAAAGTATGGATTTACAAAATCCATCAACACTTCCTGATCCAACACTTATTAGTTCAATTGAGGAACCTTGGATTAAAGCAACAATAATAACCCCAGATGAATACTTAGGTTCAATAATAAAAATATGTCAGGATAAAAGAGGAATTCAAACTAATCTTTCATATTCAGGTAATAGAGCGGTACTAAATTATGAACTGCCATTGAATGAAGTAGTTTTTGATTTTAATGACAGAATTAAATCTATGACAAGCGGTTATGCAAGTTTTGATTATGAAATATTAGAGCACAGAGAGGGAGATCTAGTAAAACTCAGTATTCTAGTTAATAGTGAACCAGTGGATGCGCTTGCAATGATGATACATAAAGATTTTGCTCAAAAAACAGGTAGAGAAGTTTGTGAAAAATTAAAAGATTTGATACCAAGACACAACTTTATGATACCAGTTCAAGCTGCAATTGGTGGAAAAATTATTGCAAGAGAAACAATTAAAGGTTTTAAGAAAGATGTTTTGACCAAAATTCATGGCGGGGGAGCAACCGATAGGAAAAGAAAACTTTTAGAAAAACAAAAAAAGGGAAAAGCAAGATCTAAACAATTTGGAAGAGTTGAAATCCCACAAGAGGCATTTATAGGGGTATTAAAAATTAATAAAGAAAACAGATAATGCGATTTTTAAGAGATATAACAAGAACATTAAAATACAAAATTAAGTTTTTCGGTACTAGAAGAAATACTACGTATAGATATCTATCAAATAGTAATACAGACCAGGAATTAAAAAATTTAATGGATTTTTATGGCAGTGATAAGGGAGGTAAAAATAATCAACATAATTTTGCACAATATTACTCAGAAATTTTTAATAATAAAAAAAAAGAAATTAAAAATTTTTTTGAATTAGGGCTTGGAACTAATAATCCCAAACTTTTAAGCAACATGGGCTCTAACGGGAAGCCATTAGCATCATTAAGAGCATGGCGAGACTATTTTTCTGAAGCGAATATTTATGGCGGTGATATTGACAAAGATATTTTGAAGAATGAGGATAGGATCAAAACTTTCCATGTTGATCAAACA
>CACJYH010000038.1 GCA_902597695.1 uncultured Pelagibacteraceae bacterium | reverse complement strand
TAAACAATCTAATTAAATTACTTTCCAAGTAATTTATCTTTAAAGTAAATTAGAATAATCTTTATTATATCTAAATTTCTAATTATCGCATATAGAGCGATCATCACTCCAATAACAAACAATATTTTTAAAACCAAAAAAAAATCCATATTTATTAATTATTTTTTAAAAATAATAACCAATCTTAGTATCTCATAGTAATCTAGTAATAAGTTGATTTCCATTAAAACACGTATATCTTTAAAAGTATGGATACGATTCTATTAATAATTCTAGTTATACTACTTGGTGCAACTTTAGGTATTTTATACTTAAATTTAAGGTCAAAACCTAAAGATGAGAATGAGAATAAAGAAGCTGAGGAATTAGCTAATTTAAATGCTGAAATAGTGAGGTTAAAAGATAGCCTTAATTCTACAATCAATACGTCGCTTAGTTCAATGTCTACTTCATTTAATTCTTTATCAACCGGAGTTACAAAGGATATGACTGAGGCCTTAACCAAAGTAGATGAGAAGGTTGGTAACTTTAATGAGCAAGTTAAATTATTAAATCAAAGCCAAGAGGGGATTACTAAAATTTTAGCAGGAGTTAAAAAGTATGGAACTTTGGCTGAGTATTCTTTAGATGCGTTAATCAAAGATTTGTTACCAGCATCTCAATTTATGACCAATGTTAAAATGAAAGAGGACACTAGTGAAAACGTAGAATTTGCAATCAAGCTTCAAGGAGATGTCTTGGTTCCAGTAGATTCTCATTTTCCAGTAGAAAAATTCAAAACCATCACTGATGCATATGATGCAGATGATAAAAAAGCAGTTGCAGATGCTAGAACAAAATTAGCAAGTGCATTTAAGGCCAAAGCAAAAAGTGTCATGGAAAAATACATTGTTCCACCAAAAACAACTGATTTTGCAATAGTGTACGCACCAACTGAAAGTCTTTATAAAGAATTAACTGAATACCAAGATCCAAGCACAAAAGAATTATTAATCCAAGAATTAATGAAAAAATATAAAATTGTAATTTGCGGCCCTAATACTCTTTCAGCCTATTTACAGTCTTTACACATGGGATTTCAATCTCTTAAGGTTCAAAAGGGTGCAACAGAAATTTACAACCACTTAAAAACAATCAGCACAAGGTTTGCAAAGCATTTTGACAACGTCATAGTTTTAAGAAAAAAGCTAGAAGAGGCTATGAATGTAGTTGATAAATTTGGAACTGATGCAAGATCAATCACTAGAACTTTAGAAAATATTAAAGATCCCGAGCAAGTTGAAAAAGCTGTACTGACAGAGAACGTTGAAAAATTTGTTGAGAGAAATAAACAGCTTAAAAAATAATTTCTTTTTTCACATATTACCGACTATAAGAAATCAAATGCGCTGGAACAAAAAATATAACTATCCATCAAGTTCAAGAGCTACCGAAGATGGAATAAGAAGATATGTTTTAGGAGAAGCAAAATTACCAAGTGTAACTTCAATACTTGATGCAACAAAGTCGGAGGAAGATAAAGCAGCCTTAGCAAATTGGCGAGAAAGAACTGGCCATAAAGAAGCTGAAGCAATTACAAAAGCAGCCAGTAGTAGAGGTTCTCAGATGCACAGCTATTTAGAATCTTTTCTATTAGGAAGAGAAAATTTAAGTTTCTTTGAGGATAACGAACAATATAAAAAAATGGCAAAAGAAATAATTGATAAAGGTTTAACAAATAGATTAGAGGAAATATATGGTGTGGAATGTACAATGCATTATCCTGAAAGATATGCAGGTACAGCAGATTGTGTTGGTGTTTATGAGGGAAAAGAAACTATTATTGATTTTAAACAATCCAATAAACCAAAAAAAGCTGAATATATAGACTCTTGGTTCCTTCAAACAGCCGCTTATTCCTTAGCCCATAATGTTGTTTATGATTCAAATATCAATGCTTGCGTTATTCTTGTTTGCACAGTAGATAATTTGTTTCAAGAGTTTAAAATTCAAGGACCTGAATTAGTAACTTATCAAAATTTATTTCTTGGAAGACTTAAAAAGTTTAATGAACTCACAAATTTAGAGTAATGTAAATAATGGATAAAATAGTAATCTATGATACCGAAACAACCAATAGCACTATTTGGGGATCAATAATTGAAGTAGGTGCTGTCGTTGTTGATAAAAATCTTAAAGAGATTGGAAAATTAAATATCAGAGGCAGAATGCCAGAAGGAGAGGTGCCTAGTGCAAAGGCCTTACTTGTTAATTCAACTAGCATTGATTTACTTACCAAAGGCAATTATTCACATTACGATTTTTTAGGTGCTGTTGAAAATTTTTTCACTAAGTGTGCTCCAGCAGTATTTATGGGTTGGTCAAATTTAAATTTTGATCGAAGAATGTTTCACTTTAATTTTTTTAAGGGTAATCGGTATCCTTATGCCACTCACTCGTCGCCCAATAGTGAACATGATGGTTTGCATATAGCTAGAGCAGCCCAAACTTTAAACTCAGAGACCCTAAAAACAGAGCTAACCGAAGCAGGTAATCCAAGTCTTGCCTTGGAATCTTTGTCTAGAATGCAGGGTTTTGACACTTC
>CACJYH010000037.1 GCA_902597695.1 uncultured Pelagibacteraceae bacterium | reverse complement strand
CCCTCTTGCTTTAACTAGGACAGACATATCTGGTGGATAAGCACCTCCATTTGCTGCTTGAGCAGCTTGAACGTTATCATAGGGCATTACAAACTTATCTGATAATCTGCCCGGACGAGTAAACATATCACCGTCTGAATTAGGTCCATCTTTGACCTCAAAAGATGCAGCAATAGCTTTTGCTTGCTCTATAGAAAATTCTGGTCCCCCTTTTTCAGCTAAGTTTCTATAACTTAAATATTTCATCGAGTGACAAGAAGAGCACACCTCTGTGTAGACTTGATAACCTCTTTGAAGTGCGGCTCGATCAAACTTTCCAAAAAGTCCTTTAAAGCTCCAATCAGTTTTTAAATATTCAACTTTTTCTGCAGCTTGAGTGCTTAGTGAAAGTCCAGAAAATAATATAATAAATGAAAATATTTTAAAAAAATTTTTCACTTATTTATTTAAACTTTCCTTGTTCTTTGCTGTGGCTAAATTAGGTGAACCACCTAGTATCGGTTCGGTAATACTTAATGGAATTGGAAGAGTTTTTTCTTTCCAACCTAAAACTGGAAGTATTACTAAAAAATGTAAGAAATAGTATGCTGTAGCTACTCTAGCAACTAAAAGATATAATCCCTCTGCTGGCATAGCACCAACATATCCCAGGATCAAAACATCAGCGACAAGGATCCAATAAAATTGTCTGTATAAAGGTCTAAATACTGCTGATCTAATTTTTGAGGTATCGAGCCATGGAAGAGCTGCTAAAATTAAAATAGCAGATAACATTGCAACTACTCCTAAAAGTTTATCTGGGACCGATCTTAAAATTGCATAGAATGGTAATAAATACCACTCTGGAACAATATGTGCCGGAGTAACTAATGGATTAGCTTCAATATAATTATCTGCATGACCTAAAATATTTGGCGTATAAAAAACAAAAAATGCAAAAACGATCATAAACATTAGTAAAGCAAAACCATCTTTTATTACAATGTATGGATGGAATGGTACTGTATCTTTTGAAGGTTTTTTAATGTCAATTCCAACTGGATTATTGTTTCCAGGAACATGAAGTGCCCATATGTGAAGAACAACTAAACCTAAAATTAAAAAAGGTATTAAATAGTGAAGTGTAAAAAATCTTGTTAAAGTAGGATTATCAACTGAGTAACCTCCCCATAACCAAGTAACAATACCCTCGCCTACTAAAGGAATTGCACTAAATAGATTTGTAATTACAGTTGCACCCCAGAAACTCATTTGGCCCCATGGAAGTACATAACCCAAAAATGCAGCTGCCATCATTAATAAATAAATGATGATACCTATTATCCAAATTATTTCCCTAGGAGCTTTGTAAGAACCATAAAATAATGATCTAAATATATGAATATAAACAGCCAAAAAAAACATTGAAGCACCATTTGCATGAATGTATCTAATTAACCAACCATAGTTAACATCTCTCATAATATGCTCGACACTATCAAAAGCCATATCAGCATGAGCAATATAATGCATTGCAAGAACTAAACCCGTTACAATTTGAGTAATCAAACAAAAAGTTAATATTCCACCAAACGTCCACCAATAATTTAAATTTTTAGGTGTTGGATAATCAGTTAAGTGATTTGCAAGAGTTAATAACGGTAAACGATCGTTAAACCATTTGCCAAATTTTGATTTCGGTGTGTATTCGTGATCACTCATAATAATTATCCAATTTTAATTGTATTAGCATTAACAAATTCATATTTAGGGATCTCCATATTAGTTGGAGCTGGTCCCTTTCTAATTCTTCCAGAGATATCATAGTGCGAACCATGACAAGGACAAAACCATCCATTGTATTCGCCTTTTTGATCTAAAGGAACACAGCCTAAGTGAGTGCACACTCCAAGCATGACTAACCACTCTGGGTTCGCTGCACGATCCTCATCTTTTTCTGGATGTTTTAAATCTTCTAACTTTACAGATCTTGCTTCAGCTATCTCATCTTGTGTTCTTCTACGAATAAAAACTGGTTTACCTCTCCATAAAACTGTAATTGTTTTACCTGGATTTACCGTACTTACATCAACCTCAGTGCTCGCCAAAGCTTTGACTGATGCGTCTGGGTTCATCTGATCAATCATTGGCCATATCGTTGCACCAACACCAACCGCACCAACTGCATAAGTTGCTGTGAATAAGAAATCTCGTCTATTAGTTTTTTTTTCTGACATCAATAATAGTTAAATATACTCAATATTGCTTTTTTCTACTTAAATATATGATTTCATATAATATAAAATGATAAATTTACTACTGAAAGAATGACACAGAATTTGATAAATCATGGCCCTAAAATTGCTTTATTTGAACCAGACATACCTCAAAATACAGCAGCAATAATCAGAACCTGTGCGTGCCTAGGTGCAAAACTTGAAATAATAGAGCCTTGCGGGTTTATGCTGAGTGACAGAAGATTTAAGCGAGTCGTTATGGATTATATGAATGAAAAAGACATAAAATTCCATCAAAGCTCAGACGATTTTTTTAAATCGAAAAAAGATCAAAGAATAGTTTTAATGACCACAAAAGCCTCTGTTTCTTACACAAAATTTAAGTTTAAT
>CACJYH010000036.1 GCA_902597695.1 uncultured Pelagibacteraceae bacterium | reverse complement strand
AAGAGATGCTGGTATGAACGGTTTAGATGAGGGTCAAGCTTTGACTTTCGATGTTGAAGATGGTCCTAAAGGTCCTTCAGCAGTTAACTTAAAAACTGCGTAATTTTCACATAAATTAATTGGCTATAAATTTAATTAATTTTTTAAATTATGAATTAATTTATTTTTATAGCCAATGAATTATTCTACAAACAAAATTTAGAAATAATTTATGATTGGCATTTTAGGTGGAATGGGTACCCAGGCAGGTTTAGATTTTTGTAATAAGCTGGCAATTCTATATAGAGGTAAGATCGATCAAGATTACCCCTTGTTCATGCTTTATAACAAATCAAATATTCCTGGTAGACCTGAGTCGATTGGTATCCATACTGGAAAGCTATCAAATAAAATAAGTAATAAAAAAACTAAGCAAAAATATTTATCTGTTTTAAAAAGTTTAATTTATGGTTGTAATCTTTTAAAAAAAAGTAATTGTAAATTTATAGTCATACCGTGTAACACAGCCCATTATTGGTATGATGATTTAAAAAAACGAATTAACTTGCCAATAGTAAATATGCCTAAAGAAGTTTTTGTGCATGCTAAAAAAAAATGTAGAAAACATTCCTCCATTGGTTTGCTTGCCACAGAAGGAACTTTAAAAACAGGTGTTTATAATAAGTTTTTTGATAAAGATTATAATTTAGTGTTTCCGAATGATAATATTCAAAGTAAGTCCGTAAACAAAGCTATCAGGCTCGTAAAAATGGGAAAAGTGAAACTAGCGAACAAAGCTATAAAACCAGCGATAAATTATTTAATCAAAAAAAAATGTAAAAAAATTATTCTTGGTTGTACAGAGCTCCCTATAGCTATTTTTGCCTATAAACCATTTAAGACAATCAAATCATCAAAAATATTTTTAGACCCAAATTTGATTTTGGCTAACGCTGCTATGAAGAAATATCAAAATAGATAATGCCATCCAAAGAAAAGCCTTATGTGTTACTGGTTGCTGAAGCAATTTACTCAAAAGTTTGTGAGATTAAGAAAAAAAATCCTGAGCTGACAACAATCAACGCAATTGAAAACTTTATTGGAACAACAACCTACAATGATATAAGTAGTGGAAAATTCCATGATGAACTAATTGAAAAGGTATCAAAAAAGAAGGTGCCTGAAGAAACTCTAAGATTACTTCATATTCAAAAAGATTTATCAGTTAAGCAGTTAATTCAATATCCTGAACTATATTATGCAAAGAGCCATTATCCTCTTGAAATTTCTCAAAGAGCTTTCGATCATTTGTGGAGAATGTGTGAAAGTTATGAATTATGGTGTAAAGAGACAAAACAAAACAAATTAATAATACTTAATATTGTAGATTAAATAACTTATAAGACCTGAAATGGTCAGAATATTTCCACTTATATTTGTTTTACTTTGGTCTTCTGCCTTTATCACAACAAAACCAATTATTGATAATAGTGATCCTTTCGCAGCTCTAGCCTTCAGATTTTTTTTTGTTGCTGTGGGTTTTTTGTTGTTTTCAATTTACCTTAAACAATCAATATTGATTAAAAAAAGATATCTGATTGAGTCAATGTTCAGCGGTGTCTTGTTTCATGGGTTATATTTAGGAGGAGTTTTTTATTCGATTTCAATTGGGATGCCAACAAGTTTAGCTGCTCTAATCGTAACACTTCAACCAATTCTAACAAATATTTTGAGCGGACCGCTTTTAAATGAGAAAGTTACATTACAACAATGGGTAGGGGTTTTATTGGGTTTTGTTGGTGCTTCTTTAGTACTTGGAATAGATGTTGGCTCAGGTATTCCTCTACTAGGTTTGATTGCAACTTTAATTGCATTGTTATCTATAACGTTTTCTACTATTTGGCAGAAAAAATTAAGTAATAACTTACCATTATCCGTTAGTAATTTTTATCAAGCATTAGGTGGTTGTTTATTTCATGTAATGATAATTATTTTTTTTGTAGAGCCCTACATCTATTTTACAAAAACATTCATAATAGCAATGAGTCATCAAATTTTTCTTGTTTCCTTTGGTGCATTTACAATACTGATGTTTTTAATAAAAAAAAATTCAGCCAGCAAAACAGTTTCTGTTTTTTTTCTAATACCAGCAACCTCTGCAATTATGGCTTGGCTTTTTTTAAATGAAACTCTTACAAATATAGATGTTGTCGGCTTTTTAATAGCATCAGTTGGTGTTTATATTGCAACGCGGAATTATTAATTAATTACTTTGATAACCAAATTCTAATGAACCATCTGTTATTGAATGATGCAAAGACTCTCCAAAGCTTCTTAATCCAAAAATTCTAACTTTTCTTGGATTGTTAGAAATAAAATCAATCGTAATTGATATTCCGTTATAAATTGAATTTGTGCAATCACCCTCGTTAAATTTATCAATATTTATAGGACATCCCTTTTTTAAAACTTCATTAACAAGATCACCTTGAATTTCAATTATTGTTCTTGAATGCGATAAATCAGTAATTGCAAAATTACTTTCATCAAATTGTTTTCCATCTTTTAAAAGTAAATCTATTTTAGAAGATATAACTATCCAATTCTTCGGTCCCATCCATAAAATTCTAGTATCCGAATTTGAAGAGGATTTTAAAGTAGAAGGTAATTCTAGGTTATCAATTTTTATTTTTGAGACATCTAGAGTTGAATTTTTGTATTGAACTATTTGGAATATTAAAACATTCTTTAATTCTGAAATCTCTAATAATTCTTTCTCACTTTTATTTTTAATATCACCAAATTTTCCATTTTGATGCACATTATTTAAAGAAGAAATTTGCTTCACGAT
>CACJYH010000035.1 GCA_902597695.1 uncultured Pelagibacteraceae bacterium | reverse complement strand
ACGCTTTAAGTATCATTGTTGAACATGGGGGAAATGGAAGTACAACAGCTGCTCCTATGGCAACCAAATTATTTAAATTAATCATTGATCGACACAAAATAAGAGAGTCATTAAGCAATAAAAAATATTTGGAGATATAGATGTATCAGCATACAAGATTAACAACTAACAGACTTAGTTTTTTTCAAAAATTTAGAAACTTTGATTATATTCTTTTAGTTTGTATATTGTTACTTGGCTTTATTAGTTTAGCAACCATGTACTCCACAGATGGTGGGGAGGTTAAATTCCATACTAAAAGTCATTTTACTAAATTAGCAGTTTTTACTTTGATGATGTTAGTAATGTCTTTTATCAATATTAAATATTGGTTTTCAATTGGTTATTTAGCTTATGTAGCTGTTATAGGTTTATTGGTTGGGACTTATTTATTTGGAATTACCTCATCAGGATCTCAAAGATGGATTAATTTATATTTTATAAATTTACAGCCATCTGAATTAATGAAAATATTTATTATTGTTTGTTTGGCAAAATTTTTTCATCGAATGAAGTTAGAAAATGTCAATTCAATTTATACAATTTTAACTTCTTTAATAATAATACTTTTACCAATGGGGTTAGTCATTGTACAACCTGATCTTGGAACAGCTGTCTTAATTGCTATCAGTGGCATTGCTGTGTTATGGTTTGCTGGTGTCAATTATAAGTATTTTATTTATACTATTTTAGGATTTATAATTTCCCTACCTTTTGTTATAGCTTTTTTGAAACCCTATCAAAAATTAAGAGTGTTAACATTTTTAAATCCAGACAAGGATCCTTTGGGTGCGGGTTATCAAATCATTCAATCTAAAATAGCTGTGGGATCAGGAGGTATATTTGGCAAAGGTTTTTTAAAAGGTACTCAAAGTTATCTTGAATTTTTACCGGAGAAACATACTGATTTTATTTTTACTCTTTTTTCGGAAGAGTTTGGATTTGTGGGTTCTGCAATTCTTTTAGTGATTTATGCAATTATTATTTATAGAATTGTTGCGATCGGAGCTAATTCAAGAAGTTATTTTGCAAAGATTTTCTGTTATAGTTTTGGTGCAGCAATTTTTGTATTCATCACTATTAATATGAGTATGGTCTTGGGTTTACTACCTATAGTAGGTTCTCCTTTGCCAATTATGTCTTATGGTGGTTCCTCAATGTTAGCAACTATGATTGGTTTTGGAATAGTCATGAGTGCCAGGGTTCATAATCAACAATTGATTGCCTAAGTATAATTTGTCGCTTAACTTATTTGACAGATAGATTGTATATTTTTCTATGAGTAAAAATTTACATGTGGGGATTGTTGGCTCAGGTATTCAAGGAGTTTCAAACGCTTTATTTCTTCAAAAAAAAGGTTTTAAGGTAACTATATTTGACAGAGATAATCCAGGCAGTCCAGCGGCTTCATATGGGAATGCAGGTCACTTCTCACCTTATGCTTCACTATCATTGAATAGAACAGATGTTCTTGCTGATGTGCCAGCAATGTTATTAAGTTCAACAGGCCCGCTTGCTCTTAAATGGAATTATGTGCCAAAAATGTTGCCTTGGTTTTTCAAATTCATATTAAATACCACTAAAAATAAGATGATGCACACAGCAAGAAATATGCATCAAATTTTAGACTTAGCATTACCAGCGTATGATGAACTTTTTGATGAAATAAATTTAGATGGTCTCGTCGAAAATAAAGGTATTCTATATATTTGGAATGACAAAGATCTAAAGAGTAGAGAATTAGAAATTAAAGTAAGGGATGAACTAGGTGTAAAACAACAATTAGTAAATAAATCTGAAATTCATGATTTAGAACCTAATATAAAACCTTTTTATCATGCGGGAGTTTATTATCCATACGCAAGGCACGCTCGGAATCCAAAAAAAATCTTACTTAAATTATTTGATTTATTTTTAAAAAAAGGTGGAAAGTTTGAAAAGAAAAATATTAATGATATTCAATTTGATACAGAAAAACCTGTTTTTATTACTGATGGTGAAAGACATACCTTTGATAAAATTGTAATTGCTTGTGGTGCATTTTCAAAAAAATTAACTGATAATTTAGGTGAGCGAATTCCACTCGATACTGAAAGAGGTTACCATGTTCACTTCAAAGATTGTGATCATCTTTTAAGTAGACCGGTAATTTTTTCTAATAGAGGATTTGGTATTACTCCTATGGAACAGGGTTTAAGAGTAGTTGGCACAGTTGAATTTGGTGGACTAAATAATCCACTCTCGAAATCAAGAATAAAAAACTTGATTAATAATGCCAAGTATATGTTAGGTGATCTTCCAGATCATGAAGACGAGTGGTTAGGTTTTAGACCTACACTGCCAGATTTTTTGCCTGTAATGGGACCTTCAAAAAATTACAAAAATGTATTTTATTGTTTTGGTCATCATCATTTAGGATGGACATTAGGTCCAATTTCTGGAAAGATTGTTTCTGGAATGATAGCTAAAGAAAATACAAATCTAAATTTAGACCCTTATAGCTCAACAAGATTTAGTTAATCAAATGCAAAATACTAAGGCATATATAATGCTAGTATGTGCAACATTATTTTGGGCAGGAAACTTTACATTAGCAAAGCTTGCTTATTTAGAAAATATACCTCCCAACTCACTCGCATTTTTAAGGTGGTGCCTAGTATGGATAATATTACTTCCCTTCACCTATAAAGAGATATTAAAATTAAAAAATCAAATTAAAGGAAATTTATCATTATTTCTTATTCTAGGTTCTACCAGTGTATGTATATTTACTTCTTTTACTTATAACGCTTTAAATTACACGCAAGTAATTAATGCATCACTTTTTAATACCGCAATACCTGTAACAATAATTTTAGTTTGTTTTTTATTAAAAATTGAAAAAACAAATATTTTTCAAATATCTGGATTAATAATTTCAGTTTTAGGAATTTTAGCTATTATTACTAAACTTGATCTAAATATTTTACTTACCTTAAATTTTAACAAAGGAGATTTATTTATGGTCGGAGCAATTATTGCTTGGGGAATATATTCTGCTTATTTGAGAAAAAGAACATTTGAAGTATC
>CACJYH010000034.1 GCA_902597695.1 uncultured Pelagibacteraceae bacterium | reverse complement strand
AATTCTTTAGCTGATGGTATTATTGGTTTTTTTTCAACCATACTAAATAATGTTTCAGGTTGATTTATATTTGGCATATAGCGGGATATACTTTTTTTTTCAGATAAACTTTTAAAAAAATATTTTACGATTTTATCCTCTAGTGAATGGAAAGTTACAACTGCTAATATACCATTTTTTTTTAACACTTTTGTAGCTGCAATTAAACCATATATTAATTCACTAATTTCTTTATTAACAAAAATTCTTAAAGCTTGAAAAGTTTTTGTGGCATTGTTTATCTTAAAACTTTTTCTTTTTTTTGATTTTTCTACCAATTCGACTAATTTTTTTATATCAATTTTTTTTGTCTTTCTTTCTTTTACAATATTAAAAGCAATTCTTTTGGCTTCTATTTCTTCACCAAAAAATTTAAAAATTTTCTCTAGTTCATGAACATCCAGATTATTTATTGCATCACTTGCTGAAAAATTATTTAAACCCATCTGCATATTTAGATCTCCAACAGAGTTAAATGATAAACCCTTTTTTGGATCTTTGATTTGAGTAAAAGAATAACCTAAATCTAAGAGTATCCCTCTGATTTTTTCATTCTTAAGCTTGAGGTTGTCTAATTGACTAAACTTTTTATGTTTGAAAATAAATCTGTTTGGGAACTTTTCAGAAATTTTATCTGCAATTTTTTTACTTTCTATATCTCTATCAATTGCAATTACCTGCGTATTTTTATAACTTAAAATTTTTTTTGTGTAACCACCTTGACCGAAAGTACAATCAATAAATGTGCCACCATGTTGAGGGGTAATAATGCTAATTATTTCATTAAGCAATACCGGATAATGTTTTGGAGCATCCGATACCATGGTGGCTTCCATTTATTTTTTCGAAGACCATTAATTTTTTTGTCTTCGTAAAAATGCAGGTATTTCTAAATCATCCTCTTCTTGATCTTCATCTGATGATCCAAGCAAATCTTCAGATGTTGAAGCTTGATTTTCTGTATTAAATAGATCTGGTTCATCTGTATCCACACCAAATTCCTTTAAATCATTTGAAGATTCTTCAGTATTAGACGAGCTTAATACTTCTTGTGAAAAAGAAGTATCATTGTCCTCTGAAATGTTTTCTACAATATTTTCAGCTTCTTGATTTTTTAACAATTCTTCATGATACTGCTTATTCACATCGTCAACTGACTGACTCTGAATACTTTCTGATACTATCTCATTTTCAAGTTTAAGTGCAGTTGCACCATCAGAAATTAGAGTTGAGTTCGTATTCTGAAAATTAAAAGAAGTTGTACCAGCAGTTGTTCCAAAATCAGAATAGCCAGGATTTCGATTTTGAATACGATGAACCATGTTAATAACTGATTTTGTTTCTGGTTGTTGACCATCTAAAGATGTGGCTACAATTGAAACTCTCATTTTTCCATCAAGTTCTGGATCTGTGATAGCGCCAATAATTAATTCAGCTTCAGGATCTACTTCTGCTCTAACCTTATTGACTGCTTCATCAACTTCAAATAATTTAAGATCTTTACCACCAGTAATATTGACTAATAATCCTTTTGCTCCTTTTAAAGTATAATCATCAATTAAAGGATTACTAATAGCCATTTCTGCAGCTTTCATGGATCTGCCTTCTCCCTCGGCTTCACCGGTACCCATCATAGCTTTACCCATTGAGGCCATAACAGATTCCACGTCAGCAAAATCAAGATTGATCAATCCAGGTCTAACCATTAAATCAGTAATACTCTGGACACCATGCATTAATACGTTGTTTGAAAGATTAAATGATTCTTCAAATGTAGTTTGCTCATTAGCTATCTTAAATAAATTTTGATTTGGAATAACTATAATTGTATCAACATGTCTTCTTAGTTCCTCCAAACCTTGTTGAGCTCTTCTCATTCTTGAAGGACCTTCATATAAGAATGGTAATGTAACTACTCCAACTGTTAAGATATTTAATTCTTTTGCAGCTCTCGCAATAACATGTGCAGCACCAGTTCCTGTTCCGCCACCCATACCGGCAGCTATGAAAACCATATTCGCACCTTGTAGAATATTCACTATATCATTCAAAGATTCGTCAGCGGCAGCTTGGCCAATATCAAGTTTTGCTCCAGCTCCTAAACCTTTTGTTAAATTCAAACCAATTTGAATTTTAGATTTTGCTTTACTGTGTTTTAAATCTTGTGCATCAGTATTAACTGCTATAAATTCAACACCTTGCATTCCATTATCAATCATTTCATTGATTGCATTTCCACCAGCTCCACCTATTCCCATTACTAACAATCTAGGCTGAAGTTCTTTTATTTCTGGTACCTTAAAATTAATTGTCATTTTGTTATCCCCCATTATTTGTTTAGTTGATTCTCCCATTTAAGGCTGGCTCGATTTAGATTAGCTTTTTTTCTCGCATTGACCTTAAATTTTTCAAATATTGTTGGTTCCCATATTTGGAATGTTTTGCCCTGACCAACAAAGACCATGCTGTTTTTGATTTTTGCATGTTTTAATAATTTTGCAGTAAGTGAAATTCTTCCTTCACTATCAAATTGTAAATTTGTGCTTTCAGATAAAATTGATGTTGCAAAAAAATCTCTTTTTTCCTCAAAAGGATTTAAAAAGTCTATTGAATTTGAAATTTTTTCTACTCTATCTTGAGGCCATGCTTCTATTGATTGATTATTAAAAGATGGATAACAAATTACACCATTATATCCCAAATTGGATAAATATGATCTATAACTTGCAGGCACTGACACCCTTCCTTTTTTGTCCAATTTGTTTTCGTAGGTCGATAAAAACATAAACCATAAAGTCCTGTAAATCCCATATTTGGGAATTTATGGGATATTATGGGTTTTTTTGAAATGAGTCAACTAATACTATTTATAATTGAAATACGCTAATTGAAGATGATAATGAATCAAAACGTGAACATTTAAAAGATTTTCATTTTCGATGAAAAGCCAGATGAACTATAAGCCGGGTTCTGTCATTTAAACCTATCATTTGTCTAGGCTTAAGATCACTCTTAAGCTCAAGCAACTAACCCTGATGACAAGCCAAAGATTGCTTTTAGTTTTTCAACAATGTCATCTCTACTTAGTCTTGCTCCCAGTGGGGTTTTCCAGCGTTCATTGTTACCAATAGAACCGGTGTGCT
>CACJYH010000033.1 GCA_902597695.1 uncultured Pelagibacteraceae bacterium | reverse complement strand
TTGATTCATATTGGTGATGAGCGCACTCCTGCAGGTAGATATAATGAGAAACCAAGCACTGGTTTAAGTGAACAATTAGAAAAATATAAATTTAAAATAGGAAGATTAAAAACAGGTACTCCACCAAGACTTGATGCAAGGACAATAAATTTCAAAAATTTAGAAAAACAAGCAGCTGATGAAAATCCTTACTTCTTCTCTTTTTTAACGAAATTTATCTCGAATAATCAAGTTTCGTGTTCTATGACTTATACAAACGAAAAGGTACATAAGATTATAGAAAAAAATTTATCTAAGAGTGCTATGTATTCCGGCAGCATTCAAGGAGTAGGACCTAGATATTGTCCATCAATAGAAGATAAAGTAGTTAAGTTTGCCGAAAAGACAAGACATCAAATATTTTTAGAGCCCGAAGGTCTTGATGACCACACAATTTACCCAAATGGTATATCAACCTCACTACCCGAGGTAGTGCAAGCTGAAATACTCAATAATATCAATGGTTTAGAGAATGTTAAAATGATTAGGCCAGGATATGCTATAGAATATGACTATATAGATCCTAGAGAACTTTTTTTAACACTAGAAACTAAAAAAATTAAAAACTTATATTTAGCTGGTCAAATTAATGGAACTACAGGATATGAAGAAGCTGCTGCCCAAGGTCTTATTGCCGGTGTAAACGCAGCATTATCATTTATGGGTAAAGAACCATTCATTCTTGATAGATCAGATGCTTATATTGGAGTAATGATAGATGATTTGGTTACTAAGGGTGTGGCAGAGCCTTACAGAATGTTTACTTCAAGAGCTGAGTATAGATTAAGTCTAAGAGCAGATAACGCTGATTTGAGACTGACGAAAAAAGGGATTAAAATCGGTTTAATATCTGATGAAAGAAAATTTAAATTTGAGGATAAATTTGTGAAAATGAGTGAAATTTCACTTCAAATGTCTAGTTTAAGTATATCTCCATCAAAAGCTCATAAACACGGCATAAAAATTGCAAAAGATGGTATTTTAAGGTCAGCAGATGAAATTTTAGCCCAAAAAGATGCTAATATGACTAAAATACGAAGAATTTGGCCTGAAATTAAGAATTTTGGCCCTGAAATAGATGAACAAATAGAAATTAATTCTCATTACAGAGGTTATTTAAAGAAGCAAAATGCAGATATCCTAGCCTTCAAAAGAGATGAGAATCTAATTATCCCTGATAATATCGATTATGATCAATTTTCTGGTTTATCCAACGAAGTAAAGTCTAAATTTAAGGAAATAAGGCCAAAAACTATGGGACAAGCTTTACGAATAGACGGAATTACTCCAGCAGCCGTATATATTTTGTTGTCACACGTAAAAAGAAAGTCTATTAAGCATATAGCTTAATGGATTCGATA
The DNA here is from genome assembly GCA_902597695.1 of uncultured Pelagibacteraceae bacterium. Next base: position 1,814 of record CACJYH010000033.1, on the reverse strand, counting down.
ATTTCTAAAAATTACTCTAAAATTACAAAATTTGAAGTTTCACGTGAAACTTGTAATGAGCTTGAGAGCCTTATAAGCATGATTCAAAAAAAAAATAAGGAAATTAACATAATTAGCAGAAAAAACTCTGATCAAGGAGTTATAAGGCAAAGACATATTGTTGATTCAGCGCAAATAATTGATTTTGTTGACTTAAATAATAATACAACCTCTGATTTAGGTTCTGGAGGTGGTATCCCTGGACTAATTATAGCAATCTTAATGAAGAAATTAAAAAACAGCATGAAAATAAAACTTTATGAAAAAAGTCATCATAAATGTGTTTTTTTAAAAGATGTCTCAAATAAATTAAATTTAAATACAGAAATTATACAAGAGGATATCTTTAAAATTAAAAATATTGAGACTGGAACGATTATGTCCAGAGCTTTTAAACCAATGCCAATAATTCTTGATTTAGTTCAAAAGAATTTTCGTAAATATAAAAATATTATTTTATTCATGGGCAAAAGCGGTAGAAAAATTTTAAATGAAACCCTTAAAATTTGGGATTTAGACTATGAGGAAAAAAAAAGTTTAACAAACAAAGATTCATTTTTGTTAAATATAAAAAATATGGAAAAAAAAATTTTATGAAAATTATTTCAATTATAAATCAGAAGGGTGGGGTTGGAAAAACAACCACTGTAATCAACCTTGCCTCTGCACTGACACAACAAGGAAAAAAAATTTTGGTCATCGACTTAGATCCACAAGGGAATGCAACAACTGGTCTTGGTTTATCTAATTCAGAAAATTCAGACGAAACCATTTATGGTATTTTAAATGGAACTAAGTCTATCTCAGAGGTAATTAAAAAAACAAAATTTGATAATCTCGATTTGATAACTTCAAATGTCAATTTGTCTGGTCTGGAGGTCGAAACAGCTGGGGATAGTGATAGGGCATTTATTCTAAAGGTAAAATTAGCCGCTTATTTTAATGATTCTGGAGCAATATACGATTACATACTTATAGATTGCCCACCATCTTTAAGTTTATTGACAGTGATGGCACTGGTATGCTCAAATTCTCTCTTAGTCCCTCTTCAAACAGAATTTTTTGCGTTAGAAGGTTTAACCCAACTGATGAAAACAATAGATCGAATAAAAATAAATTTAAACCCTGGTTTAGAAATTCAAGGAATACTTTTGACGATGTATGATAGGAGAAATAAATTATCTTCTCAGGTTGAGCAGGAGGCGAGAAATTATTTTAAGGAAAAGGTATATCAAACAGTGATCCCGCGTAATGTAAGATTATCTGAAGCACCTTCGCATGGAGTACCAGTTTTAATCTATGATAAAAATTGCCCTGGTAGTAAATCATATTATAGTTTTACAAATGAATTTATAAACCAAGAAAATCAAATAGGGAGTGCAGCTTAGTGAACAAGATTAAAAAGGGATTGGGTAGAGGACTATCATCATTAATAGGTGAAACTAAGGTAGAGCCAACAACAAATAAATTATCAATAACTGCGTTGTATCCAAATAAATTCCAACCAAGAAAAATTTTCGATGAAGATAGTTTGAATGACCTAGAAAAATCTATAAAGGAGAGGGGCATCATTCAGCCAATAATTGTAAGGAAATCTAACGAAAATACAAAGTATGAAATTATTGCAGGAGAAAGAAGATGGCTTGCAGCTCAAAAAGCAGGTCTTCATGAGGTACCAGTTGTTGTTACTGAAGCAGATGATTTAAAATCTCTAGAGTTTGCAATTGTTGAAAATGTTCAAAGGAATGATCTCAATCCTTTAGAAGAAGCTCAAG
>CACJYH010000032.1 GCA_902597695.1 uncultured Pelagibacteraceae bacterium | reverse complement strand
TTACAATTTTCTATAAAAATAAAAAAATGAAAAAGGAGAAACTTTCATTAAAAAAGAAGTCAGAGATTTCAGAGGAAATTGTAGATAGAATAGTTGCTCAAATAAATTAATGGTTAAAGTTCTAATCAAAAAACTTGACCCAGCTGTACAATTACCCGAATATAAAACCAGTGGCGCATCAGGTGTAGACTTAATCGCATTTATAAAAGAACCCATTAATCTAGAACCTAAAACATCTGTTTTAGTTCCCACAGGATTATCTGTTGCTTTCCCAGAAGATTACGAGATTCAAGTAAGACCAAGATCAGGTTTAGCAGCCAAAAATAATATTAGTGTGTTAAACACTCCAGGAACAATTGATAGTGATTATAGAGGAGAAATAAAGGTTATCATCTATAATCATGGTAATGAAAATTTTTCAATTAATAATGGTGATAGAATTGCTCAAATGATCCTAGCACCTGTGGTCAAGATGGAATTAGAAGAAAAAAATGATTTACCTAAGTCTATGAGAGGTAAAGGTGGATTTGGTTCAACAGGTAAATGAATATCAATTTAGATAAAAATCAAATAGAGAGATTTTCAAGACAAATAGTTTTAAAAAATATTGGAACCTTAGGTCAAAAAAAAATTATTGGAGCTAAAGTTTTAATTATTGGAATGGGGGGTTTAGGTTGTCCTGCGGCTGAGTTTTTAGCAAGAGCAGGCGTGGGTGTTTTGGGCATTGTTGACCCTGATATTGTTAATTTATCAAATATTCACAGACAAAGTCTTTACAGCATCGAAGACTTAAAAAAATCCAAAATAAAATCTGCTCAAAAAAAATTAAAAAAGATAAACTCAAAAATAAAAGTAAACACGTATAAAATAAGATTAAATATTAAAAATTATCAAAAAATTATAAAAAATTATGACTACATAATTGATGGATCAGATAATTTTGAAACAAAGTTTTTAATTAATGATGTTTCAAAAAAATATAAAAAATTTCTTGTAACTGGAGCAATAAGCAAATTTGATGGTCATATTTTTAGTTTTGATTTTAAAAATAAAAAAACACCTTGTATAAGATCTTTTTATCAAGAATATGAGATTTCAGACGATATATTAAATTGTGAATATGAAGGCATCTTGGGGACAGTAGCTGGTATAATAGGAATTATGCAAGCGAATGAAATTCTAAAAAAAATTTTATCTATCGGTAAAAATTTGGATGGTCAAGTTTTGGTTATAGATCTATTAAATCTGAATTTTAGAAAAATTAAATTTAAAAAATTAAAAGATGTTAAAAAAAAAATTTAAACTTTTTCTTATAACTTTATTTTTATTATCTTTTACCTCATTAAGTTATGCTCAAGAAACTTTCTTGTCTTTAAAGAAAAGTAAAGTGAATGTAAGGTATGGACCGAGTTTTGAATCTCCTATAAAGTTTATTTACAAAAAAGTGAATTTGCCTCTAAAGCAAATTGATAAAAAAGAGAACTGGCGAAGAGTAATTGATTTTAAAAACAACAGCGGATGGATACATTGGTCTCAATTAAAAAAAATAAATTCAATAATTCCCACAAAAGACAAAATTTTATTCGAAAATCCGACAAATTTTTCTAAACCATTGGCTAAAATTAAAAGCGGAAGAGTTCTAATAGTTCAAAAATGCAATGGAATTTGGTGCAAAATAAATACGGATGATTTTGAAGGATGGATAAAGACAGACAATATTTGGGGTGTATTAGATTAAGAGTTTTTTGATTTGCTCGCCCACCACTTATCTAAAATAAAATACCATATAGAATTAGCTATTGGTTCAACTATTGCGTCAGTTAGTGCTATCATAAAGCTGACATCAGCAACAAACATTAAAACAGTTATAGCTATAATAAAATGACCAATTGTGTAAATAATGGTCCTTAAAATTGAACCTCTATTATTTGTGTAAATCTGTCCAGCTGCTTTGAATATGCCGGTTGTTAATTCCATTATTTTTTAAACGGACTATCAAGCACACAAGCAACTATGTGTACTCTAGCCTGTTCTCCACCATTAAAAAAATTATGATATTTTGTATTATTTGTTATCCATACCTTGCCATCAGCCGGAAGATGTTTTGCTACATTTTCAATTACCATCGAACAGCCTTTATTAGTTATAATTGGTACATGCAGTCTACATTCAGGATCTTTATGCCAGCTTAATGTTGATCTTGGCTCTTTTAATAATAATCTAACTCTACCTAGTTTAAACCTTTTGCTTAGAGTGTCGTAAACTTCTTTAAAATAAGTATTTTCAAATTCAGGAACTAATTGAGTATATTTTGACTCATCAATATCAACATCTCGAGAAACTTCTTTCCCAGTTTCATCAGCAATCGTCCAATATTTTCCTCTTATATTATTACCCTCAATAGAACTTCTATCATTCGGGATTTGATTTAATGGTATTGCTCCAAAGTGGGTAACTCCAGGAGAGTTAAATTTTTTAGCTTTTAAAACTTTATCCAAAGCATTTCTTAACTTTGATATATCAAAATTAAGATTAGGAACTTCGTAGAAGTCCTCAAAATTTACTGTTCCCATATTTTTTTGTCCTGTTTTATAGAATTAGTTTAATTTCAAATCAAATCGATCAGAATTCATAACTTTTACCCATGCCGCGATAAAATCTTTAACAAATTTATCACCTGAGTCTTCACATGCATAAACTTCTGCTAAAGCTCTTAGTTGAGAATTTGAACCAAAAATTAAATCAACTCTTGTCGCCTTCCATTTTGTTTTTTGAGTTTTTCTATCTTTACCAATAAATGTTTGTTCAGATTTATCTTCCTCTTTCCAAGTCGTATTCATGTCTAAAAGATTTATGAAATAATCGTTAGTAAGAGAACCAGGTCTGTTAGTAAAAACACCATGTTTTGAACCATCAAAATTTGTGTTTAACACTCTCATACCACCCACAAGTGCAGTCATTTCTGGAGCTGTTAAACCCATCAATTGAGCCTTATCAACAAGTTTTTCCTCTGCAGAAACATTTGAGGCTCCACCATTTAAGTAATTTCTAAAACCATCTGCTTGTGGTTCTAGAAGACCAAATGAGTTAATATCAGTCTGATCTTGCCTTGCATCTCCCCTTCCTGCTGAAAATGGAACTTGAACTTTGTAGCCAGCTTTTTTTGCAGCCATTTCGATACCAACACCACCAGCTAGTACAATCAAATCTGCCATTGAAACACTTTTCTTTTTATTATCGAATTTGCTTTTAATTTTTTCTAAAGCT
>CACJYH010000031.1 GCA_902597695.1 uncultured Pelagibacteraceae bacterium | reverse complement strand
AGAATAAAGCTCCAATTGATGGTAATAAAATCAAAGAGGAAAGAATAGGAAAGTTCATTATTTTACAATTAAGAATGTTAATAAAGCAGAAAAACCAAGTAACATTACAAAAGCATATTGATATATATACCCACTTTGAAATTTATTAGCTTTTACTGAAAATTTTTTGATCATCGACGAAATACCGTCTGGACCAAACCCATCGATAATTTTCAAATCAAAGAACTTCCATAAAAATAAACCTAATTTTTTTGATGGTTTAACAAATAAAACATCATAAAGTTCATCAAAATACCATTTATTTAACAAAAACTGATAAAGTGGTTTATTTATACTAGCTAATCGTTCAGGTAAATTTCTATTTTTAAGGAATAAATAATATGCTAGTGGAATAGATAATATTACCAAAGTTGGAGTAAGTAATAAAAACCATAGTGGTGGGTGATCAGTACTTAATGGTTTGAGAAAAAATATTGAGTCATGCCAAAAATTATTTAATCCTTCATAACCGATAAATAATTCTTTAAATAAAAATCCTGCAAACATTGCACCAATTGATAATAAAACTAGAGGTATCAACATCACGATAGGAGACTCGTGCGTCTCATCTATCTTAATCTCTTTATTATTATACTCACCATGAAAAGTTTTAAAAATTAATCTCCAAGAATAAATTGATGTAAGAAATGCTGTAAAAATACCTATACCAGCAGCATAATAACCTGTTGTATTTCCTCTCAAATAAGCAAATTCAATTATTGCATCTTTGGAATAAAAACCTGACAAAAATGGAAATCCCGTTAAAGCTAGCGTTCCTATAATCATTAGTGAATAAGTGTATGGAAGTTTTTTCCACACTCCGCCCATATTATTTATATTTTGTTCGTCTTTAAAAGCATGAATAACTGAACCGGATCCTAAAAATAATAGTGCTTTAAAAAACGCGTGAGTGAATAAATGAAACATTGCAACATTATACGCTCCCACACCAGTGGCAAAAAACATGTAACCTAATTGGCTACAAGTAGAATAAGCAATTATTTTTTTAATATCATTTTGTACCAGTGCTACTGTTGCAGCAAAGAATGCGGTACTCATACCAACAATTGTAATGATATTTAAAGCTAGATCAGAGTATTCATAAATTGGAGAACACCTTACAACTAGAAAAACTCCTGCTGTTACCATTGTGGCGGCATGAATTAAGGCAGAAACAGGTGTTGGTCCCTCCATAGCGTCTGGTAACCAGGTATGAAGTAAAATTTGTGCTGATTTACCCATTGCACCAATGAATAAAAGTAAGCAAATTAAATCTACAGCATTAAATGTGATACCTAAAAATACCAAATCTTTATCTGTAACGTTTGGAATTTTAGCAAAAACTTCAGAATAATTTACTGTTCCAAATAAATAAAAAATTAAAAATATCCCGAGAGCAAACCCGAAATCACCCACTCTATTTACTACAAATGCTTTAATTGCAGCTTTGTTTGCTGACTCTTTTTTAAACCAAAATCCTATTAAAAAATACGAACATAAGCCTACACCTTCCCAACCAAAAAATAATTGAATGAAATTATCTGCAGTAACTAACATTAGCATTGCAAATGTAAATAGGGATAAGTAAGCCATAAATCTTGGTTTGTGCGGATCGTGAGACATGTAACCGATTGAATAAATGTGAACTAAGGCAGAAACTGATGTAACAACAACTAACATCACAGCAGATAATGAGTCAATCTTCATTGACCAATTTACTTCAAGCGATCCAGAGCTAATCCATGTCGCTATTATGATGTTCTCTTGATATTGATTAACAACAACCTCATACAAAACGAAAACAGAAAAAATTGCTGAAATAGATACCAATAGGCTAGTAATAATTTCTGAACTTCTATCTCCTATTAATTTTCCAAAAAATCCTGAAATAATTGAAGCAATTAATGGTAATGTTATAATTGAAATTTCCATTTTAACCTTTTAGTTTATCTATCTCCTCTACTCGAATAGTTCCAGAGTTTCTAAAATAAACAACTATGATCGCAAGACCAATCGCAGCCTCAGCTGCAGCAACAGTTAGTATAAAAAGGGTAAATACTTGACCAGAAAGATCTCCTAAATAAATTGAAAAAGATACTAAATTAATATTTACAGCTAATAAGATAAGTTCAATACTCATCAAGATTACAATAATATTTTTTCTATTAAGAAATATACCAATTATTCCAATACTAAAAATAACAGCACCTAAAGTTAAATAATGACCTAAACCTATATCAATCATCTATTTTTACTCCTTTATTAGACGCAACTTCAAGTACTTCCACACCTTCAGTCCTTTCTCTAGATATTTGTTTTAAATAACTTTGTTTTTTTACACCCTCTCTTTGTCTAAAAGTAAGAACTATTGCACCTATCATAGCAATCAAAAGTATCATCCCACTAATTTGAAACACATGTATATAATCAGTGTATAAAACCTGACCTAATGAATGAGTGTTACTAACCCCGTTTTCTAGTGATGATTTTGCAGAATTAAATAAATTAGGCTTATATTTCCATCCACCTATTACAATTATCAATTCAAAAAAAATTATTACACTGATTAATAATCCTATAGGAATATGTCTTGAGCTATCTTTTGAAACAAACCACTGATTTTTTTGTTGAGCAACATTAAGCATCATTACGACAAACAAAAATAGCACTGCAACTGCCCCAACATAAACTATCAACATAATCATCCCCAAAAATTCAGCACCAATCATTATAAATAGGCAAGATATGCTTATAAAATCAAGAATTAAAAAAAAAACTGAATGAACTGTGTTTTTAGAAACAGTTACCATTATGGCAGAAACAACTGCAATCACAGAAAAGACATAAAAAAATATTGCATGTGCAATCATAAATTATCTGTATGGATTGTCTGATTTAATATTTGCCGCTAAAACATTTTCCCATCTATCTCCGTTATCTAGGAGCTTTTCTTTTGTATAATAGAGTTCTTCACGAGTTTCAGTTGAAAATTCGAAATTTGGTCCTTGGACAATTGCATCTACAGGACAAGACTCTTCACATAATCCACAATAAATACATTTCATCATATCAATATCATAGCGAGTAGTTTTTCTGCTTCCATCAGCTCTTTCGGCAGATTCAATTGTAATTGCTTGAGCGGGACAGACAGCTTCACACAATTTACAAGCTATACATCTCTCTTCTCCATTAGGATATCTTCTTAATGCGTGTTCACCTCTATATCTTGGACTAATTTTGCC
>CACJYH010000030.1 GCA_902597695.1 uncultured Pelagibacteraceae bacterium | reverse complement strand
AACAAAAAGGATTGATGATGAAATATTTGTTTTAAAAGAAAACATTAGAGATTTAAAAAAAAATTTTGAAAATACTAGATTGGAATTTGATTATTTGAGTTCTACTGAAAAATTACTTCAGTTTCAAAATCTTTACTTTGACAATGAATTAATAAAATTTGATATCCAGGAAATTCAAACAATTACTAGAAAAAATAATGAAATCGAAATAGGTCAATTAAGTTTTAATAAAAATGAATAATAAAAATTCACAAATTATTTTAGAGGATAATCGTAATGATTTTTCTTTTAAAAAAAATAAGTCTAATATTAATATTTCATTTAATAGGATTTCATTTATTTTTTTTATCTTTTTTATAATTTTTATAATTTTTTCTATACACTTAGTACATCTTGGCTCTAGAGATTCCAAAAAACTAATAAATGAAAATTTGACTAGTTCTTCCAATAAACTTTTTAGAGCAGACATAATTGATAGAAATGGAAAATACCTAAGTAAGACAGTAAGCTCAATTGATGTTGGCATAAGCACGAGAAAAGTTATTGATAAAAAAAAGTTATTGATAAATCTAAAATATATTTTTCCCAACAAAGATTTTGTCAAAATTCAAAATCAACTGAAAAATAAAAAATTTTTTTACTTAGAAAAAAAAATATCTGAAGAAAATTATGAAAAGATTATGAAACTAGGTGACAAATCAATTCAACCTGAGGAAAAATTAACAAGAATTTATCCTGAAAAAAACTTATTTAGTCATATTCTTGGTCAAATTGATAATGATAATAACGGAGTCTCAGGTCTGGAAAAATCATTAGACAAAATTTTAAGAAATAGTAAAGAACCTATTCAATTAACAGTCGACAAAGACATTCAATTTTTAATCAGAGAAGAGTTAATTAAATTTAACAAAATTTTTAATACTATTGGAAGTGCTGCAATTTTGATGGATGTAAATAATGGTGAAATACTATCTTTAGTTTCTCTTCCTGATTTTAATCCAAATCAAAGAGAGAAAATCTCAGATTCAAATTATATAAATAGAGTCACTAAAGGTGTCTATGAATTTGGATCTGTATTTAAAACTTTCACATTAGCTGCTGCTCTTGATGAAAAAATTATTACTGTTGAAACGGAATATATTGATTTGCCAAAATCTCTTATGTGTGCAGGATTTCCGATAAGAGAATACGACAAAAAAATCCCATCCAATCTTACTGCTGAACAAATATTAGTTCGCTCAGGTAATATAGGCTCAGTTAGAATTGTTCAGCAAGTGGGTGAAGAAAAATTTAAGTCATTTTTATCAAAGATTGGTATTTTAGAAAAAATTGACTTTGATATTGAGGAAGTAGGAAAACCAATACAATTCAATTGGGGAAAATGTCCCCTTGCTACAGCATCATTTGGTCATGGCATTACAACTACATTGCTTCAATTAGCAAAAGCTTATTCTATTGTCGTTAATGGGGGTTATCAAATAAAACCAAAGTTGGTCAAAAATAACAACAATGAAAAAAAAGAAAAAATTTTAAGTCAAGACTTATCAAGAGAAATTTTACCAATCTTGAGAAAAATTGTTTCAACAAAAGATGGAACCGCATCACTAGCAAATGTAAATGGATATGAAATTGGCGGTAAAACAGGAACAGCCGAAAAAAGTACGGATGGAGAGTATTCAAATAAGAAGATTAATTCTTTTGTGTCAGTATTTCCAACATCTAAACCAAAATTTGTTTTAGCCGTTATGTTGGATGAACCAAAAATAAATGAAAACTATATTTATCATTATAGAGATGGATCAAACATAAAGTATAAAGGGACACCTTTTAATACTGCTGGATGGACAACAGTTGAAGCTACGGGTCAAATTGTTGAAAAAATTGGGCCTATTTTAGCCACAAAATATAGTCAATTTAATTTCTAAATGTTACTTAAAGATTATTTCCCAAATATTGGAAAAAAATTTGAAAAGACTTTTTTTTCTGACATCTGTTTCGAGAGTTCAAAAGTAAAAAAAGATAATATCTTTTTTGCGATTAAAGGTACAAATATTGATGGAAATAATTTCATATTAGATGCAATAAATAAAGGCTCAAAAATTATCGTAACTGAAAAAAAAAAAACAAAATTTCCGAATGGAGTATTAATTATTCATTCAAAAAATGTGAGAAAATTATTAGCTGAAGTTTCCTTTAAAATTTATAATAAAAAACCAACAAATCTAATAGCAATTACAGGAACTAATGGAAAGTCTTCCGTAGCTGATTTTTATTATCAAATATTAAAATTAAATAAAAGAAAAGTTGCATCAATTGGAACTTTGGGTGTTAAATCAAACAACAAATATATCAATTTATCCAATACAACAATCGACCCAATTCAATTGGGGAAGATATTAAATTATCTTAAAAATCAGAAAGTAGATGATGTAATATTGGAAGCTTCAAGTCATGGTTTAAGTCAAAATAGGCTAGATGGTTTAAAATTTAATTCAGGAATATTTACAAATTTATCTCAAGATCATTTAGATTATCATAAAAATTTAAAAGATTATTTAATCGCAAAACTTTATCTTTTTGAGAAACTGCTATCTATTAAAGGTAATGTAATAACTGATGAAAAAATACCTGAATTTAAAAACATAAAAAAAATTGCATTGAAGAGAAATTTAAAGATTTATTCTATTAATAATCCAAAAAATCATTTTAAAATTTTGTCTCATTATTTTGTAGGTGAGAAACAAATGTTAATAGTCAAATATAAAAACTTAATCAAAAATATTAAGCTCAATCTTATAGGTAAAATACAACTCAAGAATATAATGATGGCAATTATAGCTGCTCAAAAAAGTAATCTAAGTTTAGATAAAATTTTGGGAATTATTTCAAAAATAAGATCTGTTGAGGGACGACTAGAAAAAATTGGTAATATTAAAAATAAATCTAAAGTTATCTTGGATTACGCACACACACCAGATGCATTAAAAATTTCTCTTCTTTCACTAAGAGAGCAATTTCCTAATAAAAAAATTGTTCTTTTGTTTGGTTGTGGTGGAAATAGAGATCAAAATAAAAGATCAAAAATGGGTAAAATTGCTTCATTATATGCTGATCAAATATATTTGACAGATGATAATCCAAGACTGGAAAATCCAAATAAAATTAGAAAAGATATTAAAAGAGGGATGAATGGTAAAAAAATATTTGAAATTTCCGATAGAGCAAAGGCGATTTCTGAAGCGGTTAAAGATTTAACTACAGGAAATATTTTATTAGTTGCTGGCAAGGGTCATGAAAAAATTCAAGAAATTGGTAATCGTAAAATTTATTTTTCAGATAAAAAAATAATTTTAAATGCAATTAAATTAAAAAATTTGAATTTATCAAATAATTTGAAATTAAATTTAATTAAAGAGGCATCTGGTGATAAAAAATTAGATACAAATTTAATTCTTGGACAAGCTAGAATAAATTCAAAAGAAGTTAAAAAAAATGACATTTTTTTCGCTATACGAGGCAGGAAAAATGATGGAAATAAGTTTGCAGAAGAAGCTCTGAAGAAAAAAGCTTCCATAGTAGTTGTAAATAAAATTAAAAAAAAATTAGATTATAAAAAACAAATAAAAGTAATAAATTCATTGAAATTTTTGACCGAAACATCAACTATTTTCAGAGAGAATATAGATGCAAAGATAATTGCAATAACAGGGAGCTGTGGAAAAACTACACTTAAGGAATTATTAGGCAAAACTTTAAAAAAAATTTCTAAAACAACTATTTCCCCTAAATCTTATAATAACAAATATGGGGTTCCATTAAGCCTTTTTAATTTGAGTGAGAACGATAATTATGGAGTTTTAGAAGTTGGCATGGATAAAAAAGGAGAAATTGATTATTTATCAAAAATTATCAAACCAGACATAAGTGTTATAACTAATATAAATTACGCTCATGCTAAAAATTTTAAGAATATTAAAGATATTGCACTTGCAAAATCTGAAATAATTTCAAATACGAAACCAAATGGTTTTGTGATTTTAAATGCAGATGATAATTTTTTTAGATTACATCAAAAAATAGCTACCAAAAACAATATTAATACAATTTCATTTGGGATCAAAAATCATAAATCTAATGTGAAATTAATTAATATTATTAAAATTAATAATAATTTTAAAATAAAGATCAAAGCTAAA
>CACJYH010000029.1 GCA_902597695.1 uncultured Pelagibacteraceae bacterium | reverse complement strand
CTCGGCTACTAACTTTTTTAAATCTATTTTGTCGCTTTGTTCTGGAATTATTTTATCTCCAAACATTTCAACTAATTGTTTTAATCTTGCTTCTGATTTATCGACAACGTGTACTTTTGCCTTCATACCAGTTGCTATAGTTGCAGCATTTTCACCTACAACACCTCCACCTAAAATTAAAACATTTGCAGGCTCACCGCCTGGAGCTCCTCCTAATAAAACTCCTCTGCCTTTTTGATTTTTTTCTAGACAATGTGCTCCTGCTTGAACCGACATACGTCCAGCTACAGCACTCATAGGTGCCAACAAAGGAAGTCGTCCATTGTCATCTGTAATAGTCTCGTAGGCAATATTAATACTTTTAGACTTTACTAAACCCTCAGTTAATTCTTTTGCAGCAGCCAAATGTAAATAGGTATAAACAATTTGATTTTCTCTAATCATTTCAACCTCAACTTTTTGAGGCTCTTTAACTTTAACAATTATTTCAGCATCATTAAAAATATCAGCAGCTTTTTCTATAATTTTTGCCCCGGCATTTTTGTACTGATCATTATCGAAACCTGCTTCAAAACCTCCGTTATTTTCAACTAAAACTTCGTGACCCTCTGAAACCAAAGTTTTAACACTATCCGGTGTTAGGCCAATTCTATTTTCTTGAGGTTTTATTTCTTTAGGTACGCCAATTCTCATTAACGAAATTTAATTCTTTTTACTCTTTGCGTAATTAGTAATTCCAGTTCTTAGTTTTTCTATGATTTCATCAATGTGTTTTTTTTCACAAATAAACATTGGTGCAATAATTAAACAATCACCAGTCGCTTTGAAATTTACTCCTGCATCGTAACAATGTTTGAAAGTAGCTAAACCTGCTTTACCAGGTCTACCATCAGTTTTAATATCGATTCCACCCATCATTCCATAACCTCTTATGTTATCTACTACATCAATATCTTTAAGAGAAAATAGACCTTCTTGGAAATAAGGAGCAAGTTCTTTTGCTCTATTAAAAATATCTTCTTTTTCAAAAATATCTTGAACGGCTAATGCTGCGGCCACTGATACAGGAATTCCTGAATATGTATAACCATGAAATAATTCTATTGCACCTTTTGGAGAATTATCCATCACTGCATCATAAATTTCTTCTTTACATGCAACTACACCAAAAGGAACTATTCCATTGGTTGTTGCTTTTGCCATTGTCATTATGTCAGGTGTTACACCAAATTCTTGAGCTCCAAAAGCTGAACCAGTTCTTCCCCAACCCGTAATTACTTCGTCAAAAATTAATAGTATTTTATGTTTGTCACAAAGTTCTCTTAATCTTTGTAAGTATCCAACTGGTGGCACTAAAGTTCCTGTTGAACCTGCGATAGGTTCTACAATACACGCTGCGATATTTTCAGAACCAAAATTAGTACAAATTCTCTCTAAGTCATTTGCAATCTCAGCTCCTGTTTCAGGTTGACCTGAAATAAATTTGTGTTCATCTAAATGTGTATGTCTCATATGAACGACACCTGGCATCAATACACTTGCATACGCTTTAACGTTATTGATCATACCACCGACTGATGTGGCTCCGATATTCATTCCATGATAAGCACGTTCTCTTCCAACAAATCTAAATCTTTGCCCCTCGCCTCTTGCTTTATGGTAAGCGATGCTAATCTTAATTGCAGTTTCCACTGCAGTTGATCCACATATCGTGTAAAAAATTTTATTTAAGTTTCCGGGTGTATGTTTTGAAATTCTTGTTGCTAATTCAAATGAACCACCAAAACCTTGTTGAAACGGCTGACAATAATCCAAAGTATTTAATTGATTTGTAATTGCTTCAATGATTTCTTTTCTTCCATGTCCTAAAGGATTACAAAATAACCCGGAGCTTGCATCAATTTGTGTTTTGCCATGATGATTTTTTAAATAAACACCTTTTGCCTCAACAATTAATTTTGGATTTTCTTTAAAATCCTTATTAGATGTAAATGGCATCCAATGTTCATTAAGTGAGTTAGGTACTGATGTTCTTTTTTCTGAGCTCATAATTAAATTTTAAAATACTTAATAAATGAATCCTTAGACTAATTAACTTAAATTAACCACCAAAATAATGTCACAACTTTAAGTTGTGTAACTATAATGATCATTTTTTTGTTTTACATATAGGTCAAATTAATCTTAAAATTGGAACATATAAATAAACAAGGAAGAGGCATAAATGAAAAAAATAATAAGTTTTATTCTTGGATGTTTTGTAGCTTTAAATCTTTCAATATCTGTTGCTAATTCAGCAGCAAATGAAGTTAGAGTTGCTTACTTCTTAGAGTGGCCAAGTCCAAATCTAGAGGACATGATGAAGAAAAACTTCGCAAAAGCTCTAGGGGTTCCAGTAAAGTGGACTAACTTTACTAATGGTGGTGCTATGACTGATGCGATGTTAGCAGGAGATATTGATATTTCTTATTCTCAAGGTTTAGTTCCATTCATTAACGCTGTAAAATCTAAAGCACCTATCAAATTAGTTGATATTGCTATGGAATACGGAATGGGAGGAACAACTTGTGTTACATCTAATGCATCTGGAATTACAAAAGCCAACGCAACTGAATTAGAAGGTAAAAAAGTTGCTGTTCCACTTGGAACAATGGCGGAATATGTTTTTGATGAGAGTATGAAAGTTGTTGGAGCAGATAGAAAAAAAATGGATATCATTCAAATGGACCCTGAAGAAGGTGCTGCTGCTTTAGTAAGCGGTGATGTTGTAATGGCATGTTTATTTGGTGGTAATTCTATTAAAGCTGCTGTTGCAGTTGGATCTAGATTACTAACAGTTCAAGAAGCTAGAGATGCAGGCATCCTAGGGATTGATATTACTTCTGTAACTACGAAGTTTATGAAGGAAAACCCAGGTATGTTAAGAACTTTCATCGAGGTAACTCATGAAGCTAATGCAAGATATAGAGCTGGAAAAAGCGATATGAATGCAATGTCAAAAGCATCAGAAATGAAAATTCCCGACATGAAAGAAACTTTAAGTGGTTTCAAATTTCTAACTCCAGAGGAAACAAAAAGTTCTATGGAAAGTGGAAATCTTGATGCATTCCTAAAAGGAATGGGAACACCAAGAGGAAACGTAGATACAAGTTTCTTACCTTTATAATCTAAAGGTAATTAAAATTTAAATAGGCGCCAATTTTTTATTAAATTGGTGCCTATTTTTTTACTGTAAATTCTAATATAAAGTGGACAAATGAGTGATCTAGTTTCTCAAAATCTTAATATGATTTTTAAAACTCCAAAAGGAGAAACTGTACACGCTTTAAAAGATTTAAATTTTACTCTTAAAAAAGGAGAATTGTTAACAGTTCTTGGACCATCAGGTTGTGGAAAAACAACTTTATTGAATATTACCGCAGGATTTATTCGACCAACTTCCGGAAGTATTACTTTAAACAGTAAAGAGATTGATGGACCCGGTGTAGAGAGAGGTATGGTTTTCCAGCAAGGTGCTTTGTTTGAATGGTTAACAGTTGCTGAAAATGTCAACTTTGGATTAAGAATGAAAAAAAAAGATCCAATTGAAACTCAAAAAAAAGTTGATGAATGGTTAGAAATAGTTGGCTTAAAAGGTTTTGGTAATACCCCAACCTATCAACTTTCAGGAGGTATGCAGCAAAGAGTTGCTCTTGCAAGATGTTTAATTAATGATCCCGATCTAATTTTAATGGATGAACCTTTAGGAGCCCTTGATGCATTAACAAGAGAAAAAATGCAGTCTCTTGTTTTGAAAATTTGGAAAGAGACAGGGAAAACAATTATTTTAATTACCCACTCAGTTGAAGAAGCTCTGTTACTTGGTGAGAGATTATATGTGATGGCACCTCGACCTGGGCGAATTCATAAAGAATACAATCTTCCATTTGCCTCAATGGGACTGAAAGAAGATCTTAGAGAGATTAAAAAGAACAAAGATTTTTCTGCAAAACGTGAAGAAATATTAGAAATGATTTGGAATATGGAAGAAGAAATTATGGGGAAAGATAATTAAATGTTAACTCAAATCGTCACCTTTTTAATTTTTTTTGCAGTTATAGGCTGTATTCTCTATGGAAGAAGATTAATCAAAACTGAAAAGGTTGATGCCGTTTTTGGAAATCCTGAAAGAGCAAGAGGTGGTACTCACTGGATAATAGTTGGAAGTAGCTTTCTATTATTGGTATGGCTTTACTATTCTTGGGATATTGCAAAAGGTTTTTACCCAAAATCAGCTAATGAACTTTGCCAAGTAGCAAAAGTTAACGACTCTTTATTAGGTTTAAAATATCAATTTCCAATAGAGGAAAGAGAATTCAAAAGCACCGCTCAAATAAAGAAAGAAAATAAAAATCTAAAAGCAACTTTAAATGAAATCAAATTTTCTGAAGATCTAAATTTGCAACAAAAAACAGAGCTCACTGAGTTTATCAATAAAACTATTCAACTAATTCCTTTATTGACTAATGAAGATTTAATTGAAAATGAAACGAAATTTAAAATAGATGACATTACTGGTAAAATTAACTTATTAACTGAAAATTTTAGAAAACCTGAATATCCTTTTGAAACAGAACAAGAAGCCAATGAAAGACTAAAAGCAGTAAGTGAGCAAGGAGATTGGGGAATTATAAAAGTTCAATCTGGAACGGGATCCATAGAAAATACTATCGAGGTTCCTTTAGTTCCAGAGACTAAAAGAGGTTTGAAATTTGATGCTGCTGCAAAAGAATTACAAATTATTAGTGATGAATTCTTTAAGTTAAGAAACCACAATCCACAATTTAAAGATAAAATAAAAGAGCTCAAAGATGAGATCAAAGCTTATCGAAAAAATTTAGATGATACTCAAGAAGTAGCTTCA
>CACJYH010000028.1 GCA_902597695.1 uncultured Pelagibacteraceae bacterium | reverse complement strand
TTTTTCCTGTTCCGCCAGATGTAATGGTTGTTCCAATGGTAATATCAAAAAAAAATGATTTTATTAAAATCTTTCTTATAAGTACAATTTTTTCAGTTTTAGGTGGAATGCTTGGTTACTTAATTGGTGCGTTCTTTTTTGAATTTGGAGGACACATTATGAGTTTTTATGGTTATGAGGATAAGTTATCAAAAATGAAAGAAAACTTAGTTAATAGTGATGGTTTTTATGCTTGGTTAGGAGTACTTTTTTTAGCTGGTTTTACTCCTCTTCCATACAAAGTTTTTACAATTGCAAGCGGCTTAATAGGATTCAACTTTTTAATCTTTGTTTTGATAAGTTTAATTTCCCGAGGATTAAGATTTTTCATCGTATCATACCTTTCTTATAAGCTCGGTGATTTATTTAATGAATATATGGATAAGCATGGGTCAAAATGGTTTACAATAATTGGAATATTAATTGTTATTATTGGCCTAATAATCTATCTGATTTTTAAATCTCATGTTTAATCTTAAAACTGAAATTTACTTGAGAATAATTTTTCTAATTAGTCTAATAGCTTTGATTTCTGCTTATTTTATAGAGCATGTTCTGGGCCACCAACCATGTAATTTATGTTTGATAGAGAGAATTCCTTATGGGTTAAGTATAATTTTGATATCTCTAATGTTTATTATAAAGAAAAATGAAAATTTCTTTATTTTGCTTTTAATACTAACTTTTATTTTTTCTTTTTTTATTTCATTGTATCATTTCGGCATAGAACAAGGCATTTTTCAAGAATCAACTGTTTGTGGTGTAAAAAACTTTTCTGAAAATGTAAGTAAAGAGGAATTACTAAATCAACTAAGTGAAAAGACTATAAGCTGTAAAGATGTGACATTTAGGATTTTAGGATTATCACTAACTACTATTAATATTGTAATAAGTATATTATTTATTATAACCCTAGCAAAAATTTTTACTAAATATGAAAAAAACAAATAGAAGAGTTGAAGAATTTATTAGAGTTGACCATGCAGGCGAGAGAGGTGCTGTCAAAATTTATGAAGGTCAGCTATTAGCTTTAAATACAATTGTTAAAAATGACAATTTAAAAAAAACAATTGAGGATATGAAAGAACATGAAGTTGAACATTGTCAATTTTTTGAAAACGAAATAAAAAAAAGAAATATTGAGCCAACAAAATTTTTGCCATTGTGGGATCTGCTAGGTGTAGGTTTAGGTTTTGGGTCTACTATTCTTGGGAAAAAAGCAGCTATGCTATGTACTGCCTCCGTTGAAGAAGTAATAGATAAACATTACCAAGACCAAATAAATCAACTTGGTCCAGAAGAAAAAAATCTAAAAAAGAAAATTATAAAATTTAGAGAAGATGAGCTTCATCATAAGGATATTGCTTATGAAAAAGGAGCTACCAAAAAAGGGATTTACTCAATTATGGATAAAATAATAAAAACAGGTTCAAAAATTGCAATTCGAATATCAGAAAAAGTATAAAACTTAAGCTTCTAATTCAACATCCCAATATAAATAGTCCATCCAGCTTTTATGTAAATAATTTGGGGGAAAATTTTTTCCATTACGATGTAAGTCTTCTGTAGAGGGTTGAAAAGGATATTGCGTCAATTTCATGCCCGATAATTTTAATAGTTTGCCTCCTTTTTTAACATTACAAGCTGAACATGCCGTAACAACGTTATCCCAATTAGTTTCTCCACCTTTTGATCTAGGTAATAAATGGTCAAAGGTTAACTCCTCGTTGCTGCCACAATACTGACAGGAAAACTTATCTCTAAGAAAAACATTAAACCTTGTAAAACTTGGTTTAGATTGAGGAATAATATAATCTTTTAGAGCAATTACACTAGGCAATTGCATATTGAATGAAGGACTTCTTACAACACGGTCATAATTACTGACTATAATTACACGATCTAGAAAAACTGATTTCACAGTATCTTGCCATGACCACAGCGATAGAGGATAGTAACTCAATGGTCTATAATCAGCGTTTAAAACTAGTGCAGGACATTTTTCTAGTGAAACATCTTGATCAATAAAATTGTTCATATCAAATTTTAACTTAAATAAAAATTTTTTTCAATATTTAGGAATTATTAAATTTTTTTAAGATATAATTCAATGCAATACTTGAGGCATTTATAGGAATATGGTGGTCACAATTTTTTATGAGATGCGTCTCAATGTCTATATTATTTCGCATAAAAAAATCTTTTGCCTCTAACATAAAATTTGGTGAGACAACTTGATCAGAATCACCATGAATTAGTAAAATACTTGATGAGTTTTTTTTTCTTAATTTCAAATCCTTTTCATCAATAATTTTTCCAGAAAAACCCACAACACAATTAAAAGGTTTTTCAGAAGTAAGTCCTAAGTTTATTGACATCATACAACCTTGACTAAAACCAGATAAACAAATTTGATTATTTTCAAAATTAAATTCTTTTTTAATTTCATCAATAAATTTTGATAATTTTTTTTCAGCTTTTATAGATTGGTCCAAAATATACTCTGGATCATCCTTGCTTAAATCAAACCACTGATATCCATTTGGGTTTATACTGCATGGTTCATGACCATTGGGACAAATAAAAATAGTATTGGGTAAATGTCTTTTCCAGTTCAATGAGAGCATACTAATATCCTTACCATCACCACCATAACCATGAAGTAAGATAATAGCATTTTTAATCTTAGTATTAGCCTCTGGTTTAACCATTACTGTATCTAGGCAAAATGTCATAGTGTGTGAATTATGTTTTTTTATTTTTAAAACACCCTACAATACCTTCATGATATCTGGAATAGTAGTTAAAATATTATCTATAGTTTTGTTAATGGCAGTTGGGATAGTTTTAATTCTTGGTATCGGAACTTTATTTAAAGGTGGTGAAACCAGCAAAAAATATTCTAATAAATTAATGCAGTTAAGAGTTTTGCTCCAATTTATTGCAATAATTGCTTTGGTTGGTTTTGCATATTTTTTCAAAAATTAGTTGTAACTAGCCAACCATTCAACAAAATTTTTTTCCTTAAAATCAATTGACCCAACAATTCTTGCAAACTCATATCCGTCCTTGTTTATCAAAATTGTGGTAGGCACTCCTCTTAGTCCAAACTTTTTCGCTAAGGTAATTGGTGAGTCGAAATATATCTTAAGATTATCTATACCTAAATCCTCAAAAAATTTGGAGGCTTTTTCTATATTATCCTGACCAACATTAATCGGAAATATTTTTAGATTGTTTAAATTTTTTTGAGATTGCAATTGATCAAGAGATGGCATTTCCTCTTTACATGGGGCGCACCAAGTTGCCCAAAAATTGAGTAAAACCAAATTGCCTTTAAATTGATCAAGTTGAATTTCATTACTCTTATCATCTAAAAACGTTAATCCATCATATTTTTTAAGCTCTTTATTGATAACAAGATTTTTTATGTCTTTGATTTCTGCGGCTACACAATTAGATATTAAAAAAGCAAATATTATTAAAAATCTCATGTTAAATAGGTATAATTAATTATCATGTCGAAAAATAAAAACAACCAGGCAATATGGGGCAATAGAATAAAAAAAAACACTTCATCAATTTTTCAAAAAGTGGGAAATTCTATTGATGTTGATAAGAGACTATATAAAGAAGATATAATTGGATCTATTGCACATGTCGAAATGTTGTTTAAACAAAAAATTATTTCTTTTAAAATAAAGAATAAGATTGTTTATGGTCTAAACAAAATCAAAAAAGAGATAACAAACAAAAAATTTGAATTTAATAAAAAGTATGAGGATATTCATATAAATATTGAAAAAAGACTTTTTGAAATAATTGGCGAAGATGCGGGTTTTATTCACACGGCACGATCCAGAAATGATCAGGTGATTACAGACTTGAAAATTTGGATGAAATCATCAACCAAAGAAATTAATATTTTATTAGATGTTATAATCAAAAGTGTAATAAGAGCAGCAGAGAAAAATATATATACTCTTATGCCTGGATTTACTCATTTAAAAAATGCTCAGCCAGTTTCATTTGGCCACTATTTAATGGCTTATGTTGAAATGTTTAAAAGAGATCAAAAGAGATTCATAAATAATTTAGATAACTTAAATGAAAATCCTTTAGGTGTTGCCGCTTTAACTGGAACATCTTTTAATATTGATAGAAATTACACTACAAAAAAACTTGGATTTACAAAACCAACTAATAACTCAATAGATACAATTTCTGATAGGGATTTTGTGCTAGATTTTCTTTACTCAATTTCAGTCTGTGCTATGCATATTTCTAGAATAGCTGAGGAACTTATCATATGGAACTCTGATGCTTTCAAGTTAATAAATTTATCAGATAAAGTTGTAACTGGTTCTTCGATAATGCCACAAAAAAAAAATCCAGATCTTTTGGAATTTTTACGAGGAAAGTCTGGAATTATTTATGGTAATTTGTTTTCTATGCTTACAGTTTTAAAAAGTTTACCTTTATCTTACTACAAAGATCTTCAAGACGATAAGGAAATTGTTTTTAAATCTAATGATACACTACAAAATTGTTTAAAAATACTTGATGAGATTCTTAAAAATTTAACACCAAATAAAAAACAAATGATAGAATTAGCTAACACAGGATATTTGACTGCAACTGATCTTGCAGATTATCTCGTAAAAAATCACTCAATGCCATTTAGAAAAGCATACAAAGTTACTGCTAATATTGTGAACTTTGCTGAAAAAAAGAAAAAAAATCTCGATCAATTAACGCTGGCTGAACTTAAAAAAATTGAACCAAAACTATCAAATGATGTATTAAAAGTGTTTGATTTAAAGAATTCTGTAAATTCTAAGAAATCATATGGTGGAACATCTTTTGATAATATTAAAAAAATGATATTGAAATATAAAAGAAAAAAATGAAAAAAAAGATTATTTTAGCAATAATTGTATTTTCTACATTGATCGCTTGTGGAAAAAAAGGAGACCCAGTCTATAAAGAATCTCAAAGTAATTCAAAAATACCAAGCTACTTTCTAAATAAAGCTTAATGAGATTTTTAAATAGTAAACTTAAGATTGAAAATACAATCCTGCAAAATATTGCTAAAAAATATGGAACACCTGCATATTGCTACTCGTATAAACAACTTAGAGAAAATATAAATGATTTTAAAAAAAATTTTAAATCCATATCACCATTAATTTGTTTTGCTATTAAATCAAATACTAACTTAAATTTAATAAAAGAAATAAAAAAATTTGGACTTGGGGCAGATGTTGTATCAATGGGTGAATTAATGTTAGCTCTTAAGGCTGGAATTAGTCCAAAGAAGATTGTTTTTTCAGGAGTTGGTAAGACTTCCAAAGAAATCAATTTTGCAATTGATAAAAATATTTTATTAATAAATTCAGAGTCCAAAAGCGAAATCATAGAAATTGATAAAATTGCTAAAATAAAAAAAAAACAAGTTAATATTGGTATTAGATTAAACCCAAATACTGATGCGAAAACTTTGAGCCAAATATCGACAGGTAAAAAAGATAATAAATTTGGAGTTAATGATAAAACATTTTTTGAACTTGTGAGATATTGTAAGAATTCTAAAAATATTAATTTAAAATGTTTAAGTGTTCATATTGGAAGTCAAATTTTAGATCATAAACCCTATGAAAAAATGTTAAGAATATTAGATAAAATCATCAAAAAAACCCAATATAATTTTGATTTTATTGACCTTGGGGGAGGTATGGGCATCCCATACAATAATGATAAAAAACT
>CACJYH010000027.1 GCA_902597695.1 uncultured Pelagibacteraceae bacterium | reverse complement strand
TGAGTATATCCAAATTAGCGTTTTCTAAAGTAATTATTTGATTGAAAAATTCTTTGGATTTCTGCTTTTCACCCTTAGAGTAAAAATATTCTGCTATCAAATATAAAGCATGAGACTTCCAAACACTTTTTGAATTAATTATTGGATTTAAAATTTCTAAAATTTGACCTTCATTGATTGTATCGGCATTATAAAGAGCTTTTTTGTAAATAATAAGATACTTTATTTCACTATCTAATGAAGTTTTGTTAATCAATATATCAAACAAGTTATTAATTTTATTTTTATCACTCACTAGCTGATTATCTATTAAGTAATATAAAGCCAGTGGAGAATAAGTTGGATCCTTATTTTCCACTATCTCTTGCATCGCTGATACTATCCCAGAGTTATCTCCATTCTGATGTTTAATAATTGAACTATTATATTTATCTGAAATTTTAATTTTATTTTTATCTTGATAGATTTGATATGAATAAAAACCGAGCAGTATTAATATCAAAAAGATTAAACAAGATATGAGTAGTTTTTTATTTTTTGTAAAAAAATCTTTTATTCTCTGATTTCTTGTATTGCTATTAATGATTGCTATATCTTCATCCATAATTAAATCATATTTCGAAGAACGTATTGTAATATGCCTCCATTTTTATAATACTCTAGCTCATTTTTAGTATCTATTCTACAAAGTGCTTGAATCGTTTTAATCTCACCCGAAGCATACTTAATTTCTATTTTAACTTTATCTGAAGGATTAATTCCATTTTCAAGATTGATTATACTTATCAATTCTGAGCCAATTAATTTTAAGTTTTTCCTATCAATATTATCAATAAATTGTAATGGTAAAATACCCATCCCAATTAAGTTAGATCTATGAATTCTCTCAAAACTTTCAGCAATTACAGTCTTTACTCCTAAAAGTTTGGTTCCTTTCGCTGCCCAATCTCTTGACGAGCCAGTTCCGTATTCTTTTCCACCTATAACAACTAAATCTGTTCCTCTTTTTTTGTATTCAACAACTGCATCATAAATTGGCATCACCTTTTTTTCTGGGTAAAGCGTTGTAAATCCACCTTCTGTACCAGGCGCCATCTCATTTCTTATTCTGATATTAGCAAATGTTCCCCTCATCATGACTTCGTGATTTCCTCTTCTGGCACCATAAGAATTATAATCTTTAGGTAAAATTTGGTGTTTCATAAAATATTCTCCTGTCGGGCTTTCTTTTTGAATATTACCTGCAGGAGAGATATGATCTGTAGTTACCATATCGCCCAAAATTAATAATGGACGAGCATCATGAATTTTTTTAAAACCTTCTGGTTGATCTGGAAGATTTTCAAAAAAAGGTGGTTTTTTTACATATGTAGAATTTTCTTCCCAATTATAAATACTACTTTTTTCTGTTTTAATTTGTTGCCATTGTTTTGGTCCCTCAGAAACATTTGAATACCTTTTCACAAACATTTCTGGATTTAAAGATGATTTTAACACATCTTCAATTTCTTTATTAGATGGCCAAATATCCTTCATAAAAATATCTTTGCCATCTTTATCTTTACCGAAACTATCTTTATATAAATCAAAATTCATATGACCAGCAAGAGCATAAGCAACGACTAATGGCGGTGAAGCGAGATAATTTGCTTTTATATGCGGTGAAATTCTACCCTCAAAATTTCTATTACCAGACAATACTGAAACCGCATAAATATTTTCTTTTTGAATAGAGTCGACAATCTCATCAGCTAACGGACCTGAATTTCCAATACATGTAGTGCAACCATAACCCACCAAATGAAAACCAAGTTTATCTAAATAAGTATTTAATCCTGCTTTCTCCAAATAGTCTGTAACAACTTGTGAGCCGGGTGCTAATGAAGTTTTAACCCATGGTTTTACCTCTAATCCTAATTCCACTGCTTTCTTAGCTAAAAGTCCCGCTCCGATTAAAACGTTTGGATTAGAAGTATTTGTACAAGATGTAATTGCTGCAATTAAAATAGATCCATCTTTAATTGAATATTCTTTGTCTTTAACTTTTGAAACTGAAAAATCTTTTTTACCAGTTACTTCAGAAAAACTTTTCTTAAAACTAGTTGAAGCATCAGTTAATAAAACTTTATCTTGTGGTCTTTTTGGTCCTGAAATAGTAGGAACAATAGTGGTCATATCTAAAGTTAAAGTATCAGTAAAATCAATATCTTCACTAGACCACAAACCCTGAGCTTTAGCATATTCCTCAACTATTTTTACTGTCATTTCATCCCTTCCGGAAAATTTTAAATACTTTAAGGTTTCTTCATCTATTGGAAAAAATCCACAAGTTGCTCCATACTCTGGAGCCATATTTGCAATTGTTGCACGATCCGCTAAAGTTAAATTCTTTAAACCATCACCATAAAATTCTACAAACTTTCCAACCACACCCTTGTCTCTTAACATTTTAACAACTGTTAAAACTAAATCTGTTGCAGTAGTGCCTTCTGGCATTTTATTTTTTACTTCAAAACCTATTACTTCAGGAATAAGCATTGAAACAGGTTGACCTAACATACCCGCTTCAGCTTCAATTCCACCTACTCCCCATCCTAAAACTGAAAGTCCATTAACCATGGTAGTATGACTATCGGTTCCTACTAATGTATCTGGAAAAAGATAATTTTGTCCTTCAAACTCTTCACTCCATACTACTTTGGATAAATATTCTAAATTAACTTGATGACAAATTCCAGTTCCAGGAGGAACTATTCTAAAGTTATTGAATGCTTGCTGACCCCATTTTAAAAAAGAATACCTCTCACCATTTCTATTAAATTCAATTTCAACATTTTTGTCGAATGAATCTGCCTTAGCAGACTGATCCACTTGAACTGAATGGTCAATAACAAGATCTACTGCAGAAAGTGGATTAATTGTATTAGGATCTTTATTTTTTTCTTTCACAGCTTCTCTCATAGCCGCCAAGTCAGCCACTGCAGGAATTCCAGTATAATCTTGAAGTAACACTCTCGCAGGTCGATAAGCAATTTCTGTTTTAGATTTTTTTGATTTTAGCCAATCTTTAATTGCCTCAATTTGATTTTTTGTAACTGAAACATCATCTTCATACCTTAATAAATTTTCTAACAAAACTTTAAGAGATTTTGGTAACTTTGAGATGCCCTCCAAGCCATTTTCCTCTGCTTTTTTTAGTGAATAAAATTTGAATTTTTTGTTGTTAATTTCTATTTCAGATAACGTCTTGTATGAGTTAATTTTACCTGGTTTCATATTTTATATATAAAATGTAACAATGCTTAATAAAAGAAGCCCTGACATAACATAATTAAAGTACTTAATAAATTTATCATTTGTCGCAAATTTCCTTAAAAATTTACCAACAAATGTCCACAAAGTAATACTTGTGACAGAAAATAGAAAAGCAAGAGCAACTATTTGAGTCGCATAACTTATATAATTTACACCTAATTCAACATAAGTAGAGACAACAATAATTGCAACCGTGACGCCTTTAGGATTTAAATATTGAAATAAAAAGGTTTCAATAAATTTTACAGGGTTTTCCTTTTGGGTTTCATTTGAAGAGGTTGAAAATGCAATTTTATAAGCTAGATATATTAAAAATAAAGTCCCAAGATATCTGATAACTATTTGAATGATTGGAAATAATTTAAAAACATTTATTAAACCAATCGATAAAAACAAAACTAATGAAGTAAAACCTAAAGTCACACCAAGAATATGAGGGATCGTTTTTTTTATCCCAAAATTAAATCCAGAGTAAGATGCGACTACATTATTTGGACCCGGCGTATAAGCTGTGACAAACCAAAATAAAGAAATTGATAATATTTCAGGATGCATACTTAGGCTATTGGAAGACCATTTTCTGATGGTTGAGATGGATGAACGAGAATCACTCTGCCTTCCTTATCAATCGAACCTAAAATCAAAACTTGAGACACTACTCCAGCAATATTTTTTTCAGGAAAATTACAAACTCCAATCACTTGTTTACCTTTTAAATTATCCTCATTGTAATAATGGGTAATTTGTGCTGAAGATTGTTTAATTCCTATCTCTTTTCCAAAATCAACTTCTACCACCAAAGATGGTTTTCTTGCTTTCTCATTTTTTTTTACAGAAACTACTGTCCCTACTCGTATGTCAACTTTATCAAATATATCGTATGTTATTTGTTCTTTCATAAATTCAGTATATATATTAGTTATTATTCATGAGTACAGAAATTAATATTGAAAAATTATACGAAAATTGCATCAAAATTTTGACTGATTTAATCGGTTTCAAAACAATTTCTGGAGATGATAATAGTAATTTAATTAATTATTGTGAAGAGTACCTTCAAAAGTTAGGTGCAACTTCATTTAAAACTTTTGATGAGGAAAAGAAAAGAGTTAATCTTTTTGCAACATTTAAAGCGAAAAAAAACAAACGGAATAAAACCGATCATCTTATCCGGTCACACTGATACTGTTCCAGTTTCAAAAAGTTGGAGCACTGATCCTTTTAAAGCCACAATCAAAGATGAAAAACTTTATGGCAGAGGTGCATGTGATATGAAAGGTTTTATTGCATGTGTTTTAGCTTATGCGCCAATTTATTCAAAAGTGGAATTAAATAGAGATATCCATTTTTCATTTACATTTGATGAAGAAACTGCATGTCTTGGAGCACCCATATTAATTGAGGAGTTAAAAAAAAGAAAAATTCAAGACGGCATATGCATAATTGGAGAACCAACTAAAATGAAAATTATAGATGCTCACAAAGGTTGCTATGAATATACAACTTATTTTGAAGGTTTAGCAGGTCATAGTTCAATGCCACATAAAGGGGTTAGTGCTGTTGAGTTTGCTTCACGTTACGCAAACAAACTCATTGAATTAAGACAGGACTTAAAAAAAAGAGCTCCTAAAGACTCAATATTTGATCCACCCTTTTCAACTTTGCAAGTAGGCGGAATATTTGGTGGCATAGCTCACAATGTGATAGCTGATAAATGTTATATAGAATGGGAGACTAGACCGGTGGTGAAAGAAGATGGAGTTTTTTTAAATCAAGAAATAGACAAGTATGCTAATGAAATTTTATTGCCAGAAATGAGAAAAGTATTTCCGAATTCAAAAATAACTAAAAAAATAATAGGTGAAGTAACTGGTTTTGATCGTGTTAAAAATTCAGAGGCATGTGAGTTAGTTTCAAGTTTAACTGGGGACAATTCGAGAGAGGTTGTTTCTTTTGGCACTGAGGCTGGCTTGTTTCAGGAAATTGGGATGAGTACTGTGGTTTGTGGCCCTGGTTCGATTGAACAAGCTCACAAAGTTGATGAATTTATTGAATTAAATGAAATTAAAAAATGTTTAAAATTTTTAGATGGTCTTAAAAAAAAATCTACTTTAAATTAATTCCAGCCACCAACAGCTTTCACTTCTAAAAATTCTTCAAGACCATGTTCACCAGCTTCTCTACCTATTCCAGAATGTTTAAAACCTCCAAATGGTGCATCTACAGCAATACCAGCTCCATTTACGTCTACCATTCCTGATCTTAACTTTCTCGCAACTCTTTTAACTTTTTCTTTATCTTGAGTTTGAATGTAATTAGTCAATCCATAAGGAGTATCATTAGCAATTTTAATTGCTTCCTCTTCATTTTCAAAAGGCATTACTGATAACACCGGACCAAAAATTTCTGTTCTTGCAACTTCCATATCATTTTTAACATCAACAAAAACTGTTGGTTTGACAAAGTATCCTTTTTCAAATCCTTCCGGTTTACCAGCACCTCCTGCAACTAATTTTGCACCCTCATCAATACCCTTTTTAATTAAAGTTTGAATTTTATTATATTGCATCTCAGAAATAACAGGACCAATATGCTCTCCCTCTTTCTTTGGATCACCAACTTCAAAATTTTCAGTATATTTTTTTAATCTTTCTACAGCTTCATTATACATTGATTTTTCAACAAGCATTCTAGTTGGAGCATTACACGACTGGCCAGAATTTCTGAAACATCTTAAAGCTCCTCTTTCAATAGCATCTGGATCAGCATCTTTAAAAATTATATTTGCTCCCTTTCCTCCTAATTCTAGACTTACTCTTTTAAAATCTTTAGCAGCATTTTGTGAAATTAATGCTCCAGCTCGAGTAGAGCCAGTAAATGAAATCATGTTGACGTCAGGATGACTTGTAAGTGCATTACCAGTAGTTTCACCATCTCCATTCACTAAATTGAATACTCCAGCAGGAAATTTTGTTTCATCAATTAATTCTGCAAGAATCATTGAAGATAAAGGAGCAAGTTCAGATGGTTTTAAAATCATAGTACAGCCAGAAGCTAAAGCTGGTGCAACTTTAAGACAAACTTGGTTCATTGGCCAGTTCCATGGTGTAATCAAAGCACACACACCTTTTGGTTCATAAATTAATCTTTGATTTGGAGCGTGCTCACCTAAAGGTTTTTCAAATTCAAAATTTTTAAGATATCTAATAAATGATTTTAGATGTGCCGCACCTGTACCTGCTTGTAGTTTTGTGGCAAAGTCTTTGGGAGCTCCCATTTCTGTGGTAATAGCTGCAGCAATATCTGCCCATCTTTTCTTATAATTTTCGTACAATTTTTCTAATAATCTTATTCTCTCTTCTTTAGGGGAAAATGCCCAAGTGCTATAAGCTTTTTTCGCTGAACTTACTGCATAATCAATATCTTCTTTATTACCTAAAGAAATAACCGCACAATTTTCCTCTGTAGCAGGATTAATTACTTTTATTTCTTGTTTACTTTTTGGAGCAACCCATTTTCCATCGATGTAAAAATTTTTTTTATTTTCCATACCAGACTCCTAACCTTTCCTTATTTTTTTGCAAACAAATTAGTAAGTTCATAAACAATTGTTGCTGCAGCTAAGGATGTCACCTCAGCATGATCATATGCGGGAGACACCTCAACTACATCTGCTGAGATTAAATTCATTCCTGACAAGCCTCGAATTACATTGACCATTTCTCTTGAAGTCATTCCTGCGATTTCTGGTGTCCCTGTTCCTGGGGCAAAAGCTGGATCTAAAACATCTATATCAATCGATAAATATAATGGATTATCGCCAACTCTTTTTTTAATTCTTT
>CACJYH010000026.1 GCA_902597695.1 uncultured Pelagibacteraceae bacterium | reverse complement strand
AGTTTTAAATAGAGTAATAGAAAAAGCAATAAGAGGATCAGCACCAGCACAAATTAACGTTCCAAGAGATTATTGGTGTCAAGTCATTGATATAAACCTTCCTCCAATCGTCAGATTAGAAAGACAAGGTGGAGGTGCTGATGCAATCGCTAAGGCAGCAGATTTATTATCCAAAGCAAAATTTCCAGTAATTTTATCTGGAGCAGGCGTGGTTATTGGTGGCGCAATTGAGGAAACTAAAAAACTTGCTGAAAAACTTGATTCACCTGTTTGCTCAGGATATCAACACAACGATAGTTTTCCTGGAAGTCATCCTTTAGCAGTGGGACCATTGGGATATAATGGATCAAAAGCTGCGATGGAATTAATTTCTAAAGCTGATGTAGTTTTAGCTTTAGGTACAAGATTAAATCCTTTTTCAACTCTTCCAGGATATGGAATTGATTATTGGCCTAAAAATGCGAGTATAATTCAAGTAGATATGAACCCAGATAGAATTGGATTAACTAAAAAAGTTACAGTTGGCATTAGTGGTGATGCAAAATTAGTGGCAACGCAAATATTAGAAAGGCTTTCATCAAATGCAGGCGATACGGATAGACAAAAAAGAAAAGATTTAATTCACCAAACAAAATCAGCATGGTTACAAAAATTATCAAGTTTAGATCATGAAGATGATGATGAAGGAACAGTTTGGAATAAAGAAGCTAGAGAGAGAGACTCTGATAGAATGTCACCAAGACAAGCTTGGCGAGCTATTCAAGCTGGTATGCCTGAGGATGTAATTATATCTAGCGATATTGGAAATAATTGCGCAATTGGAAATGCCTATCCGACATTTGAAAAGCCAAGAAAATATTTAGCACCAGGTTTATTTGGACCTTGTGGTTATGGTTTTCCTTCAATACTAGGTGCTAAAATTGGTTGTCCGGATACACCTGTAATTGGTTTTGCGGGGGATGGAGCATTCGGAATAAGTATGAACGAGATGAGTTCATGTGCAAGAGAAGAATGGCCAGCAATTACAATGGTGATTTTTAGAAACTACCAATGGGGTGCAGAAAAAAGAAATACAACTCTTTGGTTTGATAATAATTTTGTTGGAACTGAACTTGATCCAGAATTAAGTTTTGCAAAAGTAGCAGATGCTTGTGGTTTAAAAGGCGTGACTGTAAAGACTATGGAAGAGACTACAGCAGCCATTAAACAATCTTGTGAAGATCAAAAGAAAGGTATTACAACGTTTATTGAAGTGATATTAAATCAAGAATTAGGTGAACCTTTTAGAAGAGATGCTATGAAAAAACCAGTAAGAGTAGCTGGTATTAAAAAAGAAGATATGAAGAAACAGCCTTCTCTAAATTCTTAATGTAAATCCATATCTGGCCAGTCTCTATCATTATATCTATCTAATTCTTTTTTTGTAATAGGTCTGAATAATATCCATCCAATCACGATTACTAGAGTTAATAGAATTAATGTTTGCATAAATTTATGAGGATTTTGTAATTACCAATATTAAATTTGAAGTCATAAAAAGAAGCTTATGTTTAATTATTTTGAATTTTTTAATATCTAATTTTTTACAAATATCAATCAAATTGCTTTCTGATAACAAGTTTAAATTTTCTTCCGTTGAATAAAAATTTAATCCAACTAATTTTAATATTTTCCTATGAATTTTTTTAGGCAACCAGTGAATAAGTGGTAAGTTAGTATGAAAATCTATTGGATAAAATCTGTTTGGAGTTTGAATAAAAACATGTTTTTTAGATACTCTCAAAGTTTCTTTGACAAAAGCAATTTGATTATTGTATGAACCAACGTGCTCTAAAGTTGCATTCGAATGTACAATATCAAATGACATATCTTTAAAATCAGTGTTTGTGCCGTCTCCAATCATAAAATCTTTAATATTTGGATATTTTTTTTCTAAGATGCTACAATCCTGATCTGATAAGCATGTAATGTTTTTGTTATTTTTGGTTTTCTCTAATATAATGTTTTGTTCACTATCAAGTGAAGGGGTTGTTCCTATATCTAATAAAGATTGATTATCATTATATTCTGTAGAATGTATGAAATGCTTAAAAAAATTCTCACGCGCATCTAATATTATTTTTTTTATGAGTTTGTAAAAAAAAGAATTTTTAGACTCTGAATAAGTTTGAATTCTATGTTTTATTTTTTCTTCCATAAATATTAATTTATTACTGTCATAGGGTCTAGTCTAGTCTGAAACCAATTAACTCTAAAATCGAGATGCGGACCAGTTGATCTTCCAGTTGAACCAACAGTGCCAATTATATCTCCTTGATTTATTTTATCCCCAACAGAAACCATTACATTCTCAAGATGTGAATAAATAGTTGAAATTCCATGACCATGATCCATAATTATTGTTCCACCAGTATAATAAAGATCATCTTCTGCCATAGTAACAATACCTGATCCAGATGACTTGATCATAGTTCCTTGTTTAGCAGCAATATCAATTCCATAGTGAGGCCATTTCGGTTTACCATTTAAAATTCTTTGGCTTCCATAGATACCACTAATGATACCTTCAACAGGCATAATAAATTGATTTTTGAAAAAGGGTAAATCTGAGTTTATTGCTCTTGCTTTACCAATTTTATTATTTTCTTCTTTTATTCTTTTGTAAACAGACTCAGGAGGCGTGACTTTACTTTCTTCCAAACCATCTATTCTTTGAATATTATATTTCCTTTTAAGAACTTTCTTTATTATTTTATCTTTTTTTCCATTAACAATTTTTGTAATTGTTAAATCAAATTTTCTATCTCGATCTAGACCAAAAACAAAAAAACCATCGTCTGATACTTTAACTTGTTTTTTATCTATTATAATTTTTGCTGTTGGATCAGTCTTTCCAATAATAAAGTGTCCTTGTAGAAATTTTCCTGTAAATTCTATTGCTATTGAATGTGTTGGTATAAAACAAAAAATTAAAAAAAATAATCTAGTTATTATCTTGCAGTCCATCCACCATCAACCAATAATGAAGTTCCCGTAATCATTGCTGCAGCATCAGAGGCAAGAAAAACAGCTGCACTTGAAACATCAGAAAGTTCAGCAAATTTTCCTAATGGAATATTTCCTAATACTTCTTTTTTAAATTTTTTACTTTTTAGAAATTTTTTTGTCATTGGAGTAACTACAAATGTAGGACAAACTGTATTTACTCGAATGTTGTATTTTGCAAGATCAATTGACATACCTTTTGTTAATCCCTCTAAACCAAATTTTGTCATGTTGTATACGCTTCTAATAGGACCTCCAACATGCCCCATTTGTGATGACATGTTTACAATTGAACCACCAATTTTTTTTCTATTTTTTGACTTTATCATCTTAAGAGCACACAGCTGAGCAAGATTAAATGTCGCCATCGTATTAATCTTTACAAGATATTCCATGTTTTTAGTTTTTACTTTTGTAAAATGTTCAGGAATATTATTGCCTGCATTATTAATCAAAATATCTATTTTTGGTTGTTTATTAATAATGCTTTTAATTTCATTATAATTTGTGATGTCACATACATAAGATTTACATTTTGACTTTAATTTTTTAATCTTTTTTGAAACTTCATCTAGATCTTTTTTAGTTCTACTAATTATAATTAAATTTGCTCCAGCTTCTGCAAGTGCTATTGCGCAAGCTCTTCCAATCCCTTTGCCAGCACCAGTGACAACTGCCGTTTTATTTTTTAAGTTATAATTTTTTAAATACATTATAAAAACAATATTTTAATATCTGTGTAAATCAATTCAATAGCAACAATTAATATTGCAATCAAACCTGCCCAAGCGATCCATTTATACTTCTTAATCCAATTTGATATTAAAGTTGCCGCAAAGGCCATTAAGGCAATTGATAGAACTAAACCAAATACTAATAATCCATAATGATCTCCAGCTGCTCCGGCAACTCCCAAAACATTATCTAAGCTCATTGTAAAATCTGCTAAGAGGATTGTCCAAATCGCTTTGAAAAAACTAGAATTATCAACTTTTATATCATCATAATTTTCAGAGCCTTTAATAACATCTACATATAATTTGTAGACAATATAAAGAAGAAGCAAACCTCCAAAAAGCCTTAGCCCAGTTATTTGAAGTAAATATGCAGTCAGTAAAGTTAGAATAATTCTTAAAACAACCGCACCACCAATTCCAAAAATAATAATTTTTCTTCTTTGCTCTAAAGGAAATTTTGATGCAACCATACCAATTATTATTGCATTGTCTCCTGCAAGGACTAGATCGATTAAAATAATTTGAGTTAATATAGTTAATTGTTCTGGTGTAAATAATTCAGCAAACATCAATGGGTAAGTATCATATCTGCACCTTTTTCTGCAATCATTATTGTAGGTGCATTAGTATTACCTGATGTAATGTTTGGCATTATAGAAGCATCAATTACTCTTAAATTTTCAATTCCTTTTACTTTTAGTTTTTCATCAACTACAGCCATATCATCCTGACCCATTTTACATGTACCAACTGGATGAAAAATTGTTTGTGCAAAATCTGAACCTGCTTTTACAAGTTCCTCATCATCGTTAATGTCAATACCTGGTCTATATTCCTCGGGTTTATATTTTTTAAATGTTTCAGATTCCATGACAATTTTTCTTGTAAGTTTTAATCCTTTAGCTGCAATCATTCGGTCGTGATCGGTTGAAAGATAATTCATTTTTATTTTTGCATATGTTCTGGAATCTTTATCTACGATACTTACATGACCTCTACTTGTAGGTCTAATATTTGAAACAGTAGGTGTGAAAGCATGAAAATCATGATTTTTAGTTGCCCCTAGAGTGTCCATACTCATTGGTTGTACGTGCCATTGTAGATCTGGTAATTCTAATGAGGGATCACTTTTAGCAAACATACACATTTGGCTTGCTCCCATAGTCATTGGTCCACTTCGATTAAAAACATATTCCAGACCAATCATTAATTTTCCAAATAAACTATTAACTTTTTTATTTAGAGATTTAAGTCCTTGAATTTTATATATAGGTCTAAACATCAAGTGGTCTTGTAAATTTTCACCCACACCTTTTAATTCTTGCACTACATCTATACCTAAATCTTTTAATTTTTGAGAATTTCCTATTCCAGAAGTTTGCAATATCTGAGGTGAACCTATTGAGCCTGATGATAAAATTATTTCTTTATTACAAGTAAGTTTTTTAAGCTCATCGCCTTGCCAGTACTCAATTCCTTTTGCAGTTTTGCCTTTAAAATTAATTTTTTTTACATGGGCATTAGTTATGGTTCTTAAATTTTGTCTATTCTTTATTGGGTTTAAATATCCAACTGAAGTACTACATCTAAAGCCATCTTTTTCGGTAACTTGAAAATAACCACATCCATGATTGTTGCCTGTGTTAAAATCTTTTGTTTTGGGGATACCAAACTCTTCGGCAGCATTTTGAAATTCATTCAATAACGGTAATTGAATTCTTTGATCAGAAACTGATAGAGGCCCTCCAATACCATGAAATTCATCTTTTCCTCTCTCTTGGTTTTCTGCCTTTATAAAATATGGCAGAACATCATCCCAACCCCAACCAGTATTTCCTAATTGTCGCCAAATATCATAATCTCTGCTTTGTCCTCTTATATAAAGTAGTCCGTTGATTGAAGAGCTACCGCCTAAAGTTTTGCCTCTTGGATAACGGATTGATCTATTATTCATTGAAGCATCAGGCTCAGTTTTATAACACCAATCAACAGAGGGATTGTGCATCGTTTTAAAATATCCAACAGGAATATGTATCCATGGGTAATTATCTTTACCACCAGCTTCAATTAATACGACTTTGTTATTTGGATTTTCAGAAAGTCTGTTTGCCAGAACACATCCTGCAGATCCTGCTCCAATAATTACGTAATCAAAATTTTCCATCAATAGTTGTATTGTTTTTTAGTTTAAGCTTTTTATTGTTTTTACACTTATATTTATCAATTGTCACTTGTGTCAGGTTTGTTTTTCTGATTGAATTCAATAAGTTAAATTTAACTAACAAGAGGATAAATAATGAAAAAAATCATTTCAATGTTATTTGCAACAATTTTAGTTCTTGGATTTACTTCAAGTGCCAATGCTGCAAAAACATTAAAGTGTCAAACTGTTCTTAACACTAAAGCTGATGAGGTAAAAATGTTAAAGGACTTTACTGACACAGTAACTGAATTAACGAGTGGATCGTTAAAATTTGAAATATTGCCAGCTGGCGCAGTTGTAGGAGTTAAAGAAACTCTAGATGCTGTTGATAAAGGTTTGATTGATTGTGGTTTCGCATGGACTCACTATTGGTCAGGTGATCACCCTGCTGCAATGTTATTTGGTTCGCCAGTAGCTGGTGGTGGAGTAGGTATCGACAATATCGCATTCCTATCATGGTTCCAATATGGTGGTGGTAAAGAATTATACGATCAACTATGGAAAGAAATGGGAAGAGATATTAAAGGATTTATGATTCAACCAGTTGGTCCAGAAGCTTTAGGTTGGTTCCCAAAACCAATTAAAGATATGGCTGACTTTAGAAAATATAAGTTCAGAACTCCTCCAGGAATTCCAGGACAAACTTATAAAGACATTGGTATAGCGTCTGTTGCAATGGGTGGTGGAGATATTCTGCCAGCTCTTGAAGCAGGAACTATCGATGCTGCTGAATGGTGTTGTCCAAAACCAGACTTAACATTTGGTTTCCAAAAAGTATTAAAGCACTATTACTTACAAGGTTTACACCAAGTAGTCGTAAATGCTGACTTTTATATTACTGGAAAAACATACAATGCTATGAGTGCTCATGAGAAAAAGTCACTTGAAGTAGCTGCTAATGCTTCATTAGCAAAATCTTTAAGTTACAGAATCTATGAGAATGGTAAAGCTTTAAGAGAGCTAACTACTAAACATGGAGTAATTCTAGAAGATACACCTTCAGATTATTTCACAGAATATATGGCTGCAGCAAAAGCATCTTTAAATAAGAATGCTAAAGATAATAAATTTTTTAACGAAGTTTACACTTCAATGAAAAATTTTGCTGATGTTGCTGTTCCTTTCTGGAGTGGTGCTCAAATGTCTAATGCGAAGCTAGGAATGGCTCACGCAGCAACATTAAAGTAATCAGTAATCAATCTTGATTTTTTAGAGCGGACTTTTAAAGTCCGCTCTAATTTTTTTAACTTAAATTTTATGGCAGACGAACCTGGTAAACTAGATATCTCTGATGAAATGATTGCCGAAAGGCGAGGTGGATCAGGTAAAATGCCAACCGATATGCCATCATGGATGGCTAAATCTATTGTTAATATTGATAAATTTAGTAAGTGGATTGGTAGTATTGTTTGTTGGATACTGATGCCACTCATTTTTGCAATGACCTATGAAGTTCTTGCAAGAAAATTATTTTTAGCACCAACAATTTGGGCTTACGACATAAGCCGTTTTCTTTATGGCGCATTATTTATGCTTGGTGCAGGATATGCTCTTTCTAGAGGAGTGCATATAAGAGCAGATTTTTTATACAGAAATTTTAAAACTAAAACACAAGGTCTTATTGATTTCTGGTTATATCTTTTATT
>CACJYH010000025.1 GCA_902597695.1 uncultured Pelagibacteraceae bacterium | reverse complement strand
AATTTTATAATTTGCTTGATTTTTGCAAAAGGTATGTTCGGAGATATTTGTATCCAGGTGTTCCCTGAAAGAAAAATTGCTAATACTGAAATATAATAACCTAAAGATTTATCAGAAAATAATATTATCTTTTTATTTCTAAATTTATATAAATAATTATTTAATTTTAACAAATTTAGATAAGCGTACTTATATGAGTAGATTTCATTATTATGCCTATAAAAAGGTTTTTTTGAATTCTTAAGATTAAATAAAATTTGATTGAAAAAAACCTTTAACATTCCTGATTTAATTATGTGAAATTTTCCCGTATATTATTTAATGTTCTATTTTTATATTGGTTTATACATTCTGCAAAATAAATAATGAAATTTCAATTATTTTAAAATTTAGAGATTGATATGTAATTAGTTATATTTTTTGAATAATTAGGTAAATATTGATTTAATTTAAGTACACTGATTTGAGTAATAAGATATACTAATTGAAAAAGTATATAACTTTGATAAAAAATCACAATGTCAGTTCATATAAAAGACGTTTTGCCACTGAATGTACCTTTAGTTATTTTTATTGACCCATCAAATGTTTGTAATTTTAAATGTATTTTTTGCCCAACCGGTGATGATAAATTATTAACTCAAGTTAATAGACCGAAAGGAATGATGGATCTTAACCTTTTTGAAAAAATTATAAATGATCTTGATTTCATGGTTAAAAAATATGGACAAAGACCCGCTCAAATAAGCCTTTTTAAAGATGGAGAGCCATTATTAAATAAAAATTTACCAGAGATGATTAATATTTTGAATAAAAAAAATCTTACCGATCAATTAGAAATTACAACAAATGCATCTGCGTTAACACCAGATAATTCTACCAAAATAATTCAAGCTGGATTAAAAAAAATTAGATTCTCCATCTATCATTTAAATGACGAGGGTTATTTAAAAGTTACTAATAATAAAATAAATTTTAAAAAAATCTTTGAAAATGTAAAAAATTTTTGGGAGATTAAAAAGAAACTTAATTCAAATGTTCATGTGACAGCAAAAATCTTGAATGTTGATCTCAGCAAAGAAGATGAATTATTTTTCAAAAAAACTTTTGAACCTTATGCTGACGAAGCTAAGATAAATTATTTACATGGATGGTCCGATAGTGATCAAAAAGATTTAAAATTAGGAAAAAATAAGGACAAATCATTGCACGGAAAAGACTACTACTATAAAAAAATTTGTTCTCAACCTTTTTCAAGATTAACAGTTCTTTTTAATGGAGATGTAACACCATGTTGTGTCGATTGGAGTCATAAATTGGTAGTAGGAAACGTTAAAAATGAGTCTTTAGACAAGC
The DNA here is from genome assembly GCA_902597695.1 of uncultured Pelagibacteraceae bacterium. The sequence continues at coordinate 6,534 of CACJYH010000025.1, read as the reverse complement.
TGTGGAATAAACAAGCAAATTTGTTAAGAAAGGATCATATTGAGGGAAATATTGAAAAAGAGTCACCATGCTTTAATTGTAACTATGCCCTGGGTCATGGTGAACTTGAGGACATTGACTCAATTAAAGATCGTTTGCGTGAATTATATCCATAAATATTTTTTTCTCGTAAAATATTTATATCTTTTTAATATCACTAATTAAGTTAGGACCAGCATTTTTTATAAATTGATATTTTTCAATCAAAAATTGAATTATTTTTGAATTTACATCAAATTTTTGATTTTTAATTTTGTCTATTATTTGTATTTCAGCCGCTGTTCCAGTTGTAAATACACTATCGGCATTATAAATTTTATTTAACTTATAATTATTTATTGAAATATTAATCCTATTCATTTTGCATAGTTTGATTATGCACCTTCTAGTGACACCATCTAAAATTGAGTGGGTCAAAGGAGTATAAACTTTTTCATTTTTAATCCAAAAAATATTACATGCACTAGTTTCTGCTATGTTTCCTTTTAAATCAACCATTAAACAATCATCAAATTTAGTTTTCTCTAAATCTGCTCTTGCTAAAACTGAGGTCTGATAAGATCCAGATGATTTAGCGTTAATTGGATATATTTTATAATTTAGTTTTGGGTATTTAGAAATTTCTAAAGATAAAGCTGGTTTATCAAAAAGTTTCCCCCATTTCCAAGCTGCTATAGCTATTTCAGATTTACACAGTTTTGTTTCAGGTGACATAGAATGACTTGATCTATATATTATTGGTCTTATATACCCATTTTCAATTTTATTTTTTTTTACTAGTTGTCTTGAGATTATTTCTAATTTATTAACTGAAGTAGGCATTGATAGCCTCATTATTTTTGCTGATCTTTTCAATCTTAACAAGTGCTCCTTCAAAAAAAGAGGCTTACCATTATAAACCCCTATACCCTCAAATATTGATGAAGCAAAATGTAATGAATGATTTAAAACATGAATTTTTGCTTTTTTAGAGTCTATAAATTTGCCGTTGAAATAGATTACTCCCTTTAATTTTGAAAAATCCATTTATGTTTTTCTTTTATTCAATCCCTTACTAAAAGAAATAAAAAAGACCAAAGATCCCCTTTTGCCACTTTTAACAGTTGTGACCTCATGTGGATAAAGACAATTACTAACAATCAAGCTTCCTTCTGTAGGTGGATAATCATAAAATTTTCTTTTATTGTTCTTTTGATATACTCTATAAATGCCTCCTGTAAATTTATTTCCAAGTTGTATCACGCATGCTACCTGATAATCTGGATTACTATCAACATCTAAATGATAGCCAACAAAACAATTTTTTTCTATTTGGTTAAATTGAATTCTTCTTAAATAAACTTTTTTTTTTGTTTTAATGATCTTTTTAATAAAATCCGTTATTCTTTTTTTTTTTAAAATAGAGATAACTTTTTTTGAATACTTATTTTTTACTATTTCAGGTTTTATTTTATCAGTCATAAATCTGCCAACCAATAAATGGTTTTTTTCACCAGCATCTCCAATGGTAATAAATTCTTTTTCAACTTTTTGACAATAATTTTTTAAATTATTGAAGTCTTTGAATGAAAGAGGATTATTCCTAGATTTGAATGGAACCATTATCGTTCCCCTTTGTAAATAACTTTTCTTTAGATCACTTATACTAATTGTAGTCATCATGCAGTGTTTAAATGATTTAATATTTTTTTCAAATCAAAAATTTTATTTTGAAGTTCTTAAACATATTTAGGCTTTCCATATAATACAGGAATATCCACATTTACATTATAAAATATAGCCATCTTCGGATGATCTAAACCAAATACTACAGGATTTTTTATTTTTTTAAAAAACAAGTCACCCATTGTTGTGTATTCAGCGCCTTGAGTTACTAAAAGATTGAGATATTTTTTGTCATCTAAATCAGGATACCAAGTTTTATAAAGCTCCATTCTAGATGGCAAAATATCGTATATTTTTTTTTTGAAAGCCATATTTGTCTTTATTAAATTATAAATTTTCTTTTCGTTTTTTTTACAATTTTGTAGCCATTTTTTTTTTGATAAAAGTGAATTAACTAAAAGTTCAGTTTTATGTATCTCCTTAATCTTTTTTTTCATTTTTTTTGAGCTTACAATCAATTTTTCAATGAATTCTTTTTCAGTGACACCAACTCTTTTACAAATTGTTTTAGAATATGCCTCAAAATCCCCATAATAAGCATGATGGGTAAAAGGAATACCAAAGTTATTAAGTACCTCATGTATATCTTTTATAATTTTAACTAATCTTTTACCAATTAGACCTAATCCATCGTTTAATTGATTAAATGTATATTTGTAGAGACCCATTCCAATATGAACATGTTCATAATCTGGACAAAGAGGGGTAATAATAGATATTTTTCCTCGAAGTACTTTTCTTATAAACGAAATTTTTTGTTCAGAACTTATATGATCAAAATCACCAGATTTTTGAAGATTATTAAACAAAGAGTCATATTTAATCAAATTTTTTATTTCTTTATCAAATAATAGCAATGTTAATAGTGATGGGAGAAAACCTAGAACATTAGCAAAGTCTGAATAAATAATATTGTAGTTTTTATTCTTATTGTTTTGATTTCTTTTAACTAAATTTATTTTTTTATTGTATTTTTCCTCAACTATATTCCAAAAAATTTCATACTTGTAATTTAAATTACTTTTGTACTTTATCTTTTTACTTTCATAGTCTTTCTGTAGTTTACTAATTTTTGTTTTTAATTGTAAAATTTTAAGTTTTTTATAATTAATTTTTGTTTTATCTATGATTGATTTTAATACTTCTTTAGAAACCTCAGATTCTATAATGATACTCTTAAATTCCAACATGTTTTGAAAAAATTTCTAATGAATTATCAAAGTCATCATTTCCAGTAATAGGTACAGTAACATAAACTATTGAAGATAAATCTTTATATTTTTCTGTTAAATGTTTTGAAATTTGCTCAGGATTTCCATAAAGCAAAATACTTTTTGCAGCATCCTGAACACTATTTACATTTCTGCCAAAACAAGAGTGTTTATTAAATTTTTTCAATTTAGTATAAATAGCTTTAGTGACTTCCATAAAGGGTGATTTGTCAGAATATGCAAGGTCTTCAGCTTTATTTTTATCATTATGGGCAAAAATTAATTTACTTAATTTTATCTTTTTATATGCGTTTTTTTTATCAAGTGGAGAATGCTCCAAATAACTGTTGATATGGTTTTCAATTATTTCTTCAGAGCAAAAATTAGAAATTACAATTGACCATTGGTTTTTTGCACAAAGTTTAACATTATATGAATTTGCATTTAGTGCAGGCATGACAATATCTAAATCTTCTCTTTTATTATATAGGTCATTAAAATAACCAAGTCCTAAATCATTATTTCCATATTTTTCAGTTGAAACTTTAAAATTTTCACTTTGAATATTAACCAGTGAGTCACTTTTAAGTAATTTTTTTACTATTGCCTCTGTCTCAAGTGTTAAAGCGTGATTATTTTTATCAATTGAGTCGATAGCTTCTATATCAGACATATTTGCACCACTCCCAATTCCCAACATTAATCTTCCTTCACTTAGATTATCAGCTATTGAGACTAGTGCTGCTACTACTGCTGGATTATAAAAATTTAAGTTAGTTGTTAATGTACCTAGTTTTATTTTTTTAGTGAGTTTGGCTAACGTAGCAACCATCATCAAACTAGAAGTAATTTTCTCATGTTTGTCAGTTATATGCTCTCCAAAAAAAGCTTCTTTCAATCCCCACTCATCTGCTTTAATAACTTGTTCAATTACTTCATTTAACATTTTGTTCATCGAAGTTTTTTGATTATAAACAGGGATAGAAAATATTCCTTTATTCATCTTTAGGCCACTTTAAAAAAATTGTTAATTAAAATCATGGATTATAAATAAATATTATCATATTTATTGAAAGTTAATATTTTATAATGCGTCAGTTTTTACATAAAAAAGTTATCTGATTTACAGAGTAAACAAATTCAATTAAATTTTTCATTTTATAATATATTATATTCAGCAATTTTAGGTCAATTTGGTTATTAATCCAAAGTCAAAAAAATTTAAATTTTTTAAGTCAATAGTTCTTATACATTTTTTATTTTATGGGTTTGTATCATTAAATACATAACCTTTGAAAAATTTTTTTCCATAGAATTTTAGACATACTTGTTAAAATTTATTGGTTTTATCTTTAAGGTTAATTTTAATATTTCTTTAATATATGAATAGAATATATATAAATGGATGTTTAAATATAACAAACAACAATCATATGAAAGAAATCTTAATTATTTGTAGATTTGGTTTTATTGGACCAAATCTTTTCGAATACTAGAAAAAAAATACAAGGTAAAAGCTTTGAGAAAGAATGATTTTCAAAATAATTGAGGATGGTTAGAAAAACAAAACATAAAAATCTAGAAATCAAAATTAATGATATTTGAGAAAAAATAATTTTATGAAAAAAAACATAGATAGAAAAATCATTTCAAGACATAAGTCATATGTTGAAAAAAATATGTTTAAAATTTGCCGAAGTATTACAGGTAAGGGAATTAAAAAATCTTTATTTTTAATCAAAAAAAGATTTAGTAATCTCAAAATTAAAAGTATTAAAAGTGGAACTAAAGTTTTTGATTGGAAAATTCCACCTGAGTGGAATATCGAAGAAGCATATATAATTGATAAGGATCATAATAAAATAATTGATTTTAGAAATAGTAATTTACACATAATGAACTATTCAAAACCACTTAAAACTATTTTGAAAAGAGATGATTTGTTAAAAAAAATTTATTCATTACCAAATCAACCTGATGCGATACCTTATGTAACAAGTTATTATAGAAAAAACTGGGGTTTTTGTTGTACAGACAAAACAAAAAAAAAAATATTAAATCAATATAAAAAAGATGATCTTTTTAGAGTTGAAATAATTTCATCCTTCAATAACAAGGGATCTTTAAACTATGGTGAATTATATCTCCCAGGAAAGTCAGAACAAGAAATATTGATATCCACCTATTTGTGTCACCCATCAATGGCAAATAATGAGTTGTCTGGTCCAATAGTATCAATGAGTTTAATTGAATATTTTTCAAAAAAAAAATTAGAAAAATCTTTAAGATTTTTATTTATTCCTGAAACGATTGGCTCTATAGCTTGGATTTCAAAAAATTTAAATTATATCAGAGAAAAAATTATAGGAGGATATAATCTTTCTTGCATTGGTGATAATAAAAATCACTCTTTTGTAGAATCAAAAATAAATAATAGTATTTTTGATAAAGTTTTGACTAAGAATTATCAAAAAAAAAAAATAAAATTTAAAAGATATTCTTTTTTAAAAAGAGGCTCAGATGAGAGACAATTTAACTCTCCGGGTGTTGATTTACCAATGGTCACAGTTTGTAGGTCAAAATTTGGAGAGTATAAAGAATATCACACATCATTAGATAACTTTAGCTTAGTTAATGTTGAAGGTTTGCTAGGAGGCTTTAAAATAGTGAAATCTTCAATAGAAGAAATTTTTAAATTAAAAATTCCAAAATCAAAAGTTATTTGTGAGCCTCATCTATCAAAATACAATCTCTACGATTCTATTAATTTTAAAAATAATAAAAATTATAGTATGAATTTGTTAAATTTTCTACAATATGCTGATGGTACAAAATCTATCAAAGAAATTTCAAAAGTTATAAATTTAGATTATAAATTATGTGAAAAATTATCATCAGTCCTAAAGAAAAATAACTTAATTTCAATTTAAATTGTGAAACGATTTAATCTAATACTAACAGATTTGGATAAGCCAAAAAAAATTAATCAAGAAACCTTTTTTTTGTCTGATTGGGCATCAGGTAAAAATTTTAAAAGAGATATTTTAAAAAAACCATTAAATAACTATAAAAAAAAAATTAAAGCTTATAATTATATAGATAAGATCAGGCCTGAAGTGACCAACATATTATCAGAATATATTTTTATTTATCATAAAAAAAAATTTTCTAAAAAACTAATTAGTTATATGATTTCATTATGGGTTGGTAATTATTTACAATTTATTTATTTTAGATGGCTATTATTGGACGAGTTGATAAAAAAAAAAAAGAAGTTTTTGATCAATGATATTAAAATTGATCCAAGTATAAACGATTATTTAGATGCTTTGGACTTTATGGATCTTGCTCATGAAAATGATGTTTTTAATTTTTTCCATATAAAAAAAATTTTATTGTTTAGAAAATCTGAATTTAAAAATAAAATTAAATTCAAACTCCACAGAAAATTTTATAAAAAAAACTTTATCCAAAGAGAATCTGGTAACCCTTTTAAATTAAAAATTATCTCAATATTTGATAAAGTTCTTGATTTGATTATAAAACCTTTAATAGTAAAGAATAAATTTTTTTTAAAAGAAGGTTTTTCTTACAATAATCTTATTTTGATAAACTTGAA
>CACJYH010000024.1 GCA_902597695.1 uncultured Pelagibacteraceae bacterium | reverse complement strand
TCTAATAAAACTTATACCACGAAATGCAGCAATCTCAGGAACTAAAGAAAGTTTTGTCATTCCTGGCTGAGTATTAATTTCTAAAAGATAAAACTTACCCCTGTAATATTTAAAATCTGAACGGGTAACTCCTCGACAACCAACTAAATTGTGCGCTTTAGAAGAAATTTTCATTATTTGCTCATATTTTTTTTTAGATAAATCCACAGGTATAATGTGTTCCGTTTTTGCTTTTGGATTATATTTTGCTTGATAATCATAAAATTTTCTTTTTGGTTTCAATTCAATTGCACCAAGTTTCTTGGCGCCGATCATTGCAGCCTGAATCTCTCGACCAGGAATAAATTCTTCAATAATTATTTTTTTATAATCTTCTAAATACTTCAATTTTTTTTTGATATCTGTTTTTGTACAAATAAATACATTTACACTTGAACCTTCATTGATTGGCTTTATCACAACTGGAAATTTAAGTTTTTTTTCAATGGTTCTAACAATATTTTTTTCATCTTTGCTAAAAGAATAGATCAAAAATTTTGGGGTCAATATTTTATTCTTTATAAAAATCTTTTTTGATAACACTTTATCCATTGCTATTGATGATGAAATCACACCTGAATGTGTATAAGGAATTTTAAAGCTCTCTAATATTGTTTGGATATAGCCATCCTCGCCAAACTGACCATGCAACGCATTAAAAATTTTGTTTGGTTTAAATTTTTTAATAACATCAAATAACTGAAAATTTGGTTCAGTTATTTTTACCAAATAATTATTTTTTTTTAATTCCTTAGCTACTTGTCTTCCAGTATCAAGGCTGATCGCTCTTTCTTTTGAAATACCACCTGAAATTATTAATATTTTTTTCAATTTATTTTAAAATCTTAATTTCTTTTTCTAATTTTATACCAGTTTTTTCTAAAACCTCTTTTGATACAAATTCAATTAAATTGTTCATATCATTAAAAGAAGCGCTACCCTTATTTACAAAAAAATTACAATGTTTTTCTGAAATACATGCATCCCCAAAACTTTTGTTTAAAGGAACTGACTCTTTAATTAACTCCCAAACTTTCTTATTTGTTTGTGATTTAGGGTTTTTAAAAGTGCTTCCGCTAGTTTTAATTCTTGTAGGTTGTGCTTTTTCTTTTTTTTTTACTAAATTTTCAATTTCATTTTTTATTCGAGAAGGAGTAGATTTTGACCCTTTAAATGAAGCGCTTAAAAAAATCAAATTATCGGATAAGTTACTTTTTCTATACTCAAATTTTATTTCTCTACTTGGGATAGTAATTATATTCCCAGATTTATCGATTGCTTGAACTGATATCAATATATCTTTAAATTCTTTATTAAAACAACCTGCATTCATTCTAATTCCACCTCCTATTGTGCCTGGTATACAAGATAAAAACTCAAATCCGCTGAGACTATTTTTTACAGCAAAGTCTGATAAAGACTTATCAGTCACAGCGCTGCCAGCAATTATCACATCATCTCCAAGAAGTGAGATGTTATTAAAATTTTTTCCTAATTTTATAACTATACCATCAAATAAATCATCAGATATTAAAGTGTTAGAACCTGCTCCAAGAATAAATATTTTTTCCTGATTATTTACTATTTTTAAAAATTTAATCAGTTCTTGAAGATTGTTAGCTTTAAAAAAAACTTTTGTTTTTCCACCAATATTAAACCAATTTTTTTTTTTAAGATCGTGCTCAAATCTTACATTTTCATCAAATTCTCCAAACAATGTTTTTAGTTGATCTAATTTCATTATATTAATTTTGGAAGTTCCCTCATCCAATTAGAGATAGAACCTGCACCCATTCCAACTACAATTTTTTTTCCACTCATATTTCTTTTTATAAATTTAGCCAGTTGAAAATTATCATTTACTAAGAATAATTTTACTTTTGAATTTTTTATTATCTCCTTAGCAAAATTTATATAATTAAACCCTAACTTTATTTTTTCTCCCGCTGAATATACAGGGCATAAAACAACAATATCGGAATTCTTAAATGCAAAAGAGAATTCTTTTCTCAAATCTTTAAGTCTTGACACTCTATGTGGTTGAAAAATACAAACTATTTCATAATCTTTATAAACTTTATTTACACCATCCAAAACTACTTTTATTTCAGTTGGATGATGAGCATAATCATCATAAAAATCAATATTATTGTGAGTAAATATTTTATTAAATCTTCTTTGAACACCCTTAAAATTTTTTAATCCTTTTTTTATATCAGAAACTGAAATACCAATTGTAATCGCAACTGCAGCAGCTGCAACAGAATTTCTTACATTATGAATACCTAGTAATGGTATTCTTATTTTTTTAATCTTTATTTTTTTCTTATTTGGGACATCTACTAATATGTCAAATTCTGTAAAGGTTTTGTTTTGATTTATATTCTTAATTAAAAAGTTTGATTTTGAATGAAGCCCATAAGTATAAAAATTCCTATTACTTAATTTTTTAATTATTTTATTATTTACAGGGTCATCTAAACAAATAAATGATTTTCCAAACGAAGGAACTTTTTTTATAAAATTAATAAAATATTTCTCTAAGTCATCCATAGATTTATAAAAATCCATATGCTCTCTATCTATATTTGTAATAATTGAATAAGTAGGAGGTATATGAAGGAAACTCCCATCAGACTCATCTGCTTCCAAAACTGTCCAATCACTCTTTCCGAGCTTAGCAGTATTTTTGATTGAATTGATTACTCCTCCATTAATAATTGTTGGATCTAATTTAGTTTTTTGTAGTATTGAGGTAATTAAAGAAGTTGTTGTGGTTTTACCATGTGAACCTACCACAACAATGTTTTTCATAAGAGAAACGATGTGAGCTAACATTCTTCCTCTAGTAATTATTGGGAGTTTTTTCCTTCTAGCTTCAATGTATTCTGAATTATTTTTTTTTATTGCTGAGGAAATAACTGCTATTGTTGCATTCTTTAAATTTTGTTTTTTTTGACCAATAAAAACTTTTATTTTTTCTTTTTTCAATCTACCTATATTTTTATTTGATGACAGGTCACTACCTTGGACTTTAAATCCTTTCCTTTTCATAATTAAAGAAAGTCCACTCATTCCAATACCACCGATGCCAATGAAGTGAATAACCTCAGTTTTTGCTAATTCAATTTTCATTAATTATATTTAATATTTTTTGATGTACATTAGTCCAAGTATTTTTGTAGTTTAATTTTTTTAAATTTTCCTTTTTTTGCAAAAATTCAGAATTGTCAGATAATATACTAGTTAGAAGCTGCTCTATATTGTCCTCAAATGTCTCTTGATTAAGCATCCAACAACATTCTTTCTCTTTATAAAATAAAGCATTTTCAAATTGATGATTGTCCTTTGAATTTGGTAAAGGCACTGCAATAAATGGTATGTTTAATAAAGATAATTCAGCCAAGGTTGAGGCACCTGCTCTAGTTATACAAATATCTGAATTATTAATTATTTCTTCAAAATTTTTATTAAAACTGAAGATTAAACATTCAACATTATTTTCATCATAGAAATTTTTTAAATTGAGAACATTTTGTTCACTTGTTTGATGCAAAATTCTGAGTGAGTGTTTTTTTGAAATGTTAACAATTTTATTTTTGAGATTAATATCAAAAATATTCGCTCCCTGACTTCCTCCAACAATCAATAAATCTAATTTTTGATGGTTAAAATTTTTTTGTTTTAAACTATAAAATTTTTCTTTAACTAAGGGAAATATAGTTTCAATTTTATTTCTATATTTTGATGGAAAGTTTTTTATCTTTTCTTCGTAACAAATTATTTTTTCACATGAACTTAAAAAAAATTTATTTGCTCTACCTAAAACTTGATTGGGTTCTAGCAGGTAAATCTTTAATCTTAAGAATTTTGCTGCTAGCAACAATGGGAAAGACATATATCCCCCAGTGGAGAATAATTTTTTAATATTATTTTTTTTTAATAATAAATATGATTTTATTGTCAGTATAGTTACTAATAATAAATTTATTGGAAATAAAAATATATTATTTAATCTTGGGGTATCAATAATTCTTAATTGATAATTTTCATCATTTAAATATTTTAAGCCCCTCTTATCAGTTGTGATAATTACTTTTGCATCTCTAGACAAATGTTCATAAAGTATTATTGCGGGGATTACATGGCCCCCTGATCCCCCTGTGGTTATTAAATAATTTTTATTCATTCTAATTTATATTTCTTTTTGTAAAGTTCAAAATTATTCCAGATAAAATTGAAATACTAATTATTGAGGAACCACCATAACTTATAAATGGTAATGTCATACCAGTTGTAGGAAATAATCTAATATTTACTCCAATATGAATTATAGTTTGCATTAATATGAGGCTTATAGATCCAACTAAAATTAATTTAATAGTTTCATCATTTTCAAAATTAACTTTTTTAAACACTGAGTAAATAAAAATTAAAAACAATAAAAAGATTAAAATTATGGCAATTACACCAAACTCTTCAGAAATTACTGAAATAATATAATCTGTATGTGCCTCTGGGACTCTATTTTTTAAAGTCCCCTCTCCTATACCTTTCCCAAAAAAGCCTCCACTCGTAATAGACTCTAAAGCTTTGTCTGATTGAAAATTATAAGTTCCAGTTTCAGAGTCTAAAAAAGATATTATTCTATTTTTAATGTATGTAAATTTCGAAACAAAAAAAATTAAGTAAAAAAATATTAAAACAATTGATGAAAATAAAAAAAAAAGTAAAATTATATTTATACCTGAAGTAAATATCAAAACCGACCAACTAAAAAAAACTAAAAGAGTTTGTCCTATATCTGGCTGTAATGATAATAATAAGGCGATACCTAAAGTTATTATGAAAGAAAATAAATACTTTAAATAAATGTTGCTAAATTTTTGGCTACACAATATCAAACTTATAAAAATGATAAGAAATGGCTTGACTAACTCTATCGGTTGAAATCTAGGTAGAAAGTATAGATCTATCCATCTTTTTGAACCCTTAACCTCTACCCCAATTATAGGTACTAAAATTAAAAATATTAATGATAAAAAAAAGAATAGAGACGAATATTTTAGAAGTTGTTCTTTTTTGATTGAGGATAATAAAAAAATTATAACCATCCCTAACAAAATAAAAACTAAATGTTTGAAAAAAAATTGATAATCATTTGTGTCCAATTTATCTGAGGCAATTAATGATGTGGAAACTAAGGAAAAAAATAAACCTGTTAAAAATAATAAAACAATCAGTGAAAAAAGAAACTTATCAATATTTTTCCACCAATCATAATAGATACCAAATAAAGTATTCTTATTTTCCATACATAAATCTTTTTACTAATCGATTAAAATATAATCCTCTTTCTTCAAAATTTTTAAAACTATCAAACGACGCTGCACAAGGGCTAAATAATATCGTATATTTAAAAGATCTTTTTGTTTTGATTATAGAAAAAACGTTTTTTACTGCGTCTTCTAAATTTTTATAATTTTGAAATTTTACTTTACTTCTAAGCTGTTTGATAAAAAGATTTTTATTTTCTCCGTAAATAAAAGCGGTAACATTCATTAAATCTTTTTTTTTTAATTCTAATTTGTCACCTTTTTTATAAATACCACCCAATAACCATAATATATTGGAGGCTTTTTTAAACATTCCGACAGAAGATGAGAAACTGGTGGATTTTGAGTCATTTATAATAGTGAGATTCTTCTTTTGAAGAATAATTTGTTGGCGATATTTCAAACCCTTAAAATTTTTTATTGTTTTTTGTAAAAGATAGTTTTTTAGTTTTAATTTTTTTGCCAATTCTATAATAAAAGATAGATTTTCTCTATTTGACTCAGTTAAAAAATATTTATTTTTGATTTCCAGAAAATCATTATAATTTTTTTTTGTATTTACTTTAACAATTTTACAATTAAATTTTTTAGTTTTTAATTTTCTCGAAATTAGTAAGTCATCCCTTTTTACAAATGCTAAACAACTCTTAGATTGAGAATCTAAAAGTTTAAATTTTGCATCAACATAATTTTGAAGAGTTTTATGTCTTTCAAGATGATCAGGTTTAATATTCAAGATTATTGAATATTTTGAACTAAATAACTGACTGTAATCTAACTGGTAAGAAGATGCCTCTATCACAAAAATTGTATTTTTTGATATTTTTTTTTCATTTAATGAAGGGTTGCCAATGTTTCCAATAAGTCTCACATCTTTTTTTTGATCTTTTAAAACTTCATATAAAATTTTAGCAGTAGTAGATTTTCCGTTGGTACCTGTAATAGTAATGCATTTATTTTTAAAAAAAGTAAAAAATACATCTAAATCAGTATAAATTTTTTTTTTATTAAGTTTTAGAAATTTAGATAATTTACAATTAGAAATATTGATACCTGGGCTAATAATGATTATATCAAATTTTATTTTTAATAATTCTAATTTAGAAATTTGTTTTGGATGTGTGTTTTTTAAATCATCAAATAAATAAATATCAGCTTTATTTCTTAAAAATCTAAAAGATGATATTCCACTTTTTCCAAGACCATAGATTAATATTTTTTTTTTCAAAAAAATATTTTCAATTTTTTTTTTCATCTCAATTTTAAAGTAGCTAACCCTATCATTGCAAGAATTATAGAAATGATCCAAAACCTTATTACAACAGTCGATTCTGGCCAACCTTTTTTCTCAAAGTGATGATGGATAGGGGCCATCTTAAAAATTCTTTTTCCAGTAAGTTTAAATGAAATAACTTGAACCATCACAGAGACCGCTTCTAATACAAAAAGGCCTCCGGTGATTGCTAAAACTATTTCATGTTTTGTTATTATTCCAACAGCTCCCAAAGACCCTCCTAAAGACAACGAACCAGTATCACCCATAAAAATTTTTGCTGGGGGTGCGTTAAACCATAAAAATCCAAGGCATGAACCTATTATAGCTCCGCAAAATATTGCTACCTCTCCAGTTCCTTCTATATAAGGAATTTGTAAATAATCTGAAAATACAATATTACCAGTAACATAACTTATAAATGCGAAGCATGCTGCTACCAAAATTACTGGAACAGTTGCCAAACCGTCTAAACCATCTGTCAAATTAACTGCGTTAGATGAACCAATAATTACAAATATTGCAAAAGGAATAAAAAACCAACCAAGATTAATGATTAAGTTTTTAAAAAATGGAAAATATAAGTTAGTTATATTTTGGTAATCCATAAAATTTATATAAATAACAACACCAATAATTGATAATACAATTTGTAAAATTATTTTAAATTTAGATGAAATTCCTGAAGAATTACTATACTTAATCTTTTTATAATCATCAAATGCTCCTAAAAGTCCAAATGAAATAGCAACGTACACACAAAACAAAATATTTATATTTGATATGTCTGCCCACAAAATTACTGATGTGAGTAAACCTAATAGAATAATCAATCCGCCCATGGTTGGTGTACCAATTTTTTTAATTATATGATCCTCAGGTCCATCATCTCTTATAGGATTTAAAATTTTTTGATTAGAGAAAAATTTTATAAATGGCCCTCCAATTATTAAAACTATTATGAGTGATGTGAAAACAGATAAACCAGTTCTGAAAGTTAAGTATTTAAAAACATTCAAAAATCCAAACGTATCTACATAGTTTAATAAAAATTGATAAAGCATCTACTTAATTCCTTTTAAATCATTTATCATCTTATTAAAACCTGTCGCATTTGAGGCTTTAACCATTAAATAATCGTTATTATTCAAATCATTTTTAATGAATTTAATCATTTGAGAGTTTGTTCTAAAAATTTTACCTCTTTTTGATTTTGCAATCTTTTTGAATATTTGACTTATATAGTTTCCCTTTAAAAAAATTTTATCAATTTTTGTTTTATTAATTATTGGAACAATTGACTGGTGAAGTTTTTTGGAATGAATTCCAAGTTCCAACATATCACC
>CACJYH010000023.1 GCA_902597695.1 uncultured Pelagibacteraceae bacterium | reverse complement strand
TTTAATGTTAAATTATCAACTTTTTTAATCTTTTCTTTATGTTCATAACTAGCTTTGAAATCAGCAACAGCAGCAGCAAATACAGCTATATCAGTCGGAAGATTTTTTTGAGTGGCCTTAAACATTTCTTCAGCAGTCTCAACTTTGATTAATTTAATATTTTCATTTATTTTTAGGTTTGTAGGTCCAGATATTAAAGTGGTATCAAAACCTCTTTTATAGAGCGATTTTGCTATCTCGTAACCCTGTTTACCACTAGATTTATTTGTAATAAATCTTACAGGGTCTATATATTCATTAGTAGGACCCGCGGTTACTAGGGCTTTGAGTTTATTATTTTTAATTTTACTAAATAAAAAATTTTGAATTTCTTCATAAATAACTAAAGGTTCAGACATTTTACCCTCACCATATTCACCACAAGCCATATCACCTATTTCAGGTCCAATAATTTTGTAGCCAAAATCTTTCAATGTTTTTAGATTATTTTGTGTAGACTGATGTTCCCACATTCTAACATTCATTGCTGGAGCTAAAAAAACTTGTTTATTTGAAGCTAATATAACTGTGGATGCTAACTCGTCTGAGTTACCCTGGCTTAATTTGGAAATGGTGTTGGCAGTTGTTGGAGCGACGATGATTACATCGGCCCATCTTGATAAAGAAATATGGTCCATTTCTGTCTCATTCTCTAGGCTAAATAAATCATCATAAACTTTACCTTGAGATAATGAGGCTACAGATAATGGGGTTACAAACTCCTTTGCACTTTTAGTTAGTATTGTTTTTATTTCAGCATTATTCTTTCTAAACATTCTTATCGTTTCAAGACTTTTGTAAGCAGAAATTCCACCACATATTATAAAAAGAACTTTTTTGTTTGATAAATCTTTCATCGACTGAATTAAAATATTAAAAGACCAAAAATTACAAGGATTAATAAACCAATAATAGATTGGTTTCTAAAAGCAGTCATTTCTGATTTTTGAGTGTTTAAGGCAGTATAGGAATTTGAGTTTTGTGGGATTTGTCCACTAGCAAGATAAGTAAGAGCTTGATTAGCTTTATCCATAATTTCAGGAAATTCCGGTAATCTTTTTATTACTTCAGATGTATTTTGAAGTGTCTCATTTAGTTTTGTCATTGGATCTTTTGTTTCTTTTAGCCAACTTTCAAGTACTGGTTTTGAAGTGGTCCAAATATTTGTGTTTGGATTTAATTTTCTAGCTACACCTTCAACAACAACCATTGTTTTCTGTAACATTAAAAGCTGAGGTTGAGTTTGCATGTTAAATTTTTCTGTGACATCAAATAGTTGCTTTAATAATTTTCCTCCAGAAATATCTTTAACTGCTTGACCAAAAATTGGTTCACCGATGGATCTTAGGGCTTGAGCTAAATCATCTATTGGAACTTCTTTTGGCACAAGACCAGCAATCAAATGTACTTCAGCAACTTTACGATAATCTCTTTGTATAAAACCAAATAAAATTTCAGCTAAAAATCTTTTACTCATTTTATCTAATCTACCCATAATTCCAAAATCAATAGGAACAATTTGACCATCATTATCTATGAAAATATTGCCTTGGTGCATATCTGCATGAAAAAAACCATCTCTTACAGCATGTCTTAAAAAATTTTGAATAATATCTTCTGCAATTTTTTCAGTATTAAATTCTTTATTTTTTAGTTCTTCCGTTTCTCTAATAGATATTCCATCCACCCAATCTAAAGTCATTACATTTTCGCTTGTATAATTCCAATAAATTTTAGGAACTCTAAATCCAACATCATTCTTTGTATTTTCAGCATATTCATTTGCAGCAGCTGCTTCAAATCTTAAATCCATCTCTAGATTTGTGATTTCTTTTAATAAAAATACCACTTCTACCAGCTTTAGTCTTTTTGTCTTTTTAATAAATGACTCTATTAAGAAAGCAAAAAGCATTATTGCATCAATTTCCTCATTAAATATTTTTTTTATGTTTGGTCTTAGAATTTTAATTGCAACGTCCTTAAGAACTCCATTATCATTAATTTGAGCTTTGTGGACTTGAGCAATTGAAGCAGCAGCAACTGGTTCACTTAAATTTATTATAGAGTCATAACTTTCGTTACCTAGATCATTTTTAATTATTTCTTTAGCTTGTAACAGAGAAAATGGTGGCAATTTATCTTGAAGGTTTTCAAGTTTTTTGGAAAGTTCTTCTCCAATTATATCGGGTCTGGTTGCTAAAAATTGACCAAGTTTAATAAAAGTTGTTCCCATTGACTCTAAAGAGTCAGATAGTCTCTCTCCCTCGTCTTTATTTACATCTATTTGTTTTTTTGGTGAAAAGGAAAATGATAATATCTTAAATAAAATTTTTATAGATAAAGGTGGTTCTTTAAATTTTGATACAATATTTAAAATATCAGAACAAGCTACTTTTCTTCCAAGTTTAAAGAGAATAATTAATTTTTTTACCATCAAAATTTCCATCCACTATGAATAGAAACTATTCCACCTGATAAATTTCTATAGGTACATTTTTCAAAATTGTTTTTAACCATTGCGTCAATTAATTCCTCCTGGTTTAAAAAATCTTCAATACTTTTAATTAGATATTCATACGGCTGCTTTTCACCAACAACAAACTTGCCAATAGAAGGTATTAGCTTAGAGTAATTTTTATAAAGGGTTTCTAAATTTGTATTCTGAATTTTTGAAAACTCTAAGCATAAAAAACGACCCCCTGGTTTCAAAACTCTATAAGCCTCAGAAAGAGCCTTATCTATATTGGCAGTGTTTCTTAAACCAAAACTTATAGTATAAAAGTCGAATAAATTATCAGATAAAGGAATTTTTTCGGCTGGAGATATAATCCAATTTATATTTTTAAACTTAGATAATTTTTCTTTCCCTTTACTTATCATCCCTTTATTTGGATCGACACATGCAATACGAGATAATTCATTTACATGTTTAACAAATAGTTTAGCTATGTCTCCAGTACCACAAGCAACATCAATTAAATTTTGATTACTGGATGGATTCATCATATTTAATAGACTTTTTTTCCACAATCGATGAATCCCCAATGACATAAAATCATTCATTAGATCATAACGATCGTACACTTGATTAAACACATTTTGGACTAATCCTTTTTTATTTTGTAGATATTGTTGCATAATTCAAAAATATATAATCAATATAGTATTAAATGCCAGAATTACCAGAAGTAGAAATTGTGCGTCAATCTTTAGACAAAAAGATTAAACAAAAAAAGGTCAAAAAAGTAATAGTTAGAAATAGAAATTTAAGAACTAAAATCCCACTTAATTTTCCAAGATTACTTGAAGGTAAAAAAATAATCAAAGTAAAAAGATTTTCAAAATATCTGATTATTTGCCTGTCAAATAAAAGTTATTGTCTTTTACATCTGGGTATGTCAGGAACTATTCATCTAATTTATAATCAAAAAAAAAGTTTGGTAACTAATACCAGTTTTTATAGCTCACCTACATTGCCTAAAAAACATAATCATGTAGAAATAGTTTTTGATGATCTTAAAGTTGTATACAACGATCCAAGAAGATTTGGTTTTTTTGAAATAGTGGTTAATGAACATTTTTTGGATAAAAGATTCTCTAAACTTGGACCAGAACCTTTTCAATCAGAATTTAACTTAAGTTATATTTATTCTTTTTTAAAAGGAAAAACAAAAAATATAAAAAACTTTCTATTAGATCAAAATTTTGTATCAGGGATAGGAAACATTTATGCAAGTGAAATTTTATTTTTATGTAAAATTAAACCTGATAAAAAAGTATCTTTATTAAATAAAGAAGATTGTAAAAAAATAATATTTAATTCTAAAAAGGTTTTGATTAATGCTATCAAAAAGGGAGGATCAAGTATTAGAGATTTTAAAAACACATCAGGTAAATCAGGAAATTTCCAAAAGAATTTTAATGTTTATGAGAGAAAAGGACTTAATTGTAAGAGGTCTGGATGTAACGGAATTATTAAAAAAAAAATGATTTCCAATAGATCTTCTTTTTTTTGTAATATCTGCCAAATATAATAATTATTTAATTGACCAAAATTCATTCTCAAGTTATACCCCTGCGCATATGGCTAACACAAAATCAGCAATCAAAAGAATTAGAAGAATTTCAAAACAAACAGCTGTTAATAAGGCTCGAAAAAGTAGATATAAAAATGCTTTGAAGAAAATGAATTCTTTAATTGAAGCTAAAAAGAAGTCTGAAGCTTTAAAGTTCTTACCTAAGTTGAATTCTGAGTTGATGAAAATAGCCAAAACAGGCATCGTAAAGAAACAAAACGCTTCTAGAAACGTTTCAAGATTTACCAAAAAAATAGCATCAATCTAGTTTAATAACACTTCAGGTTGTTAATCCTAATACAACTTTTAAATCTACAAAATCTGTGATCTTAAAAATTCTCCACACAATATTTAGATTTAGTAAATAAACAAACTTATTTAATTCAATTATAAATTTTATTTATATTTTTTTTTTATTTTTCTTTATTTTTTTTTGTCAAATACTTTTTTTAAAAAAAAAAAAATTTACACAATCCTAGATTTTATTTTTTTTTTATTTTTGAAAATTATTTGTTGCAATAATTTTATTATGGTTCTAACTGAACACTCTCCACATTTATGAACAATTCTATAAATAATAATAGTTTAAAAGATTCTAAATCCGATATTCTTGATTGGAATTTAGTTCAAGCTGAAATGAAAAATAAATTAGGACTAGATATTCACGAAAGTTGGCTTAAAAAAATAACTTTTGTCGAGGAAATCAATAATTATATCTTATTATCTGTACCTACTAGATTCATTCGTGATTGGATTACATCTAGATACTTAGATCAAATCTTGAAAATTATAAAAAAATATAAAAAAGAAATTGTTAGAATTGAATTCAAAGTAACTGAAAATAAACCTACTTCAAATCAGGATGAAAATAATATTAATGTCATAGAAAATAAAGAAAATGTTTCATTTATAAAAGACTCTTATTTACAATATAATCGAATAGATCCTAACAAAAATTTTGAAAATTTTATTACTGGCTCCAGCAATAAATTAGCATACGAAGCTTCTGTAAAAGTTTCAGAGAATATTTCACATTATAATCCACTTTATCTTTATGGTGGTGTTGGAATGGGCAAGACGCATCTTTTAAATGCAATTGGTTATCACCTGAAAACAGACAATAAGGTTATGTTTATATCGGCAGAACGTTTTATGTATCAATTTGTAAAATCAATAAAATCTAATGATATGGTCAAATTTAAAGAGTATTTTCGTAATACAGATATTTTGTTAATTGATGATATACAATTCATGAATGGTAAAGAGGCAATGCAAGAAGAATTTTTTCATACTTTTAATGCATTATTAGATAAAGGTTCTCAAATTATAATTTCTGCTGATAGATCTCCTAATAAGCTGTCAAGAATTCAGGAGAGGATAAAGTCAAGGTTTGCAGGAGGTCTAGTTGTGGATATTCAAAAAACTGATTTAGCACTTAGAAAAAAAATCCTTGAAAGTAAAATAAACGACTTAAATAATTTGTATCCTGAAAAGTTTAATATACCTGAGGAAATTAAGGATTTTATAAGCATTAAAATCACAACGAGTGTGAGAGAATTGGTGGGTGCAATAAATAGAATTATATCTTTTTCAAGAATTTATAACAAAATACCAAGCTTAGCTGAGACAAAAGTTATATTAAAAGATTTACTTAATTTAAATGAAAATAAAGTAACTATTGATCTCATTCAAACTATTGTGTGTAAATTTTTTAAGATTAGTAAAAATGAAATGCTTTCATCAAGAAGATCTAGGTACCTAGTAAGACCACGGCAAACAGCAATTTATCTAACAAAAATTTTGACTTCAAAATCTCTGCCTGAAATTGGAAGAGAGTTTTCAAATAGAGATCACACAACTATAATTCATTCAGTTAAAACTATTGAAAAATTAAAAGAAAAAGACCCAGATATGATTGCAAATATAGATAAATTAAAAAATCAAATATTATATAGCAATAGAGAAAATGAAATTTAATGTAAACCAACAAGACCTACAGCAAGCATTAAATTATTGTCAAGGAGTCATAGAAAAACGAAGTACGCTTCCAATATTGTCAAACATATTACTCGATGCACAAAATTCAAAACTCACTATAACAGCGACAGATTTAGACTTAATATTTATTAATCAAATAAATAACGTCGAAGTCATAGAGGAAGGAAAAACAACCACTACGTCGTCTACTATGTATGATATTGTTAGAAAACTCTCATCAGGAAAAAAAATAAATTTAACTTTAACAGACAATAGCAAACTTCATTTAGAATCAGAAAAATCTATTTTTAATTTAAATTGTATGCCCGCTTCGGAATTTCCTTTAACAGATGAAAATTTTAATGAGAATGAATTTAGCCTTAAATCAAAAGATCTATTAAAGTTGCTAAATAAATGTAAATTTTCTGTGTCAAATGATGAGACCAGACATTATTTAAGTGGAATTTATTTTCATCAAACAGAGGTTGAGGATAAGAATTACTTAACTGCAGTATCAACTGATAGTCATCGTATGTCCATTTCTAAACTCAGATTAAATGAAAAAAAAATTTTTGAACCGATTATATTACCTAAAAAGACTATTTTTCAATTAAGTTCATTATTAGAAAATTATGATGGTGAAGTAAAAATTTCAAATATGAAATCCAAGATAAAATTTGAATTAAATAATAGTATTTTAATTTCTAAGTTAATAGATGGAAAATTTCCTAATTACATTCAAGTAATTCCAAAAAATAATCAAAAAAAATTAGAAATTGACCTTAAAATTTTTCAAAGTTCGGTGGATAGAGTAGCCTCAGTATCGCTTGATAAAAAAGATGGTGTAAAATTTAGCTTAAGTAAAGATAACCTAGATTTGTCTGTAAATAATACCAACAGCGGTGATGGAAAAGAATCCCTTGTAGTGAAATTTGATCATGATTTAGAAATTAGTTTTAATTCTAAATATCTTATAGATGTTGCTTCACAATTAGATGGAAATAATATTGAAATGTTTCTAAATGACTCAGGTTCACCTGCGCTAATCAAAGATCCTGGTGATTTCGATAGTATTTTTGTAGTTATGCCCATGAAAGGTTAATTTAGCAATTTAAGTTCAGAATATATAGTTTTCTCTAAAATCCCTAAAAATTCTTCTTTGGAATAATCAGGTTTGATAGGTTCTAAAATTGAAATTGTAATTGTTTTGTTAATATCTTTTTTTCCTTTTTTTGGCCAGACGTAACCAGAATTAATAGCAACCGGTTGGCATTTTATTTTCAATTCTTCATAAATCCTTGATGCACCTTTTTTAAATGGAGGTTGTTCGTGAGGTAATACTCGAGTTCCTTGAGGAAAAATTATTATTGGTCGATTTGTATTTGCAATTATTTTAGAAATATCTTCAAAAAAATTGATGTTTTCTTTCGATACCTTATTTCTTTTGATAGAAATTGATCCTATTTTTTTTAAGTACCAGCCAAAAATAGGTATCATAAGTAATTCTTTTTTTAAGATAAATACAGGAGAATTAAAAATCGTTTGTAGGAAAAAAGTTTCAAACATAGATTGATGAGAGGAAGCAATAAAGAATTTTTCATTTTTAATTAAATTTTCTTTACCTTTGACAATGATTTTTGTGGACAAAAAAAATTTTAAACAAATAGCAGCCCAATAACCCATTAATTTCCCACCAAAAAGTGTAAATTTTTGTGGTAAGATTAACGCTGGCAAAAAAATAATCGAAATTAAAATTATTCCTGAAAAAAAGAAAATTGAAAATAGAAAGTTTCTTATCATTAATTATCAAAAGCTAAATTATCTCATGGTGCTTTTGTCTTTTTTTAACTACTCTTATTTTAGATCCATTAATTAATATTTCTATAGGTTTAGGTCTAAGATTATAATTAGAACTGAGTGATATACCATAGGCACCTACATCGCAAATTGCGATAAAATCTTTCTCTTTTAGTTCTTGAAAATTTTTTATGGACGTAAACTTATCAGTACTTTCGCAAATTGGGCCAACAAATTCATAAATTTTCTTTGATTTTTTACCTCTTTTTAACAAAGGTAAGATGCGATGTACTGCAC
>CACJYH010000022.1 GCA_902597695.1 uncultured Pelagibacteraceae bacterium | reverse complement strand
AGCCAAATCTATCTAAAAGAGATTTTGCTTCTTTTTCAGGATTTTTAAATTTATTCAATTCAAGAATTAAGGTTACATTCTCTAGGGCTGTATAATTTGGGATTAAATAAAAAGACTGAAAAATTATACCAATATTTTTTTTTCTGATTTTTGATACTTCATCCTCACTTAATTTTGTAATTTCGTGGTCTTGAAAGTATATCTTGCCTGAAGTTGGACGCTCTAAACCACCAATTAACATGATTAAACTTGTTTTTCCTGAACCACTTTCACCTACTATTGAAATAGTTTCTTTTTTTTTTGTGGTCAAATTTATATCTTTTAAAACACTAATATTGTCTTTACCAGTTTGGTATTTAAGATTTATCTTTTTTAATTTAAGAAGAATACTCATGAACAAAAGTTTTATTATTAAAATAATTATTATCTGTCTACTAACCATTAATGCATATGCAATCGAAAAGATTGTATTATTTGGTGATAGTTTGATGGCTGGTTATGGTTTGTCTGATGACAATAGTTTACCAGTTGTTTTAGAGGAGAATTTAGATGCAAAGGGTTATAATATTGAGATTGTTGATGGCAGTGTTTCTGGTAGTACATCGTCAGGGGGATTAAATAGAGCTGATTGGACTTTGAGTGAGCCAGATATAGATCTAATAATTTTATGCTTAGGGGCTAATGACATGTTAAGAGGCATCCAGCCAAAAGAAACGAAAAGCAATTTAGAAAAAATTATAAAAATTGCTCAAGATAAAAATATTGAAATTATCCTAGCTGGGATGATTGCTCCAACCTCGCATGGTTTTTCTTATAAAAAAAAATTTGACAAAATTTTTCCTGATCTAGCTAAAAAATTTAGAATAGAGCTTATTCCTTTTTTACTTGAGGGAGTGGCTATGAAGCCGGAGTTTAATCTAAGTGATGGTATACATCCAAATGAAAAGGGCACCATAATAATGAGTAGAACTTTAGAGGAGACAATTATAAAAACTTACAATAAAAAAAATTAGTTTTAGTGGAAAAAAAACCTTATCACCATTTACCAGACGGTACTTTTAAAAATCCTGAGGGTTCACCAAAACCAGATCCTAATGTTAAATGGTCCTTCAAAATTTTTAATAGAGAGAAAAAAAAGCTTGATATGACAGTTCCCAAAGAACATGTTATTGAAAAAGAGAAAGTTTTAACAGACTTAAAAAAATTTCAAGAAGACGATTATGTAGCATGGATTGGCCATGCAACATTTTTAATTAAGCTTGGTGAAACAACAATTATTACAGATCCAGTATTTTCAAAAAATGCTGGGCCGCTAATTTTTGGACCTAAGAGATTTACCGAACCAGCACTAAAATTAAACGAAATTCCACAAACAGATATTTTTTTACTCACCCATAATCATTATGATCATCAAGATATGATGACGATCCGGAGATTTCCTTTTAAAAATTCTAAAGTTTTACTTCCATTAAAACTTGGTAAATATTTTACCAGAAATGGTTATAGCAATGTGAATGAAATGGACTGGTATGATAAAATTGAAATAAATAAAAATTTAAAAATTACTTTTTTACCTGCTGTGCATTGGTCAAAAAGAAGTCTAACAGATACTAATAAAACTTTATGGGGAAATTTTTTGATCGAATATAAAGATATAAAGTTATTATTTGGTTGTGACACTGGAGTAGGAAATATTTATAAAGATATAGGTAATAAGTATGGTCCAATTGATCTTACATTTATAAATATTGGTGCCTATAATTTTTATCCAATAATGCCTTATAAAGATAAGTCGGTTTATCACACTAATCCAGAAGAAGCTTTAGAGGTTGCAAAAAATTTAAAGAGCAAAAAAGTGATTGGAATGCATTGGGGCACGTTTGTTTTATCCCTAGAACCAATCATGGAGCCACCTGTAAGATTTAAAGCTGCAGCGGAAAAATATGGATTTAAAAAAGAAGATACAATTATTTATAAAATAGGTGAATTTGGATCTTTAAAAAAATTACTTAATTATAATTAATTATCTAAAATTTTTTTTTTAGCTTTTTTAAATTCTTCTTCAGTTAAAACACCATCTTTAAGGAGTTGATTTAATTTATCCAATTCATCTGTTAACTTATCATTATTATCAGATAAGTTGTCTTCATGGTCCTGATCTTCTAAGCTCTCATTGGATTTATTTTCTCTTTTGGCCTCAAAGCCTTTCATGATAGCTGTTCCGCCCAAGTAAAGGACAAATGCTAAAATTGGTATCGCTAATCCAAAAAAAATTATTTTTTCCACAATTTAATCCTCATCATCTTCTCTCCAATTCTTTTCATACATTAACCAAGCAGCATAAATTACTGAAAATGTTCCAACTATCATACCATAATCAAATCCAGTTTGTTTATCATATAAATACCAACCTAATTGTGTCGCGCCAATTGGAGGAACTGTCAGTATGAGCATGAGAAGTGCAATTCTATAGGGGTATTTAGGTTTTTTCATAACCTATCTTATCAAAAAAAATTTGTTGAATTCAATATTATGCTTGCGATCTTTTGAAACAGTCAATCGTATTTTTTAGCAAGCAAGCGATTGTCATTGGACCAACTCCACCAGGAACAGGCGTGAGTGCTTTGGCATTTTTTGAAACTTCATCAAATGCAACATCACCAACAATACCTTTCTCAGTTTTGTTAATTCCAACATCGATCACTATTGTATCTTTTTTAACCCAATCACCTTTAACTAACTCGGGAATACCAACCGCTGCAATTATAATATCAGCTTCTAAACACTCTGCTTTTAAATCTTTTGTTTTAGAGTGTGTTATAGTAACAGTACAATTTTCTTTCAGTAAAAGTTGAGTCATTGGTTTACCATTTAAATTAGATCGACCAACAACAACTGCTTTTTTACCATTTAAGTTAGGTTCTATTTTTTTAATTAACAAATAACATCCTAATGGTGTGCATGGAACGGAACTCTCATAACCTGATGAAAGATTTCCAACATTCATTGGATGAAATCCATCTACATCTTTTGATGGGTCAATCGCTTCAATAATTTTTTGTTTATCAATATGTTTTGGTAATGGTAATTGAACTAAAATACCTGACACAGAGTTATCTTTATTTAATTCATCTATCTTCTCTAAAATAACTTTTTCTTCGACACTATTTGGATATTTAATTACATCTGATTTTAGTCCAACTTCGTTGGCAGATTTTTCTTTATTTCGAACGTAAATTTGGCTAGGAGTTAAGTCTCCAATCAAAATTACTGTTAACCCTGGAACTTTATTATACTTAATTTTAAGATTAGATACTTCTCTTTTAAGCTGTTCCCTTAATAGTGCTGCTTCTTTTTTTCCATCAATTAAAATCATAAATCCTAGAATATTATTGGTGCAATGTAGAGCTTCATACACATTTCTATAAACCAAATCAATAGCAGTAAAATAATTGGAGAAATATCTAACGCTCCCAAATTTGGTAAAAATCGTCTTATTCTTCTTAGAAATGGTTCTGTTAATCTGTAAGTAAAATCTAAAACTGCATAAACAAATCTATTTTGAGTATTCAATACATTAAAAGCAATTAACCAGCTGATGATAACATTGGCGATCACTACATACGAATAAAGTTTTAATAATTGTAAAACTAAATAAAAGATAGCAATCATTTTTTTTCAATATAAATCGAAGAACTCGGAAATGCGAAAGAGGCTTTATTGTTTTCAACAATTTGTTTTATTGCAATTGCAAGTTTTTCTTTTACTGAAAGCCATTCGTTCCAGCTATCCGATTTTGTGAAACAACGCACATACATGTCTATAGAACTATCTGAAAACTTATCGACTCTTACTGCAATTCCTATATTAGTGTCAAAGTCATCACTTTTTTTTATGTGATCTTCAATTTGATCTCTAATATTTTTTAATTGATCAACCGAAGTGTCATATTGAAGAGTGATAATCCAACTAATTAACCAGTTTGAAGTTTCACTTACATTTACCACAGCATTTTCTGCAAATTGAAAATTTGGAATTATTGCCAATGATTTATCGAATTTTCTGATTGTTGTTGATCGAAAACCAATTTTTTCAACAATACCCTCAATTATTCCATCAACAGAAATCCAATCACCGATTTTAAATCTTTTTTCAACTAATACCAAAATCCCAGAAATTAAATTTTTAAACAAATCTTGAGCACCCAATGCAACTGCTACTCCGAACAAACCTAAACCAGCAATAATTGGTCCAATCTTTATCCCCCATAATTCTAAGACTGCCGCAAGTCCTAATATAAATATTAAAATCTTTAAAGATTTAATAATCCATCCAATGAGTTCTCTTGTTAATAATTTATCAAGACCACTTAAGATATATGAGACTGGTTCTATAATTTGATGAATAACCCAAAAAATTAATATGGTTATTAGAGTTCTATTTATAGTATCGACAATTTCTCTACCTTCCATAGAAAACGTCATGTAATAACTTGCTATAAAAAAACCTAAAACAATTGGTAAAAATCTTGCTGGACCAACTAAAGAATTTACAAAAGTATCATCCAATTTGTTTGTTGTTCTTTTTGAAATTATTTCTAACTTTTTGATTACAAGTTTACTAATTAGACCTCTAAAAATTAAAAAAATTAAAAAAATTCCTAAACCAATTAATATTTGAAAAATATCAACACCTAAAATACCTTTGTTCCATACCGATAGAAATATTTCAGAAAAATTATTAAACAATTCCATAATTAAATTTTATATAACAAAAACTCTTCTTCTCCAGGATTAAAAAGAAATATTTTTTTCCATTTAATTTCATTCAATATAGATGAAGTTTTCTCCCCAATACACGATAAATTAGTATTCATCCATAAGCTTTCAAATTGATGATTTTTGACAAAACTCAAAAAACTTTGAGCACTATTCTGTGAATAAATATAAACCATATCAGGCATGTTCAATTTCAAATCCTTTACAAAACTTTCATTGAATTTTTGATTATGTTTTACTCTATAATTAATCACCCTTTTTATGCCATAGCCCTCTTTCATAAGTTGTTGATCCAAATCAACAGATATGATTTCACCGCTGACATAAAGTAACTTTTTACTTTTTGTCTCGTAAGTTTGTAAAATTAACTCTTTTAAATTAGAAATATTACCCTCTGCAGCTATTGTGTTTTGAAATCCCAAAGATCTAGCCTTTTTTTCAGTAAAATTACCAACACAAAAACATTTGATATTTTTGTCTATGTTATTTTGATCTAAATATTTCACAGCATTAGCACTAGTAAAAATAATTCCTCCATATTCAGAAAATTTAATTTCCTCATAATTGACCTTTTCAATATTAATCAGTGGGATGTGCGAAACTTGATGACCTAATGATTTAAACTTTAAAATCATTTCTGAACAATCTTCCAGTGGTCTTGTTAATAAAATGTGCATATTATTTTTTGTAAGAATTATTTGATTGCATTTTTAAATTCTGCCCAATTTTTTTACCAATCTCTTTAAATTTATCAATCTGGCCAGATTTCTTTTCATAAAATCTTTGAGAGCCATCTATTGAAAAAAGTTCTGCCTCAACTACAATTGTATCACTTTCTATTTTTGAATAAACGCCTATTGCTGTTTCACAATCTCCCTCTAAAACTTTAAGAACATTTCTCTCAGCATGAGCTCTTTTATAGGTTTCTTCATGATTTACTTTTTTTAAAATTGAAATAATTTCTTTATCTGTTTCACGACATTGGAGTGCAATTATTCCTTGTCCAGCACTTGGTATAATTTCTTGTGCTGAGAAAATTTCAGCTATTTCATTTTCAAGATTTAAATTTTTAATCCCTGCATAAGACAAAATTATTGCATCATAATTTCCATCTTTTAGCTTTTTAATTCTAGTATCCACATTACCTCTAATTATTTTGCATGTTAGATCAGATCTTAATTTTTTAATTTGAAATTCCCTTCTAAATGAAGATGTTCCTACAATTGATTTCAGCTTAAGATCATTTAATTTTTTCTTATCATTTGTTATCAAAATTTCTCTTGGATCATTTCTCTCTAAAAAACAATCTGTTTTGAGCCCGCTAGTTTCTATTGCTGGCATATCTTTTAATGCATGTACTGCAATGTCGATACTTTTATTTTCTAACTCTTTTTCAATTTCAGTTGAAAATAATCCTTTGCCACCTATATCAGACAACCTAGTATCTTTAACTTGATCACCTTTTGTTGAAATAGATTTAATTTCAATATCATTTGTATCTAAAGTAGTTTTTTTAATAATTTGTTCTTTAGCTTTTTGAGCATACAACAATGCTAATTTACTACCTCTTGAACCTATGATAATTTTTTTAGTCATAAATAAATTTATTTCTTTCTTGTATTGGAAATGTACAATTATTAAAAACTATTTGTATGAGTAAAAAACCCTTAATTCTTGGAATTGAAACTAGTTGTGATGAAACAGCTGCCTCAGTTATAACTGAGAATGACCAAGGGAAACCTATAATTTTATCAAACATTGTCTCTAGCCAAACTGATGTCCACAAAGAATTTGGAGGTGTAGTTCCAGAGTTAGCGGCCAGATCACATATCGAAAAAATAGATTTAATCGTGAAGAAAGCTTTGGATGAAAGTGGAATAAAAATTAAAGATATTGATGCAGTAGCTTCGACTGCAGGTCCTGGTCTAATTGTTTGTTTGTCAGTAGGCTTAAGCTTTGGGAAAGCTTTTGCCTCTTCAATAAACAAGCCTTTTATAGCTGTAAATCATTTAGAAGGACATGCGTTGAGTCCAAAATTAGTTTCAAACTTAAATTATCCTTACCTCCTGCTATTAATTTCAGGTGGTCATTCACAATATTTAAATGTTCAAGGTCTTGGAAAATATAAAAGACTAGGAACAACTATTGACGATGCACTAGGTGAAGCTTTCGACAAAACTGCAAAACTTTTAGGACTAGAATTTCCTGGAGGACCCCAAATCGAGCTTTGGGCAGAAAAAGGTGATCCAAATTCTTATGATCTACCAAAACCTATCATTAATAAGGGTGGTTGTAATTTGTCATTTGCTGGTCTTAAAACTGCAATCCTGAAGATAAGTAAAACCATTGAAACAGAGCAAGAAAAATTTAATTTGGCAGCTTCTTTTCAAAAAACAATTGAAGAAATATTGAAAAAAAAAACCAAAATTGCTTTTAATGAATTTGAAAAACAAAATGATATACAAGATAGAATTTTTGTTGTTGCGGGTGGTGTAGCAGCAAATAAAAAAATAAGATCTATGTTGATAAACTTGTGTAAAGAAAATAATTATCAAAGTGTTTTTCCACCAATTGAAATATGTGGGGACAATGCTGCAATGATAGCAATGGTAGGTTTAGAAAAGTATAAATTAAAACTTTTTAATAAACTAGATCATCCAGCAAAACCAAGATGGCCCTTAGATGAAAATGCATTATTTTTAAAAGGTGCTGGGGTTAAACTTTAATGCAATATTGGTTACTTAAGTCAGAACCTGACGTTTGGTCAATTGATCAACAAAAAAAAGCTGGTACTAAAGGTGCTCCTTGGGATGGAGTAAGAAATTATCAAGCTGCCAAAAATTTAAAATCAATGAGAGAAGGAGATCAATGTTTTTTCTATCATTCGAACATAGGAAAGGAAATTGTTGGTATTGTTGAAGTTATAAAGGAAGCATATTTAGACAAGACAGATAAATCTGGTCGATTTGTTGCTGTTACAGTAAAGTTTCTAAAAAAATTAAATAAGCCAGTAAGTCTTGAGGATATTAAGAAAAACAAGCAATTAAGCCATTTATCACTTATTAAACAAAGCAGACTATCAGTAATGCCAATAGATTCTAAAAGCTGGAAAATTTTAAATAACATGGGTAAGATTTAGAAATAATATTTATGCCTAAAAAGAAGAAAAAATCTAAATCAAGAAAAAAAACCTCAAAAAGAAAGAAGGTTAAAAAAAGAAAAAAAATTCTTAAAAGAAAAAAAAAGATTAAAAGTAAGATTAAAAAAGTTAAAATTAATAACGAAGGCTCAACTCAAGAACTAATTTTTAAACCAAAACCAGAGTGGGTGAAAAGTGGTTTAATTAATAAATCTCAATATCAGAATAAATATACTGACTCTATTAAGAACAATAATGCTTTTTGGAAAAAAGAAGGAAAAAGAATTACATGGATAAAACCATATAAAAAAATTAAAGATGTGAAGTATAGTAAAGATGAAGTTAAAATAAAATGGTTTGAAGATGGAACTTTAAATGCCTCTGCTAATTGTATTGATCGACACTTAAAAGATAAAAAAGATAAAACAGCTATAATTTGGGTAGGTGATGATCCTAAGGATACTCAAAAAATTTCTTATAAACAACTTCATCAAAAAGTTTCAAAAGCAGCTAATGGTCTAAAAAAGTTAGGGATACAAAAAGGAGACAGAGTAACAATATATTTAACGATGATACCCGAGCTGGCTGTTTTGATGTTAGCTT
>CACJYH010000021.1 GCA_902597695.1 uncultured Pelagibacteraceae bacterium | reverse complement strand
TGTAATATCTCTGCTTTAGTATTCATTACAAAAGGACCACCTCTTGCAATTTCCTCATTTATAGGTTTTCCAGAAATAACTAAAAATTTTGCTTTTGATCTTGCCTTTACTTGCAAATTTTCGCCTCGTTTGAGTAATATTAAAGTACTATCTTTGACATCATCATGTTTTTGCTCGCCTATTTCTATTTCGCCATCTATTAAATAAATAAAACTATTGTGTGTAGATGGGAGAAGATAATTAAAATTCTTATCTTTATTTAGTTCGACATCAAAATAAACTGGCTCAACATTGTGACCTTTGACTGGACCTTCTGCCTTTTCAAACTTACCAGCTATTATTTTTCACAATGATTTTGCTGATCAGGTACAGCTCACTGCTTTTCTTAAAAACATTGCTTTAGCTGGTGGTTTTTTATTCTTGGTAGTTAATGGTGCTAAAGGTTTTTGTTTAGATAAAAAGTGATCTTGAAATTAATAATTAATTCGTTAATTAAAGTGAACAATCTAATCGACTAAATGTGCCTGAAATTGAGAAAGCTCAAAATTTGAAAAAATTTTTAAAATCAAATTCAATAGACTTAATTTTTACTGATTTAAATTCTAATAATAAAAAAGTTGAAAAAACAAAGTTTTCAAATAAACCAATTTGCATCATTATAGGTCCTGAGGGAGATTTCTCAGAAAACGAAAGGCAAGAGATTCTATCTTTTAAAGGAGTACAGGCACTAAAAATTAATGATAATATTTTAAGATCAGAAACCGCGGTGATATCTGCAATTTCGATCATAAATTATGTGATTAATTGATAAATTGTCGCGAAAACTAAAGTGTAATTTTTACAAAAGGGCTTTATATAGCTATTAAAAATGAAAAAAATTTTATTTATATTTTCAAGTATTTTTATCTCTCAAAATGCTTTTGCAAACCAACCTGTTGATTGGCAATTAGGTTTCCAAAAAGCGGCATCAGAAACGATGAGAGACATTGTGGCCTTTCACGATAATTTGTTATTACCGATAATAATAGCAATAAGTGTATTTGTTTTATTTTTAATGCTTTATGCGTGTGTAAGATTTAGAGCCTCAGCAAACCCTAATCCCTCAAAGAGAACACACAATGTAACTGTTGAAGTTTTATGGACTTTAATTCCTTGCTTAATTTTAATTGTTATGGCGGTACCATCATTTAAAATTTTATATAAGCAAGATACAATTCCAAAAGCAGATTTAACAATCAAAGCAATAGGCTATCAATGGTATTGGGGTTATGAGTATCCAGACGAAAATTTAGAATTTGACTCATACATGATTGAGGAAAAAGATTTAAAAGCAAATCAACCAAGATTGTTAGCTGTTGATAATGAAGTTGTAGTTCCAGTTGGCAAAGTAGTAAAAGTTTTAATCACAGCAAATGATGTTTTACATGCTTGGGCTTTACCTTCATTTGGAGTAAAAAGGGATGCGGTACCTGGAAGAATTAATGAAACGTGGTTTAAGGCTGAAAAAGTTGGTACTTATTATGGTCAATGTTCAGAACTTTGTGGTATAAAACATGCATTTATGCCTATTGCAGTAAAAGTAGTTAGTGAAGATGAATATCAAGAATGGTTATCTGAGGCGCGTGTGAAATTTGCAAAAGAAGAAATTGAAAATGATAAACTTAAATTAGCGAGTAAATAAATTATGTATACACAAACAGCATCACACGATCATCATACTCCAACTGGTTGGAAACGTTGGGCGTATTCTACTAACCATAAAGATATTGGGACAATGTATTTAATTTTTGCAATTGTTGCAGGAGTTATTGGAACTGCTTTTTCTGTTTTAATGAGAATGGAATTAATGCATCCTGGTGATGGCATTTTAGGTGGTAATTATCATTTATATAATGTGTTGGTTACTGGACATGGTTTAATAATGATTTTTTTCATGGTAATGCCAGCAATGATTGGCGGCTTTGGTAATTGGTTTGTGCCAATTATGATTGGAGCTCCTGATATGGCATTTCCAAGAATGAACAATATTTCTTTTTGGTTACTACCTGTTTCTTTAACTTTATTAATTTTATCAATTTTTGCAGATGGCCCTCCAGGACAAACTGGTGTAGGGGGCGGATGGACTATTTATCCTCCGTTGTCCTCAAAAGCTGGACAACCTGGACCAGCGATGGATTTAGCTATTTTAAGTTTGCACTTAGCGGGTGCCTCATCAATTTTAGGAGCAGTTAATTTTATTACTACTATTCTAAATATGAGAACACCAGGTATGACATTACATAAAATGCCTTTGTTCGCGTGGTCTATATTAGTAACTGCATTTTTATTATTATTATCTTTACCAGTATTAGCTGGAGCAATAACAATGTTATTAACAGATAGAAATTTCGGTACTGCCTTCTTTGAAGCCCAAACAGGAGGTGATCCAGTCTTATTCCAACATTTATTTTGGTTTTTTGGTCATCCAGAAGTTTACATTTTGATCCTTCCAGGATTTGGAATGATTAGTCATATTGTTTCTACATTTTCTAGAAAACCTGTTTTTGGATATCTTGGAATGGCTTATGCAATGGTGGCAATTGGAATAGTTGGATTTGTTGTATGGGCGCACCATATGTATACAGTTGGATTAAGCACAGATACAAAAGCATATTTTTTAGCTGCAACAATGATTATTGCTGTTCCAACAGGAATAAAAATTTTCTCATGGATCGCAACAATGTGGGGTGGTTCAATATCTTTTAAAACACCAATGGTATGGGCATTAGGATTTATTTTTATGTTCACAGTTGGTGGAGTAACTGGAGTTGTTTTAGCTAACGCAGGTGTTGATACTGCAATGCATGACACTTATTACGTAGTTGCTCATTTTCACTATGTGCTTTCTCTAGGAGCTGTTTTTGCAATTTTTGCAGGCTTTTATTATTGGTTCTCAAAAATGAGTGGTTATGAATATTCTGAGTGGATGGGTCAATTACATTTCTGGTTAACATTTATTGGAGTTAACTTGATTTTCTTCCCTCAACACTTTTTAGGATTAGCAGGGATGCCGAGAAGATATGCTGATTATCCTGACGCATTTGCCGGATGGAATTATATATCTTCAATAGGGTCTTACGTGGCTGTAGCTGGGCTAGCTGTATTTTTTATGAATTTGATTTATGCATTTGCAAAAAAGAAAGCAGCAGCACAAAATCCATGGGGTGAGGGAGCAACAACGTTAGAGTGGACTGTGCCATCTCCACCAAATTTCCATACTTTTGAGGAATTGCCAAAATTTGAAGATGGTCAGGGTACACAAAAATCGCACGGCTAATAAAATAAGAGCATTAAGAATCGATGGATAATTCAAGGCTAAAAAAAAGAAGTTTAAGCCAAGAAGATTTATTTAATCTTTCAGAATTATTTAAATTGATGAAGCCAAGAGTTATGTCACTGGTAATTTTTACCTGTGCAGTAGGTTTATTAACAGCACCCACTATTGTTTCAACTAAAGATGCAATTATTGGAATTCTTCTCGTTTCATTAGGTGCTGGGGCAGCTGGTGCTTTAAATATGTGGTATGAGTCCGATCTCGATGCTTTAATGACTAGAACCTGTTTAAGACCAATCCCAACAGGGAAAGTCAATAGAAATCAAGCTTTGATATTTGGTGTTACATTATCAATAGTTTCAGTTGTAGCTTTAGATTATTTTACAAACAGAGTTTCTGCTGCAATATTATTACTAACAATATTGTTTTATGTATTTGTTTACACAATCTGGTTAAAAAGAAGAACTCCACAAAATATAGTTATTGGTGGAGCAGCTGGTGCTTTTCCTCCAGTTATAGGATGGACTATTGCTACAGGCTCTATATCGCTTGAACCATTAACATTTTTTTTAATAATATTTTTTTGGACGCCCTCTCATTTTTGGGCACTCAGTTTATACAAGTCCGATGATTACAAGAAAGCCAAAATACCAATGCTGCCACTAACCAATGGAATAGAAAGTACCAAAATCAATATATTCATTTATTCTTTATTGATGATACCGGTAATTATTTTTCCATATTTAATTAACTTTGTTGGTTTAACATTTTTAATTCCGTCACTGCTATTAACTTTTTATTACAATTTTTTATGTTATGAATTGTTGGATTATAAAAAAAATAGATTTAACTCTAAGAAAGCAAAAGCTATCTTTGGATATTCAATATTGTATTTATTCTTGGTTTTTGTTCTGTTTTTGATTGATAAAATAATATGATTACACCAGACAAAAAAACAAAAAGAAAAAATATTATTACGGCATTGGCTATTATTGCATTTATGATTTTTCTTTTCTTTTTTACTTTATACAACACAGGGGTATTTGATAGGTCGATATGATAGAAAAAAAGAAATTAACACCATTAGTTCTAGCTGGAATTTTTGTTTTGATGTTAGGTTTATCATATGCATCAGTCCCTCTTTATGAAATTTTTTGTAGAGTTACTGGTTTTGGAGGAACTACTCAAGTAGCAGACAAAGCGCCAAAAATTGTTTTAGATAAAGTAGTTAGTGTGAGATTTGATACCAATGTTAATAATTTACCATGGGATTTTAAAGCAAAATCGAATGTGATGGATGTTAAAGTGGGTCAAGTAAACAAAATTGAGTTTGAAGTAACCAATAATAGCAATGAACCAACTGCAGGTGTAGCAAGTTTTAACGTTTCACCCTCAAGCTTTGGAAAATATTATAGTAAACTTGGTTGTTTTTGCTTTGAAAAACAGGAATTAAAAGCTGGTGAAACTGCAACCTATGTGATGACTTTTTATTTAGACCCAGAAATGGTAAACGATGCAACGGTAAAAAATTTACAGGATGTAACTATGTCGTATACTTTTTTCTCGACAGATTACTATAAACAATCATAATCCAAAAAAATGTCAGCTGAAAAAAAACACGATTACCATTTAGTAGACCCAAGTCCTTGGCCAATCTATGTTTCATTCTCATGTTTAATTTTAGCTGTTGGCGCTGTTTACTACATGCATTATGAGGTTTCATGGGGAATGTACCTTGGATTTGCTTTATTAATTTATGGAGCATACATGTGGTTTAGAGATGTAGTTATTGAAGCTGAGCATCAAGGACATCATACACCTGTGGTTCAAATACATCATCGTTACGGAATGACTTTATTCATTGCCTCTGAGGTAATGTTTTTTGTTGCTTGGTTTTGGGCATACTTTGATGTGAGTCTTTTCCCAAATGACTTTGTTGGAAATGTATGGCCACCAAAAGATATAGAAACTTTTGATCCTTGGGATATACCATTAATAAACACATTGGTTCTTTTGTTGTCTGGAACTACTGTGACTTGGTCTCATCATGCTCTTTTAGAGGATGATAGAAAAGGATTTATTCAAGGATTAGTTTTAACAGTTATATTAGGAGTTTGTTTTACTGCTTTACAAGCTTACGAATATCATCATGCAACATTTGCATTTTCAGATCACATATATGGTTCAGTATTTTATATGGCAACAGGATTTCATGGTTTTCATGTGATCGTAGGTACAATTTTCTTAGCTGTATGTTTGTGGAGAGGAAAGTTAGGTCATTTCAACAAAGATCATCACTTTGGTTTTGAGGCAGCAGCCTGGTATTGGCACTTTGTTGACGTAGTTTGGCTATTCTTATTTGCTGCGATCTATATTTGGGGAAGCTAATTTGAACCTTGAGACATAAGTTTTTATTTTCAGTTTTTATCATATTTTTTATCTTTGTTTTTATTGCTTTAGGTACTTGGCAAGTAATTCGTTTAAATTGGAAGAATAATCTTATCCTAGAAATTGAAAATTCATTGAAAAATCCTCCAGTTCAACTTTCACAATCTAATCAACAAAATTATCTTAAAATCAAAACATCAGGTCGCGTTGATTTTGAGAAACAAATTTATTTATATAATTTAAATGACTCTGGAACACCTGGGTTTGAAGTTTTAAATCCAATTCTAATAGATGGTGAAAACTATTTACTCAATAGAGGATGGATACCATTTGAAAAAAAAGATACACCAGAGATAAATATATTGGATCAAAACAATATAGAAGGAACTCTTAAAACACAGGGAAGAAAAAATATATTTAAACCAGATAATGATATAAAAGAAAATTACTGGTTTAGTTTGAATAGAGAAGATATCTCAAAATTTACTGGTAAAGAATTTTCTAAGTACATAATATATTTAGATGGAAATTATCAGTTTCCTAGACCAAAAAAAATTACTGCTAATATTTCCAACAATCATAAAAAATATGCAATGACATGGTTTTCATTAGCGATTTCAATTCTTTTGCTATATCTATATTTTAGAAAAAAGAATTATTAAATGAATTATATAAGTACAAGAAATAATCAGAAAAACTTTACTTTTAAAGATGTTTTCCTCAAAGGTTTGGCAGATGATGGGGGACTATTTGTTCCAAAATCAATTAAACCCTTTAAAAAGGAAGAATTAGATAATCTAAAAAACCTGAGTTACAATGATTTGGCTGCTGAAATAATTTATCCATTTATAGGAGATTTCATGTCTAAAGATGATCTAATCTCTTTGATTTCAAAATCATATTCAAATTTCAGATCCGACGATGTTGTAAAAATATCAGATCTAGGAGATTTAAAAGTATTAGAATTATTTCATGGACCTACACTTGCATTTAAAGATATCGCAATGCAATTAATAGGTAATTTTTATCAATATCATTTAGGCAGTGATCAAAAAAAAATTAATATAATTGTTGCAACTTCAGGCGATACGGGTGCTGCTGCCATAGATGCTTTAAAGGGAAAAAACAATTTAAATGTATTTGTCTTACATCCAAATAATAAGATTTCGCCTGTTCAAAGAAGACTAATGACAATACATGAGGAGAGTAATGTATTTAACATTGCGGTGGAGGGTAATTTTGACGATTGCCAAAATTTAGTTAAAGCAATGTTTAATGACGAAAAATTTTCTAAAGCAATCAATATGTCGGGTGTAAATTCAATTAATTGGGCAAGAATAGTTGCTCAATCGGTGTATTATTTTTACGCTTACTTTAAAATTGGAAATGGTCATCCTTTGTCCTTTTCTGTACCAACAGGAAACTTCGGTGACATCTACGCTGGTTATTTAGCAAAAAAACTAGGTCTTCCAATTGATAAATTAATCGTTGCTACAAATAAAAATGACATACTGCACAGAGCAATATCTGGTGGTGATTATAGTCAAAAGAAAGTTGAGGAAACAAATACACCAAGTATGGATATACAAATTGCAAGTAATTTCGAAAGGCTTTTATACGATGTCAAAGATTGTAACTCAGAAGTTACAAAAAATGTAATGGCTGAAATAAAAGATAACACTTATAAAATTGATAAAAACGACTTAGATAAAATCAAAAAGAATTTTATATCTGAAAAGCTTGATGAAAACGAAACTGTTGAAATGATTAAAACTATCAATGACGAATATCAGATGGTAGTGGATCCGCACACTGCAGTAGGGATTGGTGCTGTAAGAAAATTAGGAGTGGAAAAAAATTGTGTTGTATTATCAACTGCACACCCATGTAAATTTCCAAAAGCAATAGAAGATGCAATTTCAAAAACTGAAAATTTACCAGATAGTCTTAAATACGTTAATGACAGAAAAGAAAAATTTGAACTTCTATCAAATGATATTGAAAAAGTT
Organism: uncultured Pelagibacteraceae bacterium; assembly: GCA_902597695.1. The sequence goes on along the minus strand of CACJYH010000021.1, from coordinate 1,619 downwards.
AAAAAATATGTAATGAATTCGATATGAAACTTAAAATAAAAGATCAACTCCCAGATACAGAGATTTTTCAACTTGTTGATGGAGAACCTCAAAAAAGCAAATTAAGAGAAACTATTGGCAATGGTAAAGTTGTTTTGTTTGGTTTACCTGGGGCATTTACATCAACTTGCTCTAAACTTCACTTACCAGGTTTTGTGGCAAACGCAGATAAAATCAAAGCAAAAGGAATAGAAAATATATTTTGTTTATCAGTAAATGATCCTTACGTAATGAATGGCTGGGGTGAGATTAATAATACTGGAGATAAAATTAAAATGTTATCTGACCCATATTTATTATTTACGAAAGCAATTGGAGCAGAAGTTGATCGTAATGCAAAAGGAATGGGAATAAGATCGAATCGTTATTTAATGGTGATTGAAAATTTCAAAATTGTTAATATTCATGTTGAAAAAGAAACTAAGGAATGTGGTTTAACTTCAGCAGAGAACTTATTAAATAATCTAATTTAGGTAGGGCAGTTCTGTTGCCAGGTGCCTCAACTATAAGTTGGCAGCATCTCTAGCAAGTAAATCTACTTCATTATTCAATTCATCAGTTGAATGGGCTTTTACCCAGTTCCAACTTATTTCAAACTCATTATTTAATAGATCTAATTCTGTCCAAAGAACTTTATTACTCACTTCTTTTTTGTTTGCAGTTTTCCATCCATTTTTTTTCCAATTGTGTATCCATTCTGTTATTCCAGATTTAACATATTTAGAGTCTGTAAAAATTTGCACTTTACTTCCTTTTGGAATTTTTTTAAGAGCTTCTATAGGTGCTAATAATTCCATCTGATTATTTGTCGTATCTTTTCTACTTCCTTTGAGTTCAGTTTTTTTGCCGTCATTTATTATTATTGCTGCCCAACCCCCATTACCTGGATTACCAAGACACGAACCATCGGTATAAATTTTAATCATTAACCTAAATAATCCTTGTAGCTTTTTAAATTATTGTGAATTATCAGTTTTTGATAATATTCTCTTGGATCTTTAATTTTTATCAATGCAGTTTTTGGAGTATTTGTATAGTCGTAAAGTCTTGTTAGAAAATATCTCATCGCAGCAGCACGGCATAAAATATTCAATGATTTTTTCTCAATTCCAGAGATCTTTTTAATACCCTCATATCCTCTGATTAAATTTTTGACCTTTTTTTTATTTAATTTAAATTGTGAATTTTTTTTATCAAAACAAAGAGCATTAATACATATTGCTATTTCATACATAAAATAATCATTTGCGGCAAAATAAAAATCTATAATTCCAGAGATCTTATTTTTTTTAAAAAATATATTATCTATAAAAAGATCACCATGTATTATTCCATTAGGCAATTTTTTTGGCCATTTATTTTTAATTTCTCTAAAATTACTTTTGAGAAATTTTTCTAAATTAATAAATTTTTTTGATTTAAATTTAATACTTTTTAATAATGGATTTAAATTTTTTATATTCATTGAGTTTTTTCTAAATAATCTTATTTTTTTTGAGGAAGAGTGCATTTGAGCGACAGTTTTTCCAATATCATAACAATTCTTCAAACTAAGATTTTTTTTGTCTTTTCCATCAAGA
>CACJYH010000020.1 GCA_902597695.1 uncultured Pelagibacteraceae bacterium | reverse complement strand
AAAAGAACAGGAAACTATGTTTATTGGGATGACGACAGAGATGTTTGGTATCATGATCTAATTAAAGATGTACCAAGTCATTGTGAACCTGAGGAAATGAATGCTGAAGATCCTTTATTTATTCTTTATACGTCTGGATCTACAGGTAAACCGAAAGGTGTGTTACATACAACAGGCGGGTACATGGTTTATGCTTCCATGACTCATCAATACATATTTAACTATAAGCCTAAAGATATTTATTGGTGTACTGCAGACATAGGTTGGGTAACAGGTCATAGTTATATTATTTATGGACCCTTATCAAACGGAGCTACTACAATAATGTTTGAGGGAGTACCAAATTATCCGGACAGCTCAAGATGGTGGCAGATTGTTGATAAATATAAAGTTAATACTTTTTATACTGCTCCAACAGCTATTAGAGCCCTTATGCGAGAGGGTGATGATCCAGTAAATAAAACATCTCGAAAATCTCTAAAATTATTGGGTACAGTCGGAGAGCCTATAAATCCAGAGGCTTGGATGTGGTATTATAAAACAGTTGGAAACTCAAAGTGTCCAATCGTAGATACCTGGTGGCAAACAGAGACAGGCGGAATTTTAATTGCGCCTCAAACAGGAGCTATACCTTTAAAACCTGGATCAGCAACAAAACCTTTTTATGGAATTAAACCTGTTCTTGTCGATAAAGATGGAAAAGAAATTAAAGGTGCAGGAGAAGGGAGACTTTGTATAGCTCAGTCTTGGCCAGGCCAAATGCGAACTGTTTATGGCGATCATCAGAGATTTATTGATACTTACTTTTCTCAATTTGATGGAAAATATTTTACTGGTGATGGGTGCAGACGAGACAAGGATGGATATTACTGGATCACTGGACGAGTAGATGACGTAATTATTGTATCAGGACACAACTTGGGTACTGCTGAAATTGAAAGTGCTTTTGTTGCTCATCCTAAAGTTGCTGAGGCTGCTGTGGTTGGTTATCCACATGACATTAAAGGAAATGGACTATATTGTTACGTAACTCTTAATGCAGGTGAGACTGAGACAGGAGATCTTGAAAGAGAACTAAAATTATGGGTTAGAAAACAAATAGGTCCATTAGCAACTCCTGACTTGATTCACTTTACTCCAGGGCTTCCAAAAACAAGATCTGGAAAAATAATGAGGAGAATTCTTAGAAAGATTGCAGCAAATGAACATGGTCAATTAGGTGATACTACTACTTTAGCTGATCCAAGTGTTGTTGATAGTTTAGTTGACAATAGAAAAAATACTTAGAAACCTAATCTTTCTTGAAATTCTTTCTTAACGACGTCCCATTTTAGAATGACTGAATTCAAAACTATTTTACGATCTAAAGTTTTTAGCTCCTCAGCAATTGGAGCCCACTTATATAAAGATAATGCACTAGGATTAAAAGGGAGATCACTATGATAAGTATCCCAATTCATTTTCTCAAATCTTTCATCAAAATTTTTTTTGGTGTTTTCGATAATATCTAAAGGCATTTTGTTTGAAATTTCATCATCTAGAATTTTAAAAAAGATTTCTTTAGCCCTATTGGTATCTTCATAGTTTGTAGTTGCTTTTAAATAAGAGAAGGTAAAAAATGTAAGATCTTGCAAAGCCACAGCATAGATATTCCACTTAGCTAAATTAACTGACTTCATAAATTCATCATTTTCAAAATGAAGAACATACCTAGTGCCCATCCTGGTCTTTAAATAACCATACAAAGTAACTTGTGACACCCAAGCTGATTTTGTTTGAATAAAATCCTCTAATTCATCTAATGACTTTATTTTTTTTTTAGGGATAAATGCTTTAAAAAGGGCAAATAGATAGATCTTGAAGTCCCTCAAGGTAAGATCTTTCCAGGTAAGTTTATATTTTCCCATAAAATAAGCTATTTTTGATAGTTATAACCCATAAATCGGACTAATTTGAGCAATTTTAACACTTTAAATCTCTTCGATAATGGTTATGGTTTTCGCCAGTTATAACTAAAAAGAGAGAGGTATAAATGTCAAAACAAGAACAACACTGGGAAAAATCCAGAGGTTTGCTATTCATGACACTAGCAATCTGGTTTGTATTCTCAATTGGCATCTTCTTATTCGGGGCTGAAATGAATGAAGTTACGGGACCATTTGGTTATCCGTTAACTTATTGGTTCACTTGTCAAGGTTCTCTTGGTGCTTTCGTAATCCTAATTTTCTGGTTTGCGAACAGGCAGGAGAAAATTGATGAAGAGTTCGGCTTCTCAGAAAGAGGGGATGACTAAATGATAAAAGGTAATTTTATAGACAATTTACCTAAGGTTTATGGAATCTATACAGGTGGTTTTTTAGCTTTCATAATCATTATGTCAATTGCCGAGCAGATGGGTATGACTGCGAAAACAATCGGAATTTGTTTCGTTGCTTTCACAGTAGCCATTTATGCTATAATTGGTTATCTATCACGTACAGCTCAAGCTGATGCTTATTACGTAGCTGGAAGACAAGTGCCAACTGTATTCAACGGAATGGCAACTGCAGCAGACTGGATGTCTGGTGCATCATTCGTTGCAATGGCAGGAGGTATTTACTTCAAAGGTTACGGATATATGGCACTACTTGTAGGTTGGACTGGTGGATATGTATTAGTTGCATCTTTATTAGCACCTTACTTAAGAAAATTTGGTTGTTACACAGTTCCAGATTTTATTGGTACAAGATATGGTGGTAATTTAAGTAGATTCATGGCGGTAGTAGTTTTAACTGTCGCATCATTTACTTATGTGACTGCACAAATTAACGCTACAGGTACTATTGCATCTGTTGCACTTGATATTCCATTCCAATACGCAGTTTATGTTGGATTAGTAAGTATCTTACTATGTTCAATGTTAGGTGGTATGAGAGGAGTAACTTGGACACAGGTTGCGCAATATATTGTACTAATCATAGCTTACTTATTACCAGTATTCTGGATCAGTAACAAAATGGGTGCGGGTTTCTTCCCACACTTTATGTTAGCTGATGAAGTATCAAGAATTGCTGAATTAGAAGCTCAGTTTGGTTTTGTGAAAAACTCTGCTGAAAATCTAAAAGAGGTGCCAAAAGGTTTGGCTGGTATAACTAAAGCTCACTCAGCGGTGAATGCAACGCCTTGGGCGTTTATTTCATTAGCACTAGCGATGATGATGGGAACAGCTTCATTGCCTCACGTGATGATGAGATATTTCACTACTCCAAGTGTAAAAGCAGCTAGAAAATCAGTAGGTTGGTCTTTATTCTTTATCTTCCTACTTTATTCTTCTGCTCCAATGTTAGCGACACTATCTAAGTTGTCATTGATTGATCCAACATTACCAACAGGTATTATTGGTAAATCAATTACAGAAGTCCAAGCGATAGATTGGTATCAAAACTGGAACCAAGCAAACTTAATGTTTGTAAGCGACTTTAACGGTAATGGAACTCTTGAATTAAATGAGTTTTTCATGGGTGGTAAAGCCGTTGTGTTAGCAACTCCAGAAATAGCCGGATTACCATACGTAATCTCAGGTCTAGTTGCTGCTGGAGGTATGGCTGCTGCCATGTCAACAGCTGATGGTTTGATTCTAGCAATTGCAAACGCAATCTCACACGATGTTTATTATAAAATCATCGATCCAAAAGCTGAGACTGCTAAGAGACTAGTTGTTGCAAGGGTACTACTTGTAGTAATTGGTTTTGCTGGAGCAACTATTGCGGCTCTTGAGATTCAAGGTATCTTAGGTTCAGTCATCTGGGCTTTTGACTTTGCGATGTCAGGATTATTCTTCCCACTTGTACTCGGTGTATGGTGGAAGAGAGCTAACAAAGAAGGTGCTATAGCTGGTATGTTCTTAGGATTAGTTTCTGGTGCTGCTTACCTAATTTGGGTAAGAACAGGTGGAAGTGGATTCCTAGGTATTACACAGTTAACATTTGGTATCTTTGGTTCAGCTGTCAGCTTAGTAGCTATGGTTGTTGTAAGTCTAATGACTTCAGCACCAAATGCTGCAACGCAGAAAATGGTTGATGAGGTTCGAATACCATCAGGTAAATCGATCCTTGGCAAACAACACTAAATAATTATTTTAAGGGGCGATTAATTTCGCCCCTTTTAATTCAAGTCTTTTTCCAATATAAATTCTTAAATGTCGGCTAATTTTCACCCAATGGTGTACATCATTGATTACATACTTGGGGTAATCATGTGGACATTAATTGGTAGAGTTGCAATGAATATTTTCCAAAAAGAAGACTCTCAATTTTTTTTCATGAAAGTATTCGTAAAATTTACCAATCCATTACTACGTATTTTTAAACCAATTACACCCGAATTTATTATTCAACCGATAGTTCCACTGTATGTTGCTTGGTTTTTCTTTATGATAAGATTTTATTTAATGCCATGGATTTTGGGATATTCTGTCATGGGAATGTTATCTTTTCCTTTGGAAAGTGAAATTTCTAGACAAATTTATCAATTTTTTAATTCAATTAAATTTTAAAAATTGGTACTAGTAATTTAGTTATCAATGAAAAAAATACAAATATCACCGTCAATCTTATCTGCTGATTTTAGCCAATTAGGAAACGAAATAAAACGTTTAGAAGACGCTGGGGCCGATATGATTCATGTAGATGTGATGGATGGGCATTTTGTTCCAAATTTAACCATCGGACCTCCAGTTATAAAAGCATTAAAAAAACAATCATCAATGATATTTGATGTCCATTTAATGATTTCTCCAGTAGACAAATATATCGATGCATATTCTGATGCAGGTGCAGATATTATTACTATTCATCCAGAAGCTACAGACGATCTAAGTTCATCTATTTCAAAGATAAAACAATTAAATAAAAAGGTTGGAGTATCTTTAAATCCTGAAACTAAAGTTGATGTAATTAGAGAACACTTGAACGAAATTGACTTAGTTTTAATAATGAGTGTTAACCCCGGTTTTGGTGGTCAAAAATTTATGCCAGAAGTTTTAGTAAAAGTTAAAGAGCTAAAAGAAATGCAGAAAACTAAAAATCTCAATTTTGATATTGAAATTGATGGAGGTATCAATTTTGACAATTCAAAAGAGGCAATAGAAGCAGGAGTAAATATACTCGTTTCTGGAACAACAATTTTTAAAAGTAATAATGGAGATATAAAAAAGAATATTGAATTATTAAAATCAAAATAATTTTATGGTTTACATAAATCGGTTTTTTTTTAATATTTTCGATAAAATACGAGAATTATATTTAAATTCTAGTCTGTACGATAAAAAAATTTCAAAAACTCATTATCAAAATTTGATATATAAGCCTAGTCCTCATTTACTTTCATCCTTAATTAAATATCAAAAAAAAAAATTTAGGATTGAAGATTTTGCATTAAATGAAATTTGGGATAATAAAGAAATAACCAAAAAAAACTTAAGAAAACTTAATAATTTTTATTGGCTTTTTAGTTTAGATCTTAAGTCTTCAAAAAAAAATACCCAATCAGTTATAAAAAACTGGATGACTTTAAATCATAAATACAATGCAAAAAGTTGGAATTTCGATTTAACTGCAAAAAGAATTATTGCTTGGTTATCTAGTCATAATCTCACTTATGAAGATGGTAACGGACAATATAAAATTGATTTCAACACTATGTTACAAAAACAAACAAATCACCTCATAAATGAAATCAATAAATCAAAATTTGTTGAAGATAAATTGATAGGTTGTGCATCTATTATATTAGTTGGACTTTGTTATCAGGATGAAAAAAAGTATTTGCCATATGGTTTAAATTTACTAAAAAAAATATCTAAAATTACTCTTGATAATTCTGGTTTTCCTAAATCAAGGAGTATTAAACAATTAATATTTTATTTGAAATATTATATTTTAATCAGAGAGTGGTTTAAAGAATCTCAAATTAATATTCCAGAACATATCAATGAAACAATCTACTATCTTGGACAAGGTTACGCTTTTGTTTGGCAAAATCTAAAAAGCGATATTCTTTATAACGGAAATAACATCTCAGATAATAATAATTTTGATAATTATCTTCAAAGACTAGGTTATAAATTTAAAAATGACAATCAAGATTATGGTGGATATATCATTTTGAGAAATAAAAAGATGTGTCTCACTATGGATGCTGGTCCTTCACCAAATTCATCTTTTTCTAAAGATTATCAATCTGGAGCTTTATCTTTTGAAATAATTTCTAATGGAAAAAAATTAATTAGCAATTGTGGCTATCATAGTGAAACAAATATAAAACTAAATCATTTATCAAGATCAACTGCCGCTCAGAATACCTTAGTAATCGATGATAATTCTTCCTGCAAATTTACAAACAGCGATAAATCTTTTTTTGTTACCAGGGGTTTAAAAATTACAAAAAAGGAGACTATTTTTGAAAAAAACTATTGGAAAATAAATGCTTCTCATGATGGATACCAAAAAAAATATAATACTATTCATGAAAGAAATATAGAATTTTATCCTGGAGAAGAAACTTTCGTTGGTTGTGATAAAATTCTAAAAAAGATTAATAAAAATTATAAATTTGATATTCGATTTCATGTAGAACCTGACGTAAAATTAATGAAAACTCAGGATGGTAAATCAATATTAATTGAATTGGAAGATGAGGGTTGGAAATTTACTTGTGATAATTATGATATAAATATTGATAATGGTTTATATTTCGGTAATAAAAATTCATATATTGATAATCAAAATATATTTATTTCTGGAATTTCAAATAACCAGACCGAAGATATTAAATGGCAAATAAAAAAAATATAGTAAGAAGAATAAAATCAGCTGTAATATCTGTTTCAGATAAATCAAACTTAAAACCATTATTACAAACTTTAAACAGGTATAATGTTAAACTGATTAGTTCAGGAGGTACATTTAAGACAATTAGAAAATTAGGCTATCGATGCCTTGAAGTTTCTAATTATACTGGTTTTAATGAAATTCTTGATGGACGTGTTAAAACACTACATCCTAAAATTCATGCGGGAATCTTAAATAAAAGAAACAATAACTCTCATAAAAGAGAAATAAAAAAAAATAATTTTCAAAATATTGATCTTGTTATTGTCAACTTTTATCCATTTGAAAAAACTTTAAACACAACAAAAAATCATAATAAAATAATTGAAAAAATTGATATTGGTGGTCCTGCCTTAGTTAGAAGTGCTGCAAAAAATTACAATGACGTTGCAGTAATAACATCTATCAATCAATATTCAGCATTGATTGATCAGTTAAAAAGATTTAAGGGTGCAACAAATTTAGAATTTAGAAAAAAATTATCTCAATCAGCCTTTAATGAAACAGCATATTATGACTCCGTAATTTCAGATTACTTCAATTCAGTCACAAGTGAAAATTTTACAGAGAAAAAAATTATTTATGGAAACTTAATTGAGAGATTAAGATATGGAGAAAATCCACACCAAATATCTGCTATTTACTCTAAAAACAAAGATTTCAAATTAAGAAAAATTCATGGAAAGCAATTAAGCTATAACAATTACAATGATATTTTTGCTGCATTGACGATATCCAAAAGTCTTCCAAAAAATATAGGCACTGTAATTGTCAAACATGCTAACCCTTGTGGAGTTTCTATTTTAAAAGATAGAGTTAGCAGTTATAAATCTGCATTTGAATGTGATCCTGTGAGCGCATTTGGTGGTATTGTCTCTTGTAATTTTAAGATTAATAAGAGCTTAGCTATTGAATTAAACAAAACTTTTTTAGAAGTAATTATTGCTAATGGTTTTGAAACAAGCGCTCTTAAATTATTAAAATCTAAAAAGAATGTTAGAATTATAGATTCAACAAACTTTAATTTTGATGATGTTCTTCAAATTAACTCTGTATCAAACTCAATGTTAATTCAATCTCAAGATGACCTTATTTTTAAAAAAAAAGATTTCAAAGTTGTTTCAAAGAAAAAACCAAACAAAATACAATTTGAAAATTTATTATTTGCATTCAATATTTCCCGTCATGTTAAATCCAATGCTATTGTGCTCGTTGGTGATAAAACAACAGTTGGTATCGGATCTGGACAACCTAGTAGACTTGATAGCTGTCAAATTGCAATAAATAAAATGAGAAAGTTCAAAAAAAATGAAAAAGAAATTGTTGCCGCATCCGATGCTTTTTTTCCATTTGTTGATGGTATTGAAAAATTAATTCAATCCGGTGTTTCTGCTGTGATCCAACCTAGAGGATCAATCAGAGATAGAGAAATTATAAAGTTTGCAGATAAAACTAATACCATTTTAATTTTTTCTAAAACAAGACATTTTAGACATTAAATCTTGTCAATCTTTGAAGCTAAGATGAAATCGTTTTCTGATAATCCCTCAATTGCATGGGTTGAGATGTTTATTTTCGCATAACCCCATCCAAATAAAATTTCAGGGTGATGGCCTTCCTCTTCTGATATTCTACCTACTTCATTTATAAATTTTTGACTCTCAACAAAGTTTTTAAATGTAAATTTTTTTTCTAAAAAATGTATATTTTTCTCATTTTTAATAACATCCCATCCATCAATTTTTTTTTGATATTTATGTATTTCACTTATATCAAGCGCAGGTACACCACCTTCGCAAGGAACACATTTTTTATCGAATAGTTCACTCATTTAATTTACACCCTCATCTAATAAAATTTTTTATTATATTACTTAAAAATGGAGCGGGCAAAGGGGATCGAACCCTCGACCTTCTCGTTGGCAACGAGACGCTCTACCACTGAGCTACGCCCGCAAAAGAAATTAATATAGTGTGTCGTTTTTTTTAATTCAAGTAATATTAATTATGGTATGTTTTTTTGATGAAAAAAGAAGATTTACCAAAAACAATACCAGTTTTTCCATTAAGTAACTTTATCATTTTTCCAAGAACTACTGTTCCATTAAATATATTTGAGCCAAGATATGTCGATATGATTAATGATAGTATGAAGTCAAACAAGCTTATTGGGATGATACAACCTAAAAATTCAAAAGAAAGTGAATTAAACCCTGAGTTATACGACATTGGGTGTATGGGCAAAATTACAAGCTTTAGAGAAAATGATAACGGTCAATTTTTGATAGAACTTAAGGGCATAATCAGATTTCAAAAAATAGATGAAGTAAAATCAAATAAAAAATACAGAGAGTGTAACGTAAATTTTAATAATTTTTATGATGATCTAAGTTATCAAAGTGAAAATCTACAATTTTCTGATTTAAAATTGATATTTAAAGACTTAAAAAATCTTTTTGAAAAAAGAGGATTTATTATTAATTGGAAAGGATTAGAGAAACAAAGTTTAGATGAAACAATAAATGCTCTAGCGATGGCATCTCCTTTTACGCTAGAAGAAAAACAAATACTATTAGAGGCCAAAAATTTAGAGCTAAGAAAAACTAAAATTTCAGAAATTTTAACTACATATTCTTTTGACAATTATAATAATACAACTGTTCAATAAAACTAAATTTCAAAACCTCTATTAGCTATATTTTTAAAAGATCTATTTAGAAATTTATTTCTTCCTATAAATCTCACTGATTTGCTAAGGATATTATTATTCATCTTACTTTCAAAATTAAAAAATTCGTATACAAAATCAATTCCACTAGAGAAAAGATAGTTTTTATGTTTAGTCATATTTTGAAATTCTTCACAAATTGAATTATCTATCTCTAATCCATTCTTTAACTTAAGTTCAATTAAATTACCCAAATCTCGAATATCTCTTAAAGTCATATTGAAACCCTGGCCAGCTAAAGGATGAAGGCGATGTAATACATCACCAAAAGCCAGAATATTTTTATGATAATAAGTTCTCAAATTCGAAGCTTTCAACTCGAAAAATTTGCAGATACCAAAATTTGTAATTGAATATTTGGTATTATATTTTTTAATTAATTCTTTTAAATTAATATTTTTTTTACCTTTAATTGAATAAACAATAGAAGTTTCTATTTCTGATAATGGTAAAAATGCCAAAGGTCCATTTTTCGTAAATATTTGAGATGCTGTGTTATTCTCAATTTTTTTGTGTTTTAAAATTGTAGTATACGCAAGACTATCATATTTTTTTTTCAAACTTCTTGCAAAAAA
>CACJYH010000019.1 GCA_902597695.1 uncultured Pelagibacteraceae bacterium | reverse complement strand
GTAAGGAAATCTAAAGTTATTGGTTTAGATGCATCTAAAGCTTTATCCTTATCATCATCTTTTTTAGGGCCTTCTTTTGCTAATCTTTTTGCTTTTTTTTCAGCAAGTTTTTTTTCCCTTTTTGCTTGCTTTTCCATGAGCTTGGCACTTTTGGTTGATTTATAATCGTAATGAATACCCATAAAATTTCCTTGGTAAGATATAAATCATATTAATCAAAAAATTAAGGCAATAATTTGGAAAAAATGCTCTATTATCAATAAAAATAGAATTGATCCAAATGCTCCTATAGTTAAATGGCATAACGTGTCCATGGTAAGGATAAATTCCAAGTTCGATTCTTGGTGGGAGCACCACTAATTTTTGTAAAAAGACTTTCTAAGAAAAATTGTAATCAAGACTAAACTAAAAAAGGCTAAAATTGGAATATATATTTCAGGTGAAAAAATTATATCTGTAATTTTAGGAACTTGTGAATTTTGTTCTATTACTTTTTCCAGACCACTACCTAAAGAAACAGCTAAAAAAATTTGAGGTATAATTCCTATTAATGATGCGAAAAAAAAATTTTTTACCCTAACATCAAAAATTGTAGGCAAAATGCAACTAAGTTGCCAAGGTATTCCTCCAATAAATCTATATATTAATAGATAATAAAATTCAGACTTTTTAAATTTTCTCTCTAGATTTTGATATCTATTTAAAAATTTATCTCTAATTAAATCTTTTAAAAAATAGTTTCCAAAAATATATAGAAATGTTGCACCAACACTCATACCTATGACCACAATTATAGTTCCCAGCCATTTGCCAAATATAAATCCTCCTAGTAATGCAATTGGAGAACCAAAACCTAAAAATGGGAAAACCCATAATATTGTGAAAATTAAAAAAATTATGGATATTAAAAACAAATTAGAATTTTTTAATTTTTGAAAATACAATCTGTTTTCTTTAATGAAGTCATAAGAAGTAATTTCTTGGATACTAAATTTTGAAAAAAACAATAACACAAATATAGTAAGTAAAAACAAGTATGATAAACCTATTATTATTTTAGTTTTCTTAGCTTTTTCCATCATGGTTAATGGTATTTATAAATCTTCCATTTGCTATTTATATATTTAATTATTATAAAGGGCGAAATTTTATATAAATTTAACCGCTTTTATGAAAAGAACATATCAACCATCTAGGAAAAAAAGAAGCCGAACCCATGGTTTTAGATCAAAAATGAAAACCAAGGCAGGCAGAAAACTTTTAAAAAGAAGAAGAGCTAGAGGAAGAAAAAATTTAACAGTATCCTCAACTGTTAAAAGAAGAAGAAAATAAAGCCAACTCAATGAAAAGCAAAATTGTTGCTCTTTCAAAGAATGAGGACTTTAAAACTTTACTCAAAAAGAAAAAAGTATCAAACAGATATGTAACAATTTTTTTTGGTAATATTAATAAAAAAAATAGTCAGAAACTTAATATTTCTTTTGTAACTAAGAAGAAGATAGGAAATGCTGTAAAGAGAAACAAGATAAAGAGGAGACTAAGGAATATTATGAATGATGCCGTTAAAGAAATATCTCTAAAATATCAGTATTCATATCTTGTTATTGCTAAGTCAACTATGCTAAATAATGAATTTAAAATTATAAAAGAGACCTTATTTCAGGATTTTAAAAAAATTAAATAATGAACATTTTTACAATTATATTTACAAAATTAATTCAGGCTTACAAATACCTAATAAGTCCATTACTAGGTAACTCTTGTAGGTACTTTCCATCTTGTTCCGATTATAGCATTGAGGCATTAAAAACTTATGGTTTTTTTAAGGGTGGATATTTAAGTTTAAAAAGGATTCTTTCATGCCACCCTTTTAAAGAAGGTGGAATTGATCCTGTAAAAAAAGAAATAAAAATTAAAAAATAATGGACTCTAAAAATACAATAGCAGCTATAGCTTTATCATCTGCTGTGATTGTTTTATGGGCATTATTCTTTGTTCCAGAAAAATCAACAGTGAATCAAAATATTGTTGAAAAAAAAAAAATTGAACAAAGCGGTGATGCACCAAGTTTAGAACAAAAGGAAACACAAATTACAATTTCACGAGATGATGCATTAAAACAAAGTGAAAGAATTCAATTTGAAAATGAAAATATTATAGGTTCAATATCATTAAAAGGTGCATCAATAGATGATTTAACTTTCAAGAATTATAAAGTAACCCTTGATAATGAAAAAAGAGTAACTTTATTAGGACCTCGAAATATCAAAGAAGGATATCTAATAGATAGTGGTTTTGTTACTTCTGATAAAAATGTTGATGTTCCTAACTCAGATACAATTTGGTCAATAGAAGGTAATAACAAACTCACAGACGGGTCTCCAATAAAACTATCATGGTCCAACGAACAAGGCCTAAAATTTGAAAAAATAATATCTTTAGATGATAAATATCTTTTTACAATTAAACAAAAAATAATTAATGAGAGTAATAATAAATATGATTTTTACTCATATGGACAAATAATAAGAAATGAAATTCCGGAAATAATTGACTTTTTAATTCTTCATGAAGGACTCATTGCAACTTTAGATGATGAATTAATAGAGGAGGATTATGATGATATTCAAGAAAAAAAGTTTACTAAAGTAGCTAATAAAGGGTGGTTAGGGATAAGTGATAAATATTGGATTACTTCCTTAATACCACCAAAAGATAAAGAGTTTAAAACAACATTCGACTATAAAAATAAATTTAGAGCAAATTTTATTTCTACAGATCCTTTGGCATTAAATGAAAAAAGTTCAATTGAAGAAGAATTACAAATTATCGTTGCTGCAAAAAGAGTGGATGTGATAGACGGATATGCTGAAAAACTCAACATAGATAAATTTGATTTAGTTATTGATTGGGGATTTTTATACTTCATAACCAAACCTCTGTTTTATGGAATTGATTATTTCTTTAAACTACTTGGAAACTATGGTTTGGCAATTATAGCTATCACTATTTGTATTCGTTTAGTTTTTTTCCCATTGGCTAATTTCTCATTTAAAAGCATGGCAAAAATGAAAGTTCTTCAACCAGAAATGGTTCGTTTAAAAGAGCTGCACAAAAATGATAAAATGAAACTTCAACAAGAAATGATGGCTCTATACAAAAAGGAAAAAGTAAACCCTATGTCAGGTTGTTTGCCAATTCTTGTTCAAATACCTGTATTTTTTGCATTATATAAAGTTTTGTTTGTCACTATTGAAATGAGACAAATGCCTTTCTATGGATGGATTCATGATTTAAGTGAGAGAGATCCTACAAGTATATTTAATATTTTTGGTTTATTACCCTACGACGTTCCAAGTTTCTTGGTTATTGGAGCTTGGCCAGTAGCAATGGGAGTTTCGATGTGGGTGCAACAAAAATTAAATCCCGCACCTACTGATCCAATGCAGGCTAAAATTTTTGCTTTCTTTCCACTTTTCTTAACTGTGATACTCGCACCATTTCCAAGTGGGTTAGTTATTTACTGGACCGTTAATAATATTTTAACAATGGCTCAGCAAGTATTTATTATGAGAAGAACAACAGTCAAAACGACAACCTAAATTTTAATTTAAAATAAATTAATGGACTTAAAAAAAATTCTTCCTGAAAACGGACCCCCAATAAACGAGGTTAATAAATATATAGAAAAATATAAAAATGACTTGATTGTCATTAAATACGGAGGAAATGTTTTAATTGATAGAAATATCTTTGATAATTTTATAACTGATTTAAGTATATTAAATAAGTTAGGTCTTTCAGTTATTGTAGTTCATGGTGGAGGTCCAAGGATCAAGAGAGAATTAGATAAATCTAATATTCAATCAAAATTTATAAGAGGTTTAAGAGTCACTGATGAAAAAATTATAAACATTGTTGAGACAGTCTTAATAGATTTTAACAATGATATTGTAAGCTCTTTGAACAAAAAAAATACAAAAGCGGTCTCCATCCACACTAAAAAAGATAATATTATTGAGGTCGTACCAGAGGCAAAAGAATTAGGTTTTGTTGGTCTACCAAATAAGATTAATAACGATATTTTGTTGGATATAATTCGACAAAATAAAATACCAATTATTTCACCACTAGGCTTAGATAAGAACAATCAAACCCATAATATTAATGGTGATACTGCGGCAATGGCTGTAGCCAAATCTGTCAAATCAAGAAGATTACTATTGATGACAAATGTTGATGGTGTTTTAAATAAAGAAAAAAAACTTATAGATGAAATATCCTCATCCGAAATATTAGAGATGGTTAAAGATGAGACAATCACTGAAGGAATGATACCCAAAATAAATGCCTGTCTAGATGCTGTTAATAATGGAGTTACAGCAGCAGGTATAATTAATGGTACAAAACAGCATTCTTGTTTATGGGAAATTTTCTCAGACAAGGGATCAGGTACATTAATAAGAAAATGAACTTAAAAGAAAAAAAATATTTGCTACTTGATCTTGATGGTGTTTGTTATGGAAAGCATAATAACTATTCTTTAGAGCGTGTATTTGGTCAAGTTTCAAAGAGGATGACTCAATTTATATCTGAAAAACTTAAAATTGATAAAGACAAAGCTAAAGAATTACAAACAAATTATTTCTATAAATATAATACATCATTAAGAGGATTAATGGTCCATAATGGAATATCACCAGATGAATTTTTATCTTACGTCCATGAAATTGATTTATCATTTATGAAAGAAGATAAAATTATGAGAAATGAGCTTAAACAATTAGATATGGAAAAATTTATCTTCACCAATGGTAGTGCTGAACATGCTGCTAATATTTTAACTCACTTGGGTGTGTATGATTTGTTTGGAAGAGATAAGGTTTTTGATATTAAAGACGCTGGTTATGTACCTAAACCAGAAGCAGAAACCTTCGACTTAATGGTAAAAAAATTTGGTATAAATCCAAAAGAGACTATTTACATTGAAGATATAGCTAAAAATTTAAGTATAGGTCACGAACGAGGTTGTACAACCGTTTGGTTAATTAATGATGAGCATTTTGGAAAAATGGATGCAGACAAAGATTTTATTTCACACAAAATTGAAAATCTGTCTTTATTTCTAAAAGAAATAAGGCTATTAAAAAGTAATTAATTATGTCTTTAGAAAAAATAATCAATGATGCTTGGGAAAATAAAGATCAGGTAAACCAAAATTCTGATCAAAATTTAAAAGATGCTATTAACCAAGTTATTGCTGATTTAGATAGTGGTAAATCAAGAGTTGCTGAGAAAATAAATGGAGAATGGGTAACTCATCAGCACCTTAAGAAAGCTATAATGTTAAGTTTTAGAATTTACCCAATGGAAAATTTAAATGGCCCTTATAGTAGTTGGTATGATAAATCACATTTATTAAAAGGTAAAACTGCAGGATGGACCAAAGCTGATCATGAAAAAGCAGGTTTTAGAATGGTTCCGAACTCACCAGTAAGAAAAGGTTCATTTGTCGGAAAAAACGCTGTTCTTATGCCATGTTATGTAAACATTGGAGCATATATTGACGAAGGAACGATGATAGATACTTTTGCAAGAGCTGGTAGTTGTTGTCAGATAGGTAAGAATTGCCATATTTCTGCAGGTTCGGGTGTTGGTGGAGTTCTAGAGCCCGCGCAAGCTTTACCAACAATCATAGAGGATAATGTATTTCTTGGAGCGATGTCAGAGGTAGTTGAAGGCGTAATTGTTGGAGAAGGTTCAGTTTTAAGTATGGGTATGTATATTGGTCAATCAACTAAAATAGTTGAGAGGAAAACTGGGAAAATTACTTATGGTAAAATACCTCCTTATTCGGTTGTAGTTCCAGGCTCATTGCCTGATAAAAATAATTCTTCTGCACCCTCCTTGTATTGTGCAGTAATAATTAAACAAGTTGATGAAAAAACAAGATCTAAAACTTCTATTAACGACCTCTTAAGAGACTAAAAATGAAAACTTTAAATGAGTTAAAATTAGCTAAAGAGCTAATCAGATTTCCTTCTATCACTCCAGTTGATGCTGGGGTAATGAAATTTTTAGAAAAAAAATTAAAAAAATTAGGTTTCAAAACAAAAATATTGGAATTTAAAGAAAGAGGATTTCAGCCTGTGAAAAACTTGTATGCAAGATTAGGATCTAAGAAACCGAATTTTATGTTTGCAGGACATGTTGATATTGTCCCTCCAGGAAACATTAAGGATTGGACAGTAAATCCATTTAAGCCATCTATCAAAAAAGGCCATTTAATTGGAAGAGGTGCAAATGATATGAAAAGCTCTGTTGCAGCTTTTGTGTCTGCTGTAAGCACTTTTTTATCTAAAAATAAAAAATTCAATGGATCAATAAGCTTACTCATTACAGGTGACGAAGAAGGTGATGCAGTAAATGGCACCAAAAAAGTTGTAGATTATTTAAAAAAAAGGAAAGAGAAAATTAACTTTTGTCTTGTTGGTGAACCAACAAATCCAAATAAATTAGGTGAAATGATAAAGATTGGACGTAGGGGTAGTATAACTGGTAAATTAAATATTTTTGGTCAACAAGGCCATGTTGCATATCCTCATAGGGCTAATAATCCCTCAACTATAATTGTAAAAATTTTAAAAGAATTAAAAGATATTAAATTTGATAGAGGATCAAAAAACTTCCAACCAACAAACTTAGAGGTTACAAAAATAAATATAAATAATAACGCTGATAATGTTATCCCGGCTATGGCTGAGGCAACATTTAATATAAGGTTTAATAATAAACATTCGTCAAATTCTATTAAAAATAGACTTAATAAAATTTTTAAAAAAATAACCAAGAAAAATAAATCAAAATTTAAAATTGATTATAGAGTCTCAGGTGAGGCATTTCTAACAAAGCCAAATGAAACAACGCACATGATACAAAATATTATAAAAAAAGTGACCAAAATTAAACCAAAGCTATCTACTACAGGTGGAACCTCAGATTTGAGATTCATAAAAAAAATATCACCTGGATTAGAGTTTGGGCTTGTTGGAAAAACAATGCATAAAGTTGATGAAGCCGTATCTTTAAAAGATTTGAAAAATCTTAAGAAAATTTATGAAAACATTTTAATAAATTATTTTAAATGAAAACAGCGATCATAAATTCTGACTCCTATGAGAAACATAACACTGGCGATGGTCATCCTGAGCAGCCTAAAAGAGTAATTGCTATTAAAGAAAAGTTAAAAAAAAGAAAAGACCTAATCTGGGATAAGCCAGATAATGTTCCTGATGATATATTGTCTATGACACATTCAAAAGACTATATAAATAATTTAAAAGATTCTTTTCCTCAAAAAGGCCTTAAGTATCTAGATGGCGATACTGTTGTATCGCCTGAAAGTAAAAAAGCAGTTTTTGATGCTGCAGGCTCAACAATAAGAGCAATAGATGGAATAGAGAGTAATCAATTTAAAAATGCATTCTGTTTGGCTAGACCACCTGGGCACCATGCTGAAAAGAATAAAGCTATGGGATTTTGTTGTATATCAAACGCGGGAGTAGCAACAAACTATTTAGTGACAAAATATAAATACAAAAGAATTGCCTGTGTAGATTTTGACGTGCACTGGGGTAATGGAAATTATGATGTCATGCGTAATAATAAAAATTCATTATATATTTCTACGCATCAATATCCCTTTTATCCTGGGGGTGGAACAGATAAAGATAAAGGAGACTTTAATAATTCATTGAATATCCCTTTGCCCGCTGGGACGAACTCCGAAGAATACTTTAATGCATTTGATAGGGTGTTAGAAAGATTAGTTCAATATAAACCAGATTTTCTCATATTTTCAGCAGGTTTTGATGCACATAAAGATGATCCATTAGCTCAATTTCAACTTAGTTCAAAAGATTTTTATGAAATTACCAAAAGAACATTAGCGGCTACTAATAAATTTACCGCAGGTAAAGTTGTTTCTATACTTGAAGGTGGATATGATTTAAATGCTTTAGCAGCAAGCGCTAACGAACATGTTAATGCATTAGTAGAATTCAATTGATAAATATCTAGCCCATCATAAATCGACTTCATGAAACTATACAAAATAAGAAAATCAAAAATTGATAATAAAGGTCGTGGACTTTATGCTACTCAAAATATCAAAGAAGGTACAAAAATTATTAATTACTTAGGAAAAATAATTACAAATAAAGAAGTTGAAGAGTCAGATAAATATGACAATAAAAAACCTATTTATCTATTTACTCTAAATAAAAAATATACCTTAGATGGTGATTTCTCATTTAATATTGCTGGATTGGTAAATCATAGTTGTGATGCGAACGCACGTTATGATGGTAAGGGTTTAAAAATTTGGATAACAGCTGATAGAGATATTAAAAAGGGCGAAGAGATAACTTGTGATTATGGTTTTAGTTTTGATAAAGAAGATTACAAGCAATTTCCTTGTAAATGTAAATCAAAAAATTGTTGTGGTTTTATAATTCGTGAAGAAAGTAGATGGCGAATACACCGTAAATTTGCAATGAGCAATAAAGAAAAATTAATAAATAACTCTCGTTAAATAGAGACCTTGAGGTGGTGCAGGTGGAGCACATAATTCTCTTTTTTTTGACTGCATTACATTTACAAATCTTTTTAATGTCCATTTTTCTTCCCCAACATATTTTAAACAACCAACCATAGACCGAACTTGTTGTTGTAAGAAAGATTGAGATCTGAATTCTATTTCAATCTTATTTTTTGTAGATCTAATTTTTACAGATTTCATAGTCTTTATTGGACTTTTAGCCCTACAACTCGATTTTCTAAAAGTACTGAAATCTTTAGTGCCAATCAATTTTCTTGCAGCACCTTTCATCAATTTTAAATCAAGATCTTTTATAATATGCCAGCCTCTATTTTTATCTAAAACTGGTCCACTAATCCGATTAATAATCACATAATTATAAACTCTCATTTTAGCTGAAAATCTAGCATGAAAATTATTACCTCTTTTTGTAATTTTAAGTATTGCTATTCCATCTTTATTTAAAAAATGATTGATTGATTTTAAAAACCTATCAATTTTGATAATCTTATTTTTACAATCAAAATGTGCTGACTGTTCTTTGGCATGTACACCAACATCTAATCTCCCAGCCCCATGTATTATGATTTTTTCTTTTAAAAGTTTTGAAATTTTCTCTTGTAATGACCCTTGGACAGTTTTTCCTTTTTTTTGAATTTGCCACCCCCTAAAATTAGTGCCCTCATATTCAATTAATATTTGATACCTAAACATTTGATAACTTTGAGCCCTTTTTAATTTGAGAGCCCAACATGAATTCGCTAATTTTTTGTGGTCTTTTTCCTTGTCTTTGAATTTCGAGAATCTTAATAGATTGGTTTTTATTACATGCTACTTCCAGCTGATTTGAAATTATTTCTCCAACTTGACCTATACCATTACCAATTTCGGCTTTCAAAATTTTATATCTTTCACCATTAAAACTAAAAGAAGCACCTGGGGAGGGAAATAATCCATTTATTTTTCCAATTATTTTAGAGGCATCCTCGTCCCAATCAATCCGTGACTCCTCCTTATCAATTTTTTTTGCATAAGTAGCTTTTGAATGATCCTGATCAATAAACTTCGCTTTATCTTCAAGTATATCATCCACATTATCTAAAATTTTTTCAGCAGCTAAAGCGGATAGTTTTTCTGAAATTTCTTGAGCATTTTGGTTTTGATCTATTTTGATTTTATAAATATTACTAACTGGTCCGCTATCCAATTCTTTTTTGATCTTCATAATACTTATGCCCGTTTCAGGATCTAAATTCATAATTGATCTCTGGATTGGCGCTGCGCCTCGCCAACTAGGAAGAATTGAGGCGTGAATATTCACAAAACCTTTTTTAGTTAAGTTTAAAAAATTTTCAGGAATTATTTGTCCATATGCACACACTATTGCAAGATCAGCATTTAATTCTTTTAAAAATTCATACTCTTCTTGATTATCCTTAAGTGTCTTAGGTGTTCTATAATCTATATTTAAAGTTTCAGAGATACCCTGAATTGGACTTTTGTTAATTTTTTGTCCTCTATGAGATTTTTGCGGTGGTTGAGTAAAAACCACAGAAATATTGTAACCATTTTGATAAAGAGATTTTAAGATAGGAACACAAAATATTGGTGTACCCATAAAGATAATCTTATTTGCCATCTTTAAACTACTATTCTGTCTGGATTTTTTTTAATTTTTGAAATTTTTTTTATGATAAAATCTTTCTTTAATTTTGATAAATGGTCAATAATTAATTTTCCATCTAAATGATTTATTTCATGTTGAATACAAGTGGATAAAAGCCCATCACATTTAAGATTTTTCTTCTCCCCCTTTGCGTCAACATATTCCACCTCACAAATTTTTGGTCTCTCAATTTCAATAAAAGTTTCAGGTATTGATAGACAACCCTCCTCGTACACCGATGTCTCTTCGCTTAAGTTTTTTATTACAGGATTGATTAATGCAATTGGTTGATTTTCTTCATCCTTATTCGAAACGTCAACAACTAAAACCCTTTTTAGTATACCTACTTGAACTGCAGCAAGACCAATTCCCTTGGAGTGGTACATTGTTTCAAATAAGTCTTCAATTAATTTTTTTTCATTAATTCCAACTTTTTCAATTGGATCAGATATTTTTTTTAATATTTCATCTGGAACGGTAACAATTTCTTTAAGCATAATAAATAATTAAACTAATTTTTAAACTTTTAAAGGAAGAACTTTAAGCAATATCTTATTTCTCATCCAATCAATATTAAGCTTATTGAGAGCTGTTATTATAAAATAAATTGTATCTTCATCTATTCTGTCAATTTCATCTTGTCCAATCACTTCAGCAATTCTCAAAAGTGCTAAACCAGTTTCACTATTATTAATCATAATTTGTATGTCTGTAGGAATTTCATTTTCATCAATTTGATACAAATCATCGTATTTTTCTGAAATTTCAATTCCATCATATCTTAAGGACTCTAAAAATATAACATCTTTTTTAGATAGAAAATATTTTTTGTTTTTTTTTATCTTTTTTAAAAAATTATTTGTGTCTTTAGAAATTTTGGAACTAGCATAATCACCGTTAAAGTAATTAATTA
>CACJYH010000018.1 GCA_902597695.1 uncultured Pelagibacteraceae bacterium | reverse complement strand
ATATTTTTAAAATTAATGAAAGATGAAAATTTTGTTTTTAGCGTCCATAATAAGGCATGGATTTTACAATGAAAGATATAAATCAAGAAATTATTAAATTTAATTATGATGGTAATTTTAAAGAAGATGATTTTTATGTATCAAAAAGCAATAAGCAAATATTTGATTTATTAAAAAAATGGCCCAAATGGGAAAAAAATTTTCTCAATATTAGTGGTGAAAAATTTTCTGGAAAGTCACATTTAATTAATATTTTTTTAAAAAAAAATAAAGGGACTAAAATTGAAGCTAATTCATTATGTGATAATGATTTTAAAAAAATAAAAGACTTCCAAAATATTGTTTTAGAAGATGTGTCTGAAAAGATAAATGAAAATTTATTTTTTACTCTGTACAATATAGTTGAACAAGATAACAAATATTTAATAGTTACCTCTGAAAGTTCTATTGTAAACATTGATTTTAAGTTGAATGACTTAAAATCTAGATCAAAAAATTTTTTACTTCAAAATATTGATAAACCTGATGATGAACTTTTATTTGCTTTAATTTTAAAAAATTTATCTGATCGTCAAATATCAATAGATAAAAAATTAATTGACTTTATTATTAAAAGAATTGATAGATCATATGGAAAAATTGTTGATTTTATATATAAAATTGACGAAGTAAGTTTAAAAAAAAAAAAACCTATAAATTTAAGTACAATTAAAGAGGTATTGGGAGAATAATTGAACAAATATAGAAGTCACAATTGTAACGAACTTAGAAAAAAAAATGTCGGGAGTAATATTTTGCTTTCAGGTTGGATTAATAAAAAGCGTGATCATGGAAATCTTTTATTTTTAGATTTACGTGATAATTATGGCATCACACAGTGTATAGTAGATAAAGAAAATAAAAACTTTAAAGATTTAGAAAAATTACAACTTGAAACAGTTATTAATGTAGAGGGTAAAGTAATTGATAGATCAACTGATACAATCAATAAAGAGATAGAAACAGGAGAGATTGAAGTTACTATCGAAAATTTTGTTATTTTAGGTAAGTGCAAAGAATTGCCAATGCCTGTTTTTAGTGATCAAGAATATTCTGAAGAAATCAGACTAAAATATAGATATTTAGATTTAAGACGAAAAAAAATTCATGAAAATATTATTTTGAGATCAAAAGTTATTTCGTTTATCAGAAATGAAATGAATAAATTTGGTTTTTTAGAGTTCCAAACACCAATATTAACTTCATCAAGTCCTGAGGGAGCAAGAGATTTTCTTGTGCCAAGTAGATTAAACCCAGGTAAGTTTTATGCTTTGCCGCAGGCACCTCAACAATTTAAGCAACTCATAATGGTTTCGGGTTTTGATAAATATTTTCAAATCGCTCCATGTTTTAGAGATGAAGATGCTCGTGCTGATCGAAGTCCAGGAGAGTTTTATCAATTAGATTTAGAGATGTCTTTTGTTGAGCAAGAGGATGTTTTCAAAGTCGTTGAACAATTATTAGTTAACACCTTTAAAAAATTCTCAAAAAAAAAAATTATAACAGAAAAATTTCCAAGAATTACTTATAGAGATGCTCTTTTAAAGTATGGAAGTGATAAGCCTGATCTTAGAAATCCACTGATAATTGAGGACATAACAGAAATTTTTACAAGAGAGGATGTTTCATTTGATATTTTTAAAAAACTTGTGAAGTCTGGCTCAAATGTAAGATGTATTGTTACTCAGAATACGAAAGATAAACCAAGAAGCTTTTTTGATAATATTGATAGATGGGCAAAAGATGAGGGAGCTTCTGGTCTAGCTTATTTCACTATTGAAGATGGGATTTCTGCAAAAGGGCCGGTGGGTAAATTCTTTTCAAAAGAGTCTTTAGAAGAAATCATGAAAAAAACAAGTGCAAAAGTTGGAGATAGTATATTTATGGCTTGTGGTAATAAAAAGGATTTAGAGCGAATAACTAGTTTGGCTAGAGATAAAATTGCAAAAGACTTAAATTTAATAGATGATAAAGTTTTTGCATTTTGTTGGGTAGTTGATTATCCAATGTTTGAAAAAAACGAACAAACAGACAAAATTGAATTTAGTCACAATCCTTTTTCGATGCCGCAAGGAGATATTAAAAAACTTAACTTTGAAAAACCTTTGGATATGTTAGCCTATCAGTACGATATAGTATGTAATGGGATTGAACTTTCATCTGGTGCTATAAGAAATCATATTCCTGAACTTATGTATAAATTATTTGCTATTGCCGGTTATGATAAAGATCAAGTTGATGAAAAATTTAGCGGAATGATTAATGCTTTAAGCTATGGTGCACCACCGCATGGGGGAATAGCTCCTGGAATTGATAGAATAATAATGCTTTTGGCCAACGAAAAAAATATTAGGGAAGTAACTATGTTTCCCATGAATCAAAACGCTCAAGATTTAATGATGAATGCTCCTTCATCAATAGATGATAAACAACTAAAGGAGCTTAATCTAGCTCTCAAAATAAAAAAATAAATTATTTTTTACCTTTAAGATTTATTTTTACATCTGATAAATCAACTAAATTTTTCTTATAGTTATTTCTCACAAAACCTTTACTAGTAATATCCTTTACTATTTTCAAAAGCTGATTTTGATCATCTGAGTTTTGCTCATCAATATTTGAAATTTCTGAATTACCGATCGAAGGTGTATGAGCCAAATCTTCTCTATTTTGATAAGAGATTGCTAATTCTCTGAAAATATAGTCTAGAATTGATGTGGCAGTTAAAATTCTATCATTTCCATGAACTTTACCGGAAGGTTCAAATTTTGTGCCAACGAAAGCACTTATGAATTCATCCAGTGGAACCCCATATTGTAGACCTAAAGATACTGCTATAGCAAAATTGTTCATAAGAGCTTTAACTAATTCGCCTTCTTTACTTGTATCAATAAAAATTTCTCCAATTTTACCATCTTCATATTCACCGGTATGTAAATAAACCTTATGATCACCAATAGTTGCTTTTTGTATATAGCCTTTTCTTCTATCGGGCATACTAAATCTTTTTCCAGATTTTTCTGAATTATTTTTATTTGATTGAATTATACTCTCTAAATTTTTTGATGGTGTTTGATTATTTGTTGCAACTACATCAATTTTTTTATTCTCAACAATTTTTTTATTATTTGGATCTAAGCTTTTGGTTTTTCTATTATCAAGTTTTACGTCCAGGACTTCAAATTTACCATCGTCACGTTTTTCTAAATTTTTAAGCTCAGTTTCATTAATGTCGTCTAAATAATGATTTACTTTAAAAGTACAAGTGTAATATGTTTCAACTAAATATTTTGCCATTTAACCTCAGTTATTATTTTAAATTTTATTTGAATAATGAATCAATTAATTTATATACAAAAACAAATTTTAGTCTAATTTAATTTATACAATTTTGAATTGAAAAAATAATTTTATTATGTTGACACTTTTTAAAAAAATTTTCACCTGGTGGAATCGAGATACTTTTGGAACCAGAATAAAAACAATTTTATTTGGTAAATTAGTAGGTACAGATCATTTAGGAAATAAATATTACGAATCTAAAAATGGAAAAAGATGGGTAATTTATGCTGCAGAAATTGATGCATCAAAAATACCGGTTGAGTGGTATTCATGGATGCATTTTACTCATAATAAAATAGAAAATAATCATGAATTAAAAAAATATGATTGGCAAAAACCTCACCAAGAAAATTTAACTGGCACAGACTCAGCTTATTATCCAAATAAAAACAAAAATGCTATTCAAAAAAAATACAGATCTTGGAAAGATTAAATTAAATTTATTTATATTTTTTTTTTTAATTATACCTTTTTTTGTATACGCGGAGCAAAATCAAGAAGGTAGCTACACTAATATCAAAATTTTAGATAAAATTTCCTCAAAAAATATTTTAGTTAAACTTAAAAACGGCGAAGCAAAAAAACATAAAGATCTTCTAATTAAAAGCATGAAGTGTAAAAATTCTGAATTCGATGATAATCCAGAAATTATAGCTTACATTCAAGTTAGTGATCTAACAAATAAAGACAAAGATGATGTGTTTGTTTTTAATGGCTGGATGTTTTCGTCAAGCCCATCTATAACTCCATTTGATCACCCTGTATATGATATTTGGTTAGTAAGCTGTTATTAAACTATCTTTTCATTATCAAGCCAACTTACATTAAAATCAGACTCGATGAATTTTTTATGACTTAGAAGTTTTTTGTGTAAAGGAATTGTTGTTGTAATACCCTCAATAACAAATTCATCTAATGATCTATTCATTCTTTGAATAGCCTCTCCTCTATTTCTGCCATGGCAAATTAGTTTACATATCATACTATCGTAATATGGAGTTACTTTATAACCTTGAAATATTGCTCCATCTACTCTTGTCCTAAAACCAGATGGTTGATGACACATGCCGATTGTGCCTGGAGATGGCTGAAAATTTTTTTTTGGATCTTCAGCATTTATTCTACATTCAATAGCATGACCCCTAGGATTTATATCTGATTGTTTGAGAGCTGTTTCACCAGTAAAAGCAATCCATATTTGTTCTTTAATTATGTCTATTCCTGTAACCATTTCAGTAACAGGATGTTCAACTTGAACTCTTGTATTCATTTCTAAAAAGTAAAATTTTCCATCTTCATAAATAAATTCGACTGTACCAGCTCCTTGATAACCGATTTTTCTGACCATATTTACAGTCTTATCAAATAAATCTTTTCTAATTTTGTCGTTTAAAACTGGGCTTGGAGTTTCTTCAATTAATTTTTGATGTCTTCTTTGAACAGAGCAATCTCTTTCATGTAAATGGATTGTTGCATTTTTTCCAGCCAAAATTTGAACCTCTATATGTCTTGGATTCTGAAAAAATTTCTCAATATAAACTTCGTCGTTGCCAAAATATTTTTTTGCCTCTGATTTTGCTGTTGAAAACATTGTCTCAAAATCTTCCTCTTTTTGAACAATTTTCATACCTTTACCTCCTCCACCTCCAGAGGCTTTAATTAACACTGGAAAACCAATTTTTTTACATAACTCTTTTGCTGCAGCTACATCTTGAACACCACCCTCAGAACCTTCTATAACAGGTAATCCATTTTCTTTTGCAATTTTTTTTGCTTGAATTTTATCTCCCATCATTTCAATATGTTTTGCAGAAGCACCAATAAATTTGATTTTATTTTCTTCAAGTATCTTTGCGAAGTTTGCATTTTCAGACAAAAAACCATAACCAGGATGAACTGCTTCAGCATTTGTTAAATCTATAGCTGATAAAAGTGCAGGAATATTTAAATAACTATTTGCCGGTTGATGAGATCCTATACAAACACTTTCATCTGCTAATTTAACGTGCATACTTTCTCTATCTACATCAGAATGAA
Organism: uncultured Pelagibacteraceae bacterium; assembly: GCA_902597695.1. Next base: position 6,054 of record CACJYH010000018.1, on the reverse strand, counting down.
CAGCAACAGTGGAGATTCCCCATTCTTTACAGGCTCTTATAATTCTAACTGCAATTTCCCCACGATTTGCGATCAAAATTTTTTTAAACATTATTCTAAAATAATAAGAGTTTGGCCAAACTCAACAGGCTGACCATCAGCTACGAGTATCTTCTTTACTATTCCATCAGAACTTGAAGGCACATGATTCATAGTTTTCATAGCCTCTACAATCATAACAGTGTCACCTTTTTTTATTTTCTTTCCGACCTCTACGAATTTTTTAGCTCCAGGTTCAGGTGCATGGTAAGCAGTGCCAATAATTGGTGATGTAACCTCGATACCAGATATATTATTTTGACTTTCTGTACTTTTATTTGAGCTAATTTCTTTAGATGATGTTTGATTTGTTTGATTATTAATTGAAATATTATTTTTTGAGACTTTAATTTTGGTATCTTTTTCAGTGTATTCCAGTTCAGTAAGATTAAATTCATCTAAATAATCACTTAACTCTTTTATTATTTTTTTATCTATCTTCATTTTGAATTAGCTTTTGCATTGAAATTATGGCTAAAATATAACCATTGGCATTCAGGCCAAATATTCCACCAGTAACCACATCACTTATGAGAGATTTTTTTCTAAATTCTTCACGTTTGTAGATATTTGAAATATGTACTTCAATAATAGGTTTTTTAAAAATTTCTAAAGCATCTCTAATTGCAATTGAGGTGTGAGTAAATGCAGCAGCATTAATTATCATTCCATCAAACTCTTCTCTAGCATTTTGTATTTTAGTAACCAATTCCCCCTCAACATTTGATTGTGCAAATTCGGTGGAAAGTCCTAGTTCTTTTGATTTCGCCAAGCATTCTTCTTTAAGTTTGTCAAAAGTAATCGATCCATATTGTGATTGTTCTCTTTCACCTAATAGATTAATATTTGGACCATTAATAATAATTATTTTATTATTCATTCAGCATTTATATACGATGAAAAAAAAAATAAAAATAAAATTAAATGGAAAATTGAAAGCTATTAATAATAATTCAACATTATTCAATATTGTTCAAAAAAACAAAATTCCATTAACAAAAGTAGCTATTGAATTAAATCAGGAAATAGTGGATAAAAAAAAAATTAAAAACATCAACCTTAAAAATAATGACAAAATAGAAATTGTTCATTTTATTGGAGGTGGTTAAAATTGAAAAAAGATAAACTTATTATTTCTAAGAAAAATTTTAGTTCTAGACTTATAGTTGGAACCGGTAAGTACAAAAGTATGCAGGAGTGTGCTAAAGCAATAAATTTATCTGGAGCCGAAATAGTCACGGTTGCTGTTAGAAGGGTAAATATTACTGATAAAAAAAAACCATTATTAATGGATTATATTGATCCTAAAAAAATTACTTACCTTCCTAACACTGCTGGCTGTTTTAATTCAAATGAAGCATTAAGAACTCTAAGATTAGCACGAGAAATAGGTGGGTGGAAATTAGTTAAACTAGAAGTTTTAGGAGATAAAAAAAACTTATTCCCAGAGATGATTGAAACACTTAAATCAACTGAGGTATTAACTAAGGAGGGATTTAAAGTGATGGTCTATTGTAATGACGATCCTTTAATGGCAAAAAGATTGGAGAACGCGGGCGCGTGTGCAATTATGCCTCTAGCTGCTCCAATAGGTTCAGGCTTAGGCATTATCAATGAAATAAATATAAGGATAATTAGGAAGCAAACAAAGTTACCATTAATTATTGATGCTGGATTAGGCCAAGCTTCAGATGCTGCTATAGCTATGGAATTAGGTTGCGATGGGGTTTTAGTAAATACTGCAATTGCAAAAGCAAAAAAACCATTTCAAATGGCTTTAGCATTTAAGAATGCAGTTATTGCTGGTCGTCAATCATACTTGTCTGGTAGAATAAAAAAAACATTATACGGAAATCCATCTTCTCCGAAGTCAGGAATTATCTAGCTTTCTTATAAAATTTTTTTTTTCTAAAAGTTTTTTTTTTAAATTTCTTTTTATCTTTTAATTCAATAACGTTGTTAACTTTTTGTTCTTCAAGATTTTTTAATTTTTCAAAATGTTCAATCAGTTCTATAGTTTTCTTAGATTTATTTTTAATATCAATAATATATTCAGGAATTATTAAACTATTATCAGATATTATATCAATCTTCATTTTATTCTTTTTTTCAAAGTAAGTAAGATCTTCAATAAAATTTTCTTTTAGAAAATCGGAAATTTTTTTACAAACCTTTAAATCTACAAATTTAGCTTTATTTAAAACTGCTTTTAATTCAACTAATTTAAGAATTTTTAATGCAAAAGACTCATCTGTTAGTTTTATATTCCATTTAACTGCACTTTCTCTTAATCTTTGACGAGACATTTCTAAAAGACCAAAATTCGATATTCTTCCTATTTGAATTCTGGCTCGATCAGATCTACACTTTTCTTTTAGTCTTCTTTCTACTAATCTTCTATTACCGTAACTAAGCATGTCAATAAAATCAATTATGATAAGTCCTGACAAATCTCTAATTTTTATTTGTCTCGCTATTTCATCTGCTGCTTCAAGATTTGTATCTAAAGCAGTGCTCTCAACATTTTTTTGTTTTATTGAACTTCCAGAATTAATATCAATGGAAACCAAGGCTTCAGTAGGATTAATTACCAAATAACCACCTGAGTTCAATTTTATTTCACTTTCAAATATTTGGTTTAATTTCTGTTCAATACCTTCTTCAATAAATAAAGGTTTTTTTCCTCTGTATTTTTTTATCTTCTTTACATGTGAAGGCATCATCATCTTCATAAAATTTTGAGCTTTTTTATAACCTTCGTTACCTTCAACAATTATATTTTTTGTATTTTCATCATACATATCTCTTAAAGTTCTTTTAATTATTTCACTTTCTTGATGAATTAACGAAGGCGCTATAGAGCTTAAGGCATTTTCCTTAATTTGATTCCAATTATTAATAAGTGTATCCAAATCATGATTAATTTCATTTTTAGTTTTGTTACTTCCGGCGGTTCTTACTATAAGTCCCATTCCTTTTGGGATTTCAATTTCATTTAAAATACCTCTTATTTTTTTTCGATCTGCAGGGTTAAAAATTTTTCTCGAAATTCCTCCACCTTTAGGTGTGTTAGGCATTAAAACTATATATTTGCCTGCAATAGAAATAAACGTACTTAGCGCAGCACCTTTTTGACCACGCTCATCTTTTATCACCTGAACTAAAATCACTTGATTGGGTTTTATTACCTCTTGAATTTTGTATCTTTTGAATCTAAATTTACTCTCATATTTTTTTTCTTTTTCATTTTCTGAATTTTCTTTATCTTCAGTGTCCTTTTTTTCTAATGGATCCTCAATTTCTAATTTGCCTTCAGCTAAATTTTCTTCCTCTTTTGCTTCAACTTTTTTTGATAATTCCTCTCGGACTCTTTCTTCTTCTTGTTTTATTTTTTCTAAATCACTTTGTGGAATTTGATAATAATCAGATTGAATATCGTTGAAAGATAAAAAGCCATGACGTTCCCTCCCGAAATCAACGAAAGCAGCTTGCAAAGATGGTTCTATCCGACTTACCTTTCCTAAATAAATATTATTTTTTATTAGATTATTCTTTATGCCCTCATACTCATAATCTTCAATTTTTTCACCTGATTTGAGTACAATTCTAATCTCATTTGGATGCGATGCATCGATATATAAATTTTTTTCCATAACATATTTTTTGATTGATTCATAAATAATTAAAATTTTGTTTGTATTCTTATGCCTTATCTTTAACAAATTCCCTTATATAATGGAAACAAAATGAGCAAAATTTTAAAGAATTTATTTATTGGTTTTATTAGTTTTTCATTAATTTCATCAATAATTGTATTAGTTATTTTATGGAATTTTTCTAACAATATACCTGATTACAAATTTTTAAAAAATTACAAACCTCCTGTTTCAAGCAAGGTTTACTCTGGGAATGGTGATTTAGTTGCAGATTTTTCAAAAGAAAAAAGAATTTTTGTTCCCTATGGTTCAATTCCTCAAAATGTTATTAATGCCTTCTTATCTGCTGAAGATAAAAATTTTTTTTCTCATCCAGGGGTTGATGCTAAAGGAGTCATACGGGCAATCATAAATAACATTAAAAATGTTCTTACATCTAAAAGACTAGAAGGTGCCTCAACAATTACTCAACAAGTAGCTAAAAACTTTCTGTTAACTAATGAAGTCAGTTTGAACAGGAAAATTAAAGAAGCCATTTTGGCATTTAGAATTGAAAGAGCACTATCGAAAGAAAGAATACTTGAGTTATATTTAAATCAAATTTACCTCGGCAGTGGGGCTTATGGAGTAGCTGCTGCAAGTCTAGAGTATTTTGATAAATCAATAAAAGAATTAAATTATGAAGAAGCTGCTTTATTAGCTGCATTGCCTAAGGCGCCAAGCAAATATAATCCATATAGAAATATTGAATTAGCAAAATTTAGAAGAGATTTAGTTATAAAAAATTTATTAGACAATAATTTTATAACAGAGAAAAATTATCAAAATCTTAGGAAAAAAAATATTAAATTAAAAAAAACAAAAAGAGTTTATTTAGAAGATGCTCAATATTATATTGAAGATGTAAGAAAAAATATCATCGAAATTTTATCATATGAAAAAGTTTATAATCAAGGCTTTAATATTAACACACCAATAAATCTAGAATTACAAAAAATAGCAACAAACTCTTTAAGAAATGGATTAATCAAATACGATCAACGTAAAGGTTGGCGTGGTCCATTATTAAATAAATCATATTCTAAAAATTGGTCTGATGGTTTAGATAAATATGATCTAGAGAATTCAATTGATTGGAAAATTGCAATAATAACAAAGATTTCTAAATTTTCTTTAGAAATAGAAACAAAAGATAAAATCAAAGGAATTATAGATTACAATAATATTTCTTGGACTAAAAAAGAATTAGATGATCTTTTTAGAAAGGGAGACATAATTTATGTTAAGAATATAAGAGATAAAAAGTTTAGCCTAAAACAATTACCAAAAATAAATGGTGGTATAGTTGTGATGGATCCTTTCACGGGTAGAGTCGTTGCTCTTAGCGGTGGATTTAGTTTTAAGAATAGTGAGTTTAATAGGGCTTCACAAGCTTTGCGGCAACCCGGTTCAGCATTTAAACCATTCGTATACGCTTTAGCTCTTGAAAATAATTACACCCCTTCTTCATTAGTTTTAGATGCACCGTTAGTTTTAGATCAAGGAACTGATTTAAAGATGTGGAAGCCAGAAAATTATGGAAAAAAATTCTATGGGCCATCAACTTTGAGAATTGGTTTGGAAAAGTCACGAAATTTAATGACAGTAAGAATTGCACAGAATTTAGGTGTAGATAAAGTTGCTAAGTTATCTAGAAATCTTGGCATTTACGAAAATCCTGATGAGCTTTTATCTATTTCTTTGGGTTCTGCTGAAACAACTTTGTTAAAACTCACATCCGCGTATTCAGCTTTTGTAAATGGAGGAAAATTAGTTTCACCAATTTTGATTGATCGAGTTCAGGATAGTGAGGGAAACACAATTTTAAATAATGAAAATAGATCATGCTTAAATTGTGATAAACTTTCATATACTGGTAAAGATTTTCCTGATGTAGGAAATAATTTCAAACAAGTATTTTCTCCTCAGACAGCCTACCAAATTACTTCTTTGCTAGAGGGTGTTGTGAAAAGAGGAACAGGAAAAAAACTTAGAGATTTAAATTTGAATCTTGCGGGCAAAACAGGAACAACTAATAAAAATACCGATGCATGGTTTATTGGGTTCACCTCAAATTATGTTATTGGAGTTTATGTGGGTATGGATAATCCTCAACCCCTAGGAAAATTTGAAACTGGTTCAAAAACAGCGTTACCAATTTTTAAGGAATTTATCGAATCAGCTATTAAAAAATCTGACGCTCGACCCTTTAAAGTTGCTGATGGAATTACAATGATGGTAGTTGACCCAACAACAGGTCAAAAAGCAAAATTTTCATCTA
>CACJYH010000017.1 GCA_902597695.1 uncultured Pelagibacteraceae bacterium | reverse complement strand
AATTTCTATATCTTCAGTTTTTTCTAAATAACTTTTTTTTTTGTTTTTTCCGAAAATTTTAAGATCTCGTTTTGTAAAAGCATAAATACAAACTTGTTTCCAATAATGTAATTTTTTTGGTTTTCTTTTAATTTTATTTCCGGGAATAATTGATCTGGACATATAAATCATATCTAAATTTTTATTAAAAACTACTTTCGGTATTGAAGTAGATTTTGGATTTTCATTTTTACTAATTTTTGTGACACCACATATAACATGAGTCTTAAATTTTTTTTTAGCTAATATGATTTTTTTTATATCTTTGGGGTTTATTAGGGGCTCATCTCCCTGTACATTTACATAAATTTTTGCGTTAATTTTATTTGATACTTCAGAGACTCTATCCGTCCCAGTTAGACATTTTGTTGAGGTTAATATGGAGTTATAATTATTTCTATTTACAAAATTGACAATTTTGACTGAGTCAGTCGCTACAATTATCTTTTTTTTATCAGAGATTTCGTTACATTTTTCTAAAACATGTAAAATTAATTCTTTACCATTAATTTTTGCTAATGGTTTTGCTGGAAATCTAGATGATCTTATTCTTGCAGGTATTACAATTAGATAATCTAACATCAAAGTATATTTAAATTTTTAAGATATTTAAAATCAATTTTATTTTTTTTTTTGTTAATATCTTTTAAAATATCAAATGTATTATCGGCTGAACTTTTTCTTAAATCAAACCCACATAACTCTATGTAATTAAATCTAAATTTAATTAAGACTGCTATAGCAAATGCAATCGAAATAGCGCTTGGTAAAATACAAAAATTTTTACTAATCTTTATTAAATTTGGTTTTAATATCAAATTATAGAAATAAATTTTTTTTTGATTTAGCTTACACAATATATTTTCTGGTAATATACCAGTGGGCAAAATAATTTTAGACTGAGTTTTTTTAAAATTTTCAATCTCAGAAATAAGTCTTAATGGATGACTAGAGACTCTATAATTAATTAATTTCTCATTGATATGCTTGGTGGTATTTAAAGCCAAGACAAAATAATTTTCTTTTTTAATTTTATCTTCTATTATTTTTCTATTTTGTAAGTTAATAGGATTAGATCCTAATATTAAACCTTTTTTTTTATTAAATAATTCAATATCATTTAAAGTATTAACATTTTTTTTTGTATATTTATCAAATAAAGAATACATCAATTCATTTGGGTTATATCTTGAAGCATTGATCTCTTTTAAGTTATAAATAATTTTTTTGTAATCAAATTTCTTATATCTTTTATCGTTAAGTATTGTTTGAATGTATGTTGGATGGATTTTATATTTTCCAGCAAAGTTGTAAAATTTGTTAAATCCCCATTTGTATTTTTTTTTTAATCCTACAAAGTGATTAATAATTAATCTATCTATGTTTGTTGTTTTACTTTTTTTTATTCTTTTTATTAAATCCTCAATTTTTGCATTTCCTGCTCCCCTGCCCATTCCCAATATTGTACCATCTGCCCAATTAAACCCGTGATTCACTGCTGTCAAAGTATTATCTAGTGCATTCTTCATATTATCGTGAGCATGCATACCAAGGTCACCAGGCCAGTATTTTCTAATTTTTTTATTTTTATCAATCACTTGCTTTGATGTAAGAGATCCAAGACTGTCAGCAATATATAGACAACTTATTTTATTCTTTAATAATCTGCATATCTTCTTAATTATTTTTTCACTTATTTCGGATATTTGCATTATATTAACTATGACTTCATAATTTTTTTTTAGTATTAAGATTGCCGGTAAAATTTTTTCTACTTCGAATGAGTGGCAAGCTATTCTAACAAATTCTATTTTGGGATCCTTTTGTGGAAAAATTTTTTTTATAACTTTTGGAATATTTTTATTGCCATAAAAAATTAAATCACTTGCATTTATCATTACTCCCAATTTAATATTTTTAGGTTTTTTTATTGATTTAAGAAAACTAGATCTAGTATATGCTGTTTCACCAAGTGAGGAGTCTTTATCCAAAAATCTAAACCCTATTTCAATATAGTCAACATAATCAGATATCACTTTTAAATAATCTTCAATCAAATTTTTATCAAATTTCCAATTATTGTAATAACCACCGTCTCTTAAGGTACAGTCTAATAAAGTGATTTTTTTTTTGTTCATATAAAAAATTGATATTAATTAACAAATATTCTCTATATAACATAGAAATATTTTTAATTCTTAATATTTTAGATGCTTAGACTTTTTTCATATTTTTTATTTATACTTATATTTTCATTAAATAGGGTTTTTTTTTTCTTCTTTAAAAGAAATTTTACAGGCTGGTTAATTTTTTTTTTACAAGAAAAATCATATAAAAAAATTAATTTAAAAGATCAAAACCAACTTATATTTTTTACTCCTAACAATTTAGTTGACTGGAGAGTTAGAACTCTTTTATCTAAAGAACCAGATACCATTCGGTGGATTAATAATTTTGAAAAAAATAAAAATAAAGAAATTATTTTTTGGGATATAGGTGCAAATATTGGATTATTTTCAATTTATTCTGCACAAAAACACAGAGGAAATATTAAGGTGATCGCTTTTGAACCATCATCAAGCAATTTAAGAGTATTAACTAGGAATATAAGCATAAATAACTTTTCTGACAAAATATTTATTAACCAAATAGCTTTGACTAATAAAAAAAACGTATTTTTAGATATGAACGAACCCAATTTTATTGAGGGGTCCTCGTTGAATACTTTTGGTGAAAAATTTAATTTTGAGGGAAAAAATTTTTTAGCAAAACAAAAGTACAAAATTTTTGGAACTACAATAGATACTATGGTCGACAAAGGATATCTTGATATTCCAAATTATGTTAAAATTGATGTTGATGGTTTAGAACATTTAATACTGGAAGGTGGAGACAAAATGTTTAATAACAAAAAAATAAGAAGTGTGTTAATTGAAGTAAATGAAAATTTTAAAGTTCAAAAAGAAAAAGTTCTTAAATTTATGTTAGATCATAACTTTAAATTATTAGCAAAAGAAAATACTCCTGAAAATTTAAGTGATAAATTTATAAAAACATTTAATTATAGATTTGAAAAAAATGACAAGTAAACTTCAACAAACCTTTAATCAAAAAGGTTATATCATACAAAAAAATGTTTTCTCCGAAAAATTTGTAGATAATTTAATAAATGAAATTAGCGAAGTTAAAAATGCAAATTTTTATTACGATTCATATAATAAATTAAGAAGAATTGAAAAACTATATGACAAAGGTAAATATCTAAAAAATTTAAACAGTTTAATTTTGTCAAAACTTTTAGATATTTTTAACAAAGAATTTTTCATATTTAAAGACAAGTTCAACGCAAAACCTCCAGGGGGGCAGGGGTTTTTTCCACACTTTGATGGTATATTTGAATTTAAAGATGAAAATAACAAAACTAGGAAAGGTTGGTATGAGTATGGCAATTTCTTTATTAACGTTCTAGTTGCCCTTGACGATTGCACAGAGGAAAACGGTACAATAGAAATCTCTAATCGCTTCGAAAAAAATAATTTTAAATTTTTGTTAGACTTTACAAAAAAAAATGGGACTCCAGAATTAAACCCTATCTCAGTAAAGAAATGTAATTTTGAGAAAATTATTTTAAAAAAAGGTGATATAGTTATATTCAGTAACATTTGTCCACATAAATCAGGAAAAAATATTTCAAATCATAATAGAAGGACATTGTATTACACCTATCTAACTAAAGATTGTGGGTATCAATATGAAAAGTATTTTTATGATAAAGAGAATTCAAGGAATAAGACATCTAAAAGTCTTAACGATTAGGTCTAATTGATTTTTTGCTTAATCTTAAATAATTTCATGAATATATCGTTATTAACATCATATCGTCCTGTGTAAATAAAGTGACTTAAGTCTGGATAATCGAAAACAAGATCAAATTTTTTCATATTTACAGGATATTCCGATGAAATTAGACTTTTATTATTATTATCAAAAGTATTTCTAATTCTATTATGATTCATATGAAAGAAGATTTTTGAGCAATGATTAATTTTTTCAATATAAAATTTCGCTGTATCGCTTCTCATTTCACCTAAGCTATTTTTATTTACAAATAAATCAACAGAGTTTTCCTCCATTTTTGTTATTTCAACCGAAGGCATAAAAATTAAATCAAAGATTTCAATATCTTTTTTTTTGAATTCCTTTTCTCCAAATAATAATGTTTTTTTATCTGGAAAAGCGCTCATTAAGTAATATGCAGCTAACACAAGAACTTCTGGTATATCAAAATCAATAAAACATGATTTTTTAAAATTTTTAATTAAAAAATTACCCAACTTACCATATCCACCTCCCAGATCACAAATTACTGGTCTGCTTTTATATTTGATATGCTCGTATAAAATCTTTGAAATTATCTGATTAAAAAAACTTCCAATAGTAACAAAATTTCCATCCATATATGCACCTAGTTGATTGCCAAATTCAGGTGTAGATATTTCTCTTAAATCTGCTCTCTCATATCCAAAATCTTTCCAAATCTTATAATGTTTCAAAAAGATTTCATTTTTAAGATAACTTTTTAAAATAAAATTTTTAGAATATCTTTTGATAAGTGTGTTGTGTTCAATTCCAAGATAATTATGCCAATTTCCAAAATTATTTAAAAAAAAAGAAAAATTTTCTTGATTATTTTCTCTAAAAGAATCGATTAAAAATTTATAATCTTTATTGATATGATTTTTCCACAAAGTTGAAGGCTCAATAATCTCGGGATTATTAATTTCATTTTTCTTCATATTTTTATAAAAATTAAAAAGTCTTTGATAAAAAGCTCTCTGCGAAGATGAGGACTCTGTTTTTTTTGGATCTTTAATTATTATTTCTACAATATTTTTCTCTTTAAATAGTAACTTAACAATACCGATTAGGTAAGCATTGATATGTACAAATATCTTTTTAATCATAATTAATATTTTTCATTATGTTGAATATTCATTATTATAAATAGTCTAAATTCTTTTTTCATAAAACTTTATAGTTTTATTTATACCTGCTTCTAATTTTATTTTTGGTCTCCAACCTAGCAATTTTTTTGCTTTTTGGTAATTTGAATAAAGTTTTAAAGGTTCATCAGGTCTTAAAGCAATTTTACCAAAAATAGGTTTTCCTTTTTTTATTTTTTTACAAATCTTATTAATAATAAATTTTATTTTTACTGGTGATCCTGAGCAAATATTAATTATATGACCATTAGACTCCTTGTTTTTTAAACACTTCATAATTGCATCAATAGCATCGTCAATATATAGAAAATCTCTTAATTGATTACCCGAGGAACTTATGAAATTATTGTTCATCAAAGAGTTTTTGACAACAAAGGGAATAAGCCTTTTTTCTGATTGACCAGGACCATAAACCAAAAAAAATCTCAATATAGTGCATGGGAAAAATTTTTGACTATTTAGTTTCAATAGATATTGAGTTGATTTAAATTTAGCCTTACCATAGTAAGACTTTAAATAACTAAAGCCTATCTTTTTATCCTCAGTTTGAGGTGCTTTAATTTTTCCATACTCAACACTACTACCAATTTGAATAAATTTTTCCAATTTTTTATTCTTAAAATGATCTGCAAGATTTTTACATCCAATGTAATGAGTCTTAAAAGTTTTAATTTTTTTTGAGTGGTCTATATACCCAGCTAGATTAACAACAAAATCAAAAGTTTTGTTATTAAGTTTTTTTGATAATTCTTTTTTTTTTGATATATCACAAAAAATTTGTCCATTTTTTTTTTTTACTTTTTTTTTTGACGAAGATAAAATTGTCACTTCAAAATTTTTTGATAAACATTTTTTTTGCAAACATTTCCCTAAAAATCCAGTACCTCCCACTATAAGAATTCTTTTTTTCAAATTAAATTTTAAATTTTTTTTTTTTTATAATTTTATCTAGTAAAACTTTATCTCTTTTAGTATCCATACATTGCCAAAAACCCACGTGTTTAAAAGCCTTAATACTTTTTCTTTTAGCTAGTTTTTCAAAAGGTTCTCTCTCTAAGTAAGTATTATCATTTTTAATATATTTAAATATTTTTGGCTCAATCACAAAAAATCCTCCGTTTATCCATCCTTCATCAACTGAAGATTTCTCTTTAAAATAATGGATATAATCTCCTTTGATTTTAATTGATCCAAATCTTGCTGGAGGTCTAACTGCGGTTAGAGTCATCACAGACTTATTTTTTTTATGAAAATTTACCAATTTTTTGAGATTTATATCGCTAACACCATCACCATAAGTCATAAGAAATGTTTCATTACCCAGAAATTTTTTAAGTCTTTTCAGCCTTCCTCCCGTCATGGTATTTTTTCCAGTTTCAATAAGATTTATTTCTACACCTTTTATTTTTTTTTTAAAAAAATTTCTAATAACATTTCCTTTATAGCCAAGAGCTATATAAAACTCCTTAAAGCCATATTTTTTGTATAAATTTATAATTCTTAAAATAATAGGTTTTCCACCAATTTTGACCATCGGTTTAGGTATCAATTTTGTATATTCTGATAATCTAGTTCCATAACCACCAGCAAGTATAACGACTTTCATTAAAATATATTCTATTATTAATTAAATGTTTTTATTTTTATTTTATAAATGTTAATAATTATAATTAAAGTAAAACATTCAATAAAAATAAAAAAAGTTGAAAAAAAATATAATTTTAAATTCTCAATTTTTAAAAAAAAGATATTTTTTTAGATTAGACAAAGAAAAGTTTGTTAAAAAATAATAAAATTCATAAATAAATTGATTAAAAAAAAAATTTTAGTTACTGGTGCTGCTGGGTTTATTGGAAGCAAAATTTGTTCTCAACTCCTCAAAAGAAATTATACTGTTATTGGTTGTGATGATTTTTCCTCAGGTTTAAAAAAAAACGTTGGTAAAGGAATGAAATTCTTTAATATTGATCTCTCAAACAAAAAAAAATTATCTATACTACCCAAAAATATAGATTACATTTTTCATTTGGCAGGGCAATCATCGGGAGAAAAAAGTTTTGAGGATCCAATAAATGATCTAAATAGAAATTTTATAACTACATATAATCTAATAGATTTCGCAAGAAAAAATTTTATCAAAAGTTTTTTTTATGCGAGTTCAATGTCAGTTTATGGAAATACAGTAAGTAAGGCAAATACAAACGCTATTTGTGAACCCCTTTCTTATTATGGTTTACATAAAAAATTGTCAGAAGATTATATTATAAAGAATTCGAATAATTTTAATTTTACCATATTTAGAATTTTTAATGTTTATGGACCAGGGCAAGATTTATTAAATGAAAAACAAGGAATGGTTTCTATTTACTTAGCTAGTCTTCTTAAAAAAAATAAGATTATAGTAAAAGGAAGTTTAAATAGATTCCGAGATCTAATTTATATTGATGATGTTGTAGAAATTTGGATAGAAGCTTTAAAAAATAAAAAAATGCAAAATAAAATAATTAATTTAGGAACTGGAAAAAAAACTAAAGTGACTGAGATGTTGGAAATTTTACAAAAAATACATATTAAAAAAAGTAAAATTGTAATTAAAAAAAATACCCCTGGAGATCAACATGGAATATATTCAGATAAGTCTATACTAAAATTTATACATAAAAAAAAATTTATTGATATTAACGAAGGTTTCAAAAAATTTTATGATTGGGCCAAAAAATTAAATTAATTTAAGATAAATTAGTATTTTATTTGTTAAAGAATTTTTTTTCAAATTTTTCAATTTGATCACTAGTAAATTGAAATAAATCATTATTTTTTTTCTTGTAATATACTAAATACCAATTACTAACTAAGCTAATCATCTCAGAAAAAGTCAACTTACATTCCCAATTCAGTAATTTTTTAGATAACTCACTATTAAGTCTCAAAGAGTTTGTTTCTGTAAAAGAAAAAGTTTTTTCATATTTCCATTTAATTTTTTTCCAATATTTTTTAAATTCATTTAGAATATTTTTAACCGGTTTTGATCTTGTCTCACTTGGACCGAAGTTAAAAGATAAACCATTAATTTTTTTATTATTTTTTAATTTTATTGCTAAAAATAAGTAACCATAAATTGCTTCTAAAACGTGTTGCCATGGCCTTGTTGAATTAGGATTTCTTATTTTAATAACTTTATTTTTTGACCACTTACTTACACAATCTGGTATAAGTCTGTCATTTGCCCAGTCTCCACCACCAATAACATTTCCTGCTCGCGCTGTAGCAATTCTGAGCTTTGAATTCTTATGTAAATTTGATTTAAAATATGAATTAAATAAGATTTCTGTACATGCTTTTGAAGCGCTATAATGGTCATTTCCACCAAGTCTTTCACTCTCTTTGTATCCTGTTTTTTTTTCAACATTAAAGTAGCACTTATCACTAGTTATTAGCACAACGATACAATTTTTTTTTAATTTTCTTAAAATTTCCAATAAATTAAGAGAAGATATCAAGTTTGAGTTCCATGTTTTTTTAGGATCTTTGTAAGATTTACTCACAATCGCTTGGGCTGCTAAATGAAAAATAATATCTGGTTTTTCAGAAATTAAAACTTTTTTAAATTTCTCATAACTAGATAAATCAAATCTATGATCTTTGATTTTTTTTTCTAATTTTAAAATTTTATATAAACTAGGATTTGTAGGAATATCTTTTGATATTCCAATTATTTTAGCCTTATTTCTCAGCAAAACAGCAGTCAACCAGGCGCCCTTGAAACCTGTATGACCAGTTATTAAAACTTTTTTGTTTAAATAGAATTTTTTTAAACTTTCTTTCATGTAGCTAGACACAGATTAATAAAAAATATAAATTAAGAATTAGTTTGGTATAAACTATTTTAAATGCCTAAGCAATTTCTAAAAACAGATAAAAACTTCACAGATTCTATATTAATTTTGAATAAATTAAAAATAAGATATTGGGTTTGTCACGGCACTCTTTTAGGCATTATGAGAGATAAAAAATTAATACCTTGGGACAATGATATAGATTTAGGAATATGGAAAAAAAATTTAAAAAAAAATTTAATTTTGAAATGCTTTAAAGATAAGAAATTTCAAATAAAAAAAAAATTTTTTGATAACGATAACATTATTACTTTTAGAAGATTAGGCGGGCGGGACGTTGATCTTAATATTTACGAATTAACTCATGATAAAAGGTATGCATTTCAGAGACATTATGCACACTCAAACGTTCTAATGAGATTAATTTATGTATTATCAGTATCTGGATCTTATAAAGGCAGACATAATCGAATTATAAATAAATTTAGATTTTCTAGAAACTTTTTTATTAAATTAAAAAAATTTCTTATAAAGAATAAAATCTTTTATAAACAAGCGGGATTTAAAACTTCAGCAGAATTATTTATTAATGTTAAAAAATATTATTTTAAAGGATTAATGATAAATATTCCTTCTAACTATAAAGAATATTTTTTTCAAATTTATGGCCCCTCATGGATTAAACCCCAAAAAAAATACAATTGGGAAAAAAATCCAAATTCAACTTTTATAAATTAGATAAATGATACTTAATAATTTTAAATTAAATAAGAAATTTGATGCCAAAAAAAATAGTCAATTATTAATAAATTATACAAAACAATTTTTATCAAGTAAATATATTGAAATTAATCTCAAATTAATATCAGAAAAAATAAATATACCAAAAAATATTTTACAACAAGAATGCAAACATTACTTGCAATATAATTTTAATAATAATTTAGGAAGATACAATTCGAACTTTTTTTACACAAATGCAATTAAAGATTTTTTCAAATTCATATTTTTTTTTATATACATAGTTATTTTTTCTAATGGAAATAATGAAACAAAAAAAATATATGAACTAATAGTTGATGATTTAGATCATGAAAATAGTATAAAGGCTTTTAAAGAATTTGAAAAATATTTTCCTCAAATCTTGTTTATTACAACTTTAAAACAATTTGACAAAAAAAATAATTTCCTTTTTTTTAATAGGTATAAAAATTTAAGCTTCAATGTAAACCTAAAATTTTATTATGATTATTTTGTATACCTGCCACTTAAAATCTTGTATTTATCTTTTAAATCAAAAAATAATCTTTTTGGTTTAAATTTACATATTTTTAAGATTTATTATAAATATTCATCTATATTTAAAAATCATAAAGCTAAGTTTTTACTGCAAGAGCGATATTATAGATCCAGCAGCTTAAAAAACTTCTTATTTAAAAATTTTGGTGGAAAATATACTTTTCTTACTCAAAGAGTTATGGGAATTTATTCATCGTTTGGAATGTTTGTTGATTGTGATTACTTTTTGTCTATTGGGAAAAAGACTTCAGAAATAATATTAAATCAAGACTCTCAAATTAAAGAGGTTATTCCTATTGGTTCTGTGTCAATGTATCAAGATTATTTTAATTCGACAAAACATTTAGACGAACTTACCTCATACGATTTACTAGATTTAGAGAGTAGAATGGCAAACTTTAACGATGTTTATGATACTTTCTGGGATGATTGGTATTTAAAATTTATTTGGCTCTCTAAATTTTCATTAAGAAACCCAAATTTAAAAATTGGAATAAAAATTAGACCACAACACAAAGATGCTATGGAAAATGTAAATATAAGAAAAGCAATAAATAATTCAAATGTTAAAATAATTGATGGCTCTGAACATAGATTTAAGTTTAACACTTACCATTATGCATTTAAGGCAAAATCTTTATGTACATGGATTTCCACATTAGGTTTTGAAATGATTGGACATGGAAAAAGATGTTATTTTATAAACCCGAATTTAAAAAACTCTTCTTATAAAAATTTTCCAATTCTAAATAGATTTACTGTAGATAATTTTGACTCTTTCGAAAAAAAAATTCTAAATGAAATAAATGGTACAATAGAAAGAATAGAAGATTATAAAAAAGATGATTATTGTATTGAAAGTAAAAATGTTATCGAGGAATTATCCAAAAATATTAAAAAAACACTTTAATTTTTTTTTAACCAGTCAATTCTTTAATAATTTCTTTTTGATAGGTAATCTGATTTTCTGGATAATTAAATTCTTTCAAGAAGGTATTAATAGCATACTGGACATTTTTTGAATACCACCAACTATATATATTTTCTGGATATATGTTGTGTAGATGTTTTAATAAATCTTCAACATTATAAAATAAAATTTTATTTTTCTTTAAAATATTATATTTTGTATTAATTTTTTCTTCCGTTATCCATAACTCTTTATCCATTAATAATAATGTTGGACCGGACAAAATTGAGTCAAAAAAAGTTGTCATAGGTGACGAACAAATTATCAAAGAAAAATTTTTAATATTTTTTTTTAATGACAAATTCTCCAAAATATTTCTTTTATCCAGATGTTTTAAAATAGTTTCCTTATGAGATGGTAAAATAGTTCTATGTGGGGAAAAGAAAAAATTAGCTTTATGATTTTTATTTAAACCATTCACAATATAAGCTAAATGATCAATTGAATTCATTTCTTCATGATGTAATGGACCTGGATAAAATCTACATGGATATTTTCTATATTCAAATCCAACAAATAATATTTTTTTATTTTTTTTTCTTTTAATATTATGATTCAAATATTTAGTCATACCACACAATTTTTTTGTACTATTTTTCCAATCATAAAACTCGTTTGATATATTTTTTTCATAATCAAAAACAGGATTATATTTAGAATGATTTCCACCATGTTGAAATATAATGATCTTTGATTTTTTTTCTAACTTTCTTTGGAAAGACCACAACTTAAATAGTTCATTATAAAAATGACTATGCGATGAAATAATAACTTTTGGATTTAAAGTAATTTTTTTTTTAT
>CACJYH010000016.1 GCA_902597695.1 uncultured Pelagibacteraceae bacterium | reverse complement strand
TTTCCACCAGCTGCAAAAAAAGCAATATTAACTTTTGAGAAATCAAAATTTTCTAAATCGAGGACATCCATTTCCTTACCTCTAAAACCAATTTTTTTTCCAACACTTTTTGAGGACGCAACTAAATATAAATTATCTATAGAAAATTCTTTTCTCTCCAAAATTTCCAATGTTTTCCTTCCAACATTTCCTGTTGCTCCTACAATTGCAATATTCATGATCTAAGTTTTATACTAGATGAAAGGTAAATCGCAAACTTTAAGAGCTAAAGAATTTCCATCAATTTCTATTGTTCCAGACGAAGATGCTTTGCAATATGGTTCTTTTATCATTGCAATACCAATAACTTTTTTAAAATGTGGCGAGTAACAAGCGGATCTTAGGTCTCCAATTATATTACCTTCATTATTCTTGATGTCTAAAGAACTAGTTAAAAGAATCTTGGTTAAATCTATCTGAACACCCATTAGCTTTCTATCAATTCCTTTTTCTTTGATTTTTTTAAGTTTATCTTTACCTAAAAAGTTTATATCGGTCTCTAAATCGACATATTTATCAAAACCACATTGAAATGGATTATCATTGTTATCAAAATCATTCCCATAAGAAAGTAAACCACTCTCAATCCTTTCGATTAAATTTGGACATCCGGGTCTAACATTGAATTCTTTACCGATTTCAAAAAGTTGATCGTATAATTTCAAACCTGAGTCGGTATTTTCAACATAAATTTCAAAACCACCTTGTTTTGACCAACCAGATCTAGCTATTAAATGTTTTGCCCCATTAAAAGTGAAATAATCAAATCCAAAAAATTTTAACTCTTTTATTTTTTCACCAAAAACTTTTTCCATTAAATCAAAAGATTTAGGACCTTGAACTGCTAAGATATCTACAATTGGTTCAAAAATTTTAACATCAAGTTTATTTCCTGAAGCAAGACCTTTTGCAAAAAAAATTACATCAGAGTCAGCAATTGAAATCCACCATCTATCTTCAGCTAATTTTAAAATAACAGGATCATTTACCAAATTTCCATTTTCATCGATCAAAGGGCAATAATAACATCTTCCTACTTTGGATTTAGATAAATCTCTACAAGTCATAAGTTGTACAAGTTTTGCAGAATCTTTGCCTGAAATTTCAACCTGTCTTTCTGCAGCTACATCCCATATCTGAACATTCTTTTTTAAATGATCACAAGACTCTTCCAAGGAACCGAAAGCTGCTGGTAAAAGCATATGATTATAAACAGTATAAGCGGTAACACCTTGATTCTCTATTCTAGAAGTATAGGGTGTACTTCTAACTCTTCTTGATTTTGCTATCGGATAACTTTTCATTTAATTAAAAATTCTAAAATCTTTTCTCTCATTTCAAACGCTTTTTCAATCATTATCATATGGCCACAACCTTTAATTACATGAGTAGATGAGTTTTTTACTAAATTTGAAAATTTTTTCCCTGCATCTAAATTGATCATTTTATCTAACTCTCCAAAAATAAGTAATGTGGGAAGATCTAAAACTTTTGTTGCCTCTAACCCATTTGAGTAATTATTACACGCATTTAAATCGACTGCTAAAACTTCACTAATATCCCTCGGAGACTGAATTATTTTTTCTACCGGATTCCCACCAATAAATTTTTTTGAGCCTTCATAACCCCATTTCATCATTAATTTTACAGCATCAGAGTCACCATTTTTTGCAAGTTCTATTAAATCAGGATGAACTGGCATTCTATTAGAGCCTCCAACAAAAACTAATTTATTTAACCTGCTTTTATATTTGAAAGCATATTCAAGTATTTCTAAACATCCTTGAGAATGACCAACTAAAATCAAATTTTTTAATTGTAATTTTTTAAATACACTTTCTAACCAATCAGCAATTTTTTCTATGGTATCTAAGCATGGACCATCTGAATTTCCATGACCAGGAAGATCGATAGACAATACATTAAAATTCTTATTCGAAAAAAATTGTTCAGTTAATGACCAAACTATGTGTGAAAGGCCACTTCCATGAAGAAATACTATTGTTTGTTTTTTCGGATCTATGCCTTGCCCTGCATCAGATGCATGAATAGTTTTATTTTTTATTTCAAATATCAATCAATTACCTAAAATTTTTTTCTCAATTCAAATTTTTGAATTTTTCCTGTCGATGTTTTAGGTAGTTCACAAAAAACAACTTGTTTTGGCACCTTGAAACCTGCGAGGGTTTCTTTACAAAAACCAATTAATTCTTTCTCAGTTGTTGGTTTATCCTTTACCATCTCAATAAATGCGCAAGGTACCTCTCCCCATTTTTCATCTGGTTTAGCTACAACGGCTGCAATAGATACTGAAGGATGTTTTGCAAGAGTATTTTCTATTTCTATAGAGGATATGTTTTCACCTCCAGAAATTATTATATCTTTAGACCTATCCTGGATTTTTACATATCCATCTGGATGCATGACAGCTAAGTCACCAGAATGAAACCAACCACCAGCCATCGCTTTATTTGTAGCATCCTTATCCTTAAAATAACCCTTCATGACTACATTTCCTTTAATCATAATTTCACCAATCGTCTTTCCATCTTTCGGAACTTCAGTCATTGTTTCTGGATCCATCACAGCAATTCCTTCTGTATTTGGGTATCTAACTCCTTGTCTTGCTTTAATTTCGTTCTGCTTTTCCTCATCAAAGTCATTCCAAGCATCATTCCACGCACATTGAGTTACATGCCCATAAGTTTCAGTTAATCCATAAACATGCATAACTTCAAAACCAAGTTCTTTCATTTTTTTGAAAATTATACTAGGCGGTGGGGCTCCTGCAGTAAGGACGTATACTTTTTGCTTTAATTTTTTTCTATCAGTCTCTGCTGCACCAGTTATCATATTTAGTACAATAGGCGCTCCACCAAAGTGAGTAACATTATGTTTATCTATTAATTCAAATATTTTTTTTACATCTATATTTCTCAAACAAATTGTTCTTCCATTTAACATGGGTATAGTCCAAGGATAGCCCCATCCATTGCAATGAAACATTGGGACGATAGTTAAAAAATTAAGTCTGTTTGGCATGTTCCAGGCAACTGCACTACCTGTGGACATTAAATATGATCCCCGATGATGGTAAACAACGCCTTTAGGGTTTCCAGTAGTTCCGGATGTATAGCTCAATGATATTGCTTGCCACTCGTCCTCTGGCATTTTCCAATCAAAATTTTCATCACCAGTACTTAAAAAACTTTCGTATTCTAGATCACCAATTTTTTCACACTTTGATTGGTCTGCAAACTTATCAACTATATCAATAATTGTGATTTTTTTTTTTAAAGTGCTTAACGCTTTTTTAACTTCTATGTGTAATTGTCTATCAACAACAAGAACTTTAGCATCACTATGTTCTAAAATATAAGCAATAGTTTTAGCATCTAATCTTATGTTAATTGTATTTAATACTGCACCAGACATAGGAACAGAGTAATGTCCCTCAAAAATTTCAGGTGTGTTGAAAGCTAAAAATGAGACAGTATCTCCTTTTTTAATTCCAATTTTATTAAGGGCGCTTGCAAATTTAATAGTACGTTTGTAAACATCAGCCCAGGTGTATTTACGATCTTCATAGATAATTGCTTCATAATCAGGATAAATCTCTTTTGCTCTTTTCAAAAAAGTCAAAGGAGTTAAAGGAACATAATTTGCACTATTCTTATCTAAATTAGTATCGTAATGACTCATTTAATTGAATTTAAAATTCATAATATTGGAGCTTCCAGAAATTGCTGATTTGTAATGTTGTTCAGCTCTTGGTAGAACTTTATCAAAATAAAACCTAGCAGTATCGATTTTGTCATGATAAAAATTTTTATTTTCATTATAATCTTTAAAGCTTACCTCTAGTACTTTTATCCATGCGTAGGCAATCGAAACAAATCCGAGAGTTTTTAGATAATCGTTAGCAGCAGCACTTACATCATCTTTATCTGTTTTAGATTTCTCAATCATCCAATCACTAAATTTTTTTAATACATCTAAATAATTATTAAAATCTGAGATGAATGGTCTTATTTTTTCGTTGTTAGAATTACATTCATTTTTAACCTGATCTAAAAATTTATAAATTACATTCCCGTTCTTATTTGATAATTTTCTAAAAACTAAATCAGCAGCTTGTACAGAATTCGTACCCTCGTAAATTGGTGTGATTCTATTATCTCGATACAACTGCTCTATTCCTTGATCTTTGGTATAACCATATCCACCATAAATTTGCATTGCATCACTAGTGATTTCCATTGCTAAATCTGTAAACAAGGATTTAACTACTGGAGTCATTAATGAGACATAATCAGATGCCTCCTGCCGAACTTTTTTATCTGGATGATATAGGCTTACCTCAGTTTGTTGAGATAACCAAAAACATAAAGCTCTCTCGCCCTCAATAATAGATTTCATATTTAACAACGATCTTCTAATATCTGCATGCTCAATTATAAAATCAGCACCATTTTTAGATTTTGAATTATTCGACTTACCTTGCTTTCTCTCTTTTGCGTATGAAAGTGAATTTTGATAAGCAATCTCTGATATACCCAAACCCTGTATCCCAACAACGATCCTCTCAAGATTCATCATCGTAAACATTGCACTCAAACCTTTTTCCTTGTCACCAATCATGTAGCCAGTTGCTTCATCAAAATTAAGAACACAAGTTGCTGATCCTTTAATTCCCATTTTTGTTTCGATAGAACCAGTTGATATTCCATTTCTTGGACCAACATTCCCATCTTCTTTTACAATAAACTTTGGAACTAAAAACAAACTGATACCTTTAGTACCAGCTGGAGAGTCGTCCACTCTTGCTAAAACCAAATGAATAATATTTTCAGTTAAATCGTGATCACCAGAGGTAATAAAAATTTTCTGTCCAGTTAATTTAAATGTTCCATCAGATTGTTTTTTAGCCTTTGTTTTTAGTAGCCCTAAATCAGTACCACATACTGGCTCAGTTAAGCACATTGTTCCACTCCACTTACCTTCTACAATTTTTGGTAAATATTTATTTTTGATTTCATCACTAGCATGATGATTAATACAATTATAAGCACCAATACTAAGTTCACTATAGAGTTTAAAAGAAAGGCTAGCAGACGATAGCATTTCATCAAAAAATGCACTCACTGTTTTTGGCATACCTTGACCCCCATATTTTGGATCACATGATAAAGATGTCCAACCATCCTCAATATATTTTTTATAAGCCTCTTTGTAACCCGGAGGTGTTCTAACAACTCCATTTTCTAAAATTGCAGGATTTTCATCCCCAACTTTAGCTAATGGTAAAATTAAATTTTGATTTATTTTTGCTGCTTCTTGTAAAATATCTTTGACTAAATCTGGGGTAACTTCTTTATATTTTTCCAATTCATTATACTCTTTGTTGTTTCTTAGTTTTTCAAAGAGAAACATCATATCTTCAACAGGTGCAGTATAAGTTGGCATAATTTGATTCTAAAATAATTAATTAATTATTGCAATTTTGAAATGATCGCATCACCCATTTGTGATGTAGTCACCTCTTTTGTGCCTTTTGATAAAATGTCTTTAGTTCTTAAACCATCATTTAATACATCCTGTACAGCTTTTTCCAGAGCTTCTGCTTCTTTATCTAAATCTAATGAATATCTCAAAGCCATAGCAAAGCTTAAAATTGTAGCTATTGGATTAGCAATACTTTTACCAGCTATATCTGGAGCCGAACCATGAATAGGTTCATACATAGCCCTCATTTCTCCATCTTTATTTTTTGCACCCAAAGATGCAGAAGGTAAAAGACCTAGTGATCCAGTTAACATTGAGGCTTGGTCAGATAACATATCCCCAAACAAATTATCTGTTACAATTACATCAAATTGCTTTGGATTTCTCAACAACTGCATAGCACAATTGTCTGCAAGCATATGACTTAGTTCAACATCCTTAAATTCTTTATCGTGTAATGTCTGAACCTCTTCTTTCCAAAGTTGGCCTGCCTCCATAACATTTGATTTTTCGCAAGAAGTTACTTTGTTTGATCTTTTTTTTGCTAAATCAAAGGCAACTCTAGCAACTCTTACAATCTCATTGCTTGTGTAAGTGTGGGTATTAATCCCTTTTCTTTCCCCATTTTCTATTGGTTTAATTCCTCTAGGCTCACCAAAATATATTCCTCCAGTTAACTCTCTTACAATCATAATATCTAAACCTGAGACAATTTCAGGTTTTAATGTTGAGGCATCAACTAATTGTTTAAAACATATCGCTGGTCTCAAATTAGCAAATAGTTTTAATTCTTTTCTTAGTTTTAAAAGTGCTCTCTCAGGTTTTTTGGAAAACTCAACATTATCCCACTTAGGTCCTCCTACAGCACCTAACATAACAACTGCACTTTCTAATGCTTTATAAAAAACCTCATCTGTAATCGGTGTACCATGCTTATCGTAAGAGCATCCTCCCGCTAAATCTTCATCCATCTCAAAATCTAGAGACTTTTTATCATTGAACCAACTGATAATTTTTTTTACTTCACCAATAACTTCGGGACCAATACCATCTCCAGGAAGTAATAGTATCTTTCTCTTTTTTACCTTAATCACTTATAATCCATGGCTTAGAGCTTTTTAATTTTTGCTCGAAACTTTTTATCTTATCAGACTTATTTAAAGATAGCGCAATATCATCTAAACCTTCGAGAAGACATTTCTTTTTAAAGGAGTCTATTTTAAATTTAACTTCATTATTACCATAAACTATTTTTTCTTCTTTAAGGTCTACTGAAATTTCTTCTTTTCTATTAGCATATTCAGACAACTCTTTTATTTTTTCTTCATCAACAATAATTGGTAAAATTCCATTTTTAAAACAATTGCTATAAAAAATATCAGCAAAACTGGAGCTAATTACACATGTAATACCAAAATCTAATAATGCCCAAGGAGCGTGTTCTCTTGAGGATCCACAACCAAAGTTTTTTCCTGCTATCAGTATTTTTGAATTTGTAAATGGATCTTTATTTAATATAAAATCCCCTATTTTATTTCCATTATCATCATACCTCATTTCAAAAAACAAATTTTTTCCAAGTCCAGTTCTTTTAATTGTTTTTAAAAACTGCTTTGGGATAATCATATCAGTATCGATATTTACTATTGGTAAATATGCTGGAATACTTTTTAATGTAGAAAATTTTTGCATTAATTTTGATACTTTCTTACATCATCCAAATTTCCAGAAATTGCTGCTGCAGCTGCCATTCCTGGGCTCACAAGGTGTGTTCTTCCACCTCTACCTTGTCTTCCCTCAAAGTTTCTGTTTGATGTAGATGCACATCTTTGCTCTGGTTTTAATTTATCGGCATTCATTGCTAAACACATAGAACATCCTGGTTCTCTCCATTCAAAACCAGACTCTTCAAATATTTTATGTAAACCTTCTTGCTCTGCTTGTTCTTTCACTAGACCAGATCCTGGAACAACCATTGCATGAACATGAGAGGCAATTTTTTTATCTTTTAAAATCTTTGCTGCCTCTCGTAAATCCTCAATTCTTCCATTTGTGCAACTACCTATAAAAACCTTATCTATCTTAATATCTTTAGCGGCCATATCAGGTTTTAAACCCATATATTTTAGAGCTCTTTCAATAGAATTTTTTCTATCCTCATCTTTTTCATTGTCTGGGTTTGGTACTTTATCCTCAATAGTAATGACATCTTGAGGTGAAGTTCCCCAGGTAATCATCGGTGAAATTTCATTAGCTTGAAGACTTATTTCTTTATCAAAATTTGCACCATCATCAGAATTTAAACTTCTCCAGTACGCTAAAGCTTTATCCCATTTTTCACCTTTGGGTGACATAGGTTTTCCATCCAAATACTTGAAAATTTTTTCATCTGGTGCAATCAAACCTGCTCTTGCTCCACCCTCTATAGTCATGTTGCATATAGTCATTCTTTGCTCAACACTCAATGATCTGATTAAATCACCAGCATACTCAATAACACATCCTGTTCCACCTGCTGTTCCTATTTTTCCAATTATTTGTAAAATTACATCTTTTGAAGTAACACCTAACGGAAGTTTTCCATTAACATTAATTCTGAAATTTTTTGCTTTTTTTTGCACTAAAGTTTGTGTTGCTAGTACGTGTTCAACCTCTGAGGTGCCTATACCAAATGCTAAAGCACCAAACGCTCCATGTGTAGCTGTATGACTATCTCCACAAACTATAACTGTTCCAGGTTGAGTAAATCCTTGTTCAGGACCAATTATATGAACTATGCCTTGACGCTTATCCTCCATTCCAAAGAGTTGGATATCAAATTCCTTACAATTCTTTTCTAATGTATCAACTTGAATTTTAGATTCTTTATCTGAAATACCATTGGTTCTATCAGTAGTTGGGACGTTGTGATCTGCAACGGCCAATGTAAGCTTTGGGTGTCTTACTTTTCTTTTAGAATTTCGTAAACCTTCAAATGCTTGTGGACTGGTCACTTCATGAACGAGATGCCTATCAACAAATAATAAAGCTGTTCCATCATCTTGCTGATCAACTAAGTGTTCTTTCCAAATTTTGTCGTAAAGAGTATTAGGCATTGAAAAAAAAATTATTTTTTTTCTGGAGAAGTTTCAAGTTTTTCTTCAGTTTTAGGTTTTGTTTCAACTTTGGCTGTTTCTTCTTTTTTTGGCTCTTCCTTAGGAGTTTCTTCTTTCTTAGCCTCTGCCTTAGTTACATCTTCTTTATTATCAGATGCTTCTGTTGAAACAGGAGCTAAATTTTCCTCAGTTACTATTTCTGGTTTTACATCTATATCAATACCAATCTTCTTTCTTATATTTTCGGCAATTCTAGCTGATTTACCAGTTCTATCTCTTAAGTAATATAGTTTAGCTCTTCTAACTTTTCCTGAACGAATAACTTTAATTGAGTCAATTACTGTACCAAATAGTGGGAATGTTCTCTCAACACCTTCACCAAAAGAAATCTTTCTAACTGTAAAAGAAGAATTTAAATCTCTGCTTTTTTTCGCAATACATACACCTTCAAAATACTGAATTCTCTCTTTTTTTCCCTCTGTAATTCTTACACCAACTTTTACAACATCACCTGGAAAGAATTCTGGAATCTTTTTTTCCGAAAGAATTTTTTTTACATTATGTTGATTTATTTCTTCAATCGTTTTCATTTCAATATTTAACAATTTAATCCTTCTTATATTTTTGCCACAAATCTGGTCTTCGGACGCGTGTTATAGCCTCAGATTGAGATAAACGCCAGTCTTTAATTTTGCTATGATCTCCTGATAATAAGACATCTGGTACTGATTTTTCCTCCCAAATTTGAGGTTTTGTATATTGAGGATACTCTAAAAGACCATTTCCAAAAGTTTCCTCCAAAGATGATTCATCATTACCTAAAACTCCAGGCAAAAGTCTTAACACACTATCAAGAACTACTAGAGCAGCTGTTTCCCCTCCAGAGAGCACATAATCTCCTATACTTATTTCCTCAATATTTCTTGTGGATAGTACTCTTTCATCGACACCTTCGAAATGTCCACAAATTAAACTGAATGATTTTTCTTTTGATAAATCTTGTGCAAGTCTTTGATCAAATTTTTTACCTTTTGGCGAAAGATAAAAAATTCTTTCCCCCTTCTGGATATTTTTATCAATTGATTTTGCTAGTATGTCTGGTTTTAACAGCATACCTGATCCACCACCATATGGAGTATCATCGACAGTTTTGTGTTTATCTGTTGCTGCATCTCTTATGTTTACTATATTAAGACTCCATATCTTTTTAGCCATTGCTTTTCCATATAATCCTTTGTTTAAAGGACCAGGAAAAATTTCTGGATAAAGTGTTAACACTTGTGTCTTTAACATAAGTAAACCTTAAATTACTTTTTTTCGTCTTTTGGAGCGTCTGCTTTTGGAGCTTCTTCCTTTTTAGCTTCTGCTTTTGGAGCGTCTGCTTTTGGAGCTTCCTCTTTTTTAGCTTCTGCTTTTGGAGCTTCTTCTTTTTTTGCTCCATCTGTCGGTGCTGCGTCTGCTTTTGCTGCTTCTTCCTTTTTAGCATCATCAGACCCTTCTTTTTTTCTATCTTTTTTTGGAATAGCTTTTTGAGGATTATTACTATTAGCAGGCATTGGCATTAACTCATTTTCACCTAAGATTCTTGCTACTCTTATAGTCGGTTGTGCACCTTGGCCTAACCAATATTTAATTCTTTCAGCCTCTAATCCTATTCTCTCTTTTTTTTCTTTAGGTAATAGAGGATTAAAAAAACCAACTTTTTCTATGAAACGTCCATCTCTTGCAAAACGACTATCAGCTACAACAACTTTGTAAACTGGTCTTTTCTTTGTTCCACCTCTTGATAATCTAAGTTTTAACATTTATTCTCCTTTTTTATTTTAGTTGATTAAATAATTCTGGTGGTATTCCTTTGTCAGACATACCTTTCAGATTTCCTTTAGACATCTTTCTCATCATTTCAGACATCATTTTAAATTGTTTTAACAATTTATTGATAGTGGCTGGATCAGTTCCAGAACCATTAGCAATTCTTTTTTTTCTAGAACCATCAATTATTTTTGGGTTCTCTCTTTCTTTTTTTGTCATCGATAAGATTATAGCCTCGTTCTTTGTGATAACACTCTCGTCAATACCAGCAGCATCCATTTGTGATTTAACTTTAGAAATACCTGGCATAAAAGACATAATTCCCTCTATTCCACCCATTTTTTTCATCTGTCTTAGCTGAGTTAAATAATCTTGCATTGAAAATTGTCCCTTTTTTAAATTCTCTTCTGTCTTTTTAATATTTTCTTCACCTAAATCTTGTGCTGCTTTTTCAACTAGAGATACAATATCTCCCATTCCAAGAATTCGGTTAGCAATCCTATCAGGGTGAAACACCTCAAAATTTTCAATTTTTTCTCCTACCCCTAAAAACTTAATTGGAACCTCTGATACAAATTTCATACTTACCGCGGCCCCACCTCTGGCATCACCATCAGCTCTTGTTAAAATTATTCCTGATAAACCTACAGTATTTTTAAATTCTTTTGCAACTGACGCTGCTACTTGACCTGTTAAAGAATCTGCAACTAAAAAAGTTTCAGCGGGATTGATTATATTTTCAATCTGCTTTATTTCACTCATCATTTGAAGATCTATTTGTGTTCTGCCAGCTGTATCAAATAAGATAATATCGGCACCATTTAAATTTGCAGCGCTTATTGCTCTCTGACAAATATCCGCTGGTTGTTGACCCTCTATAATTGGTAAAGTTAAGATATCATTTTGCTCACCTAAAGATTTCAATTGTTCTTGTGCAGCTGGTCTATAAATATCTAAGCTGACCATCATTACCTTCTTTTTCTTTGTATTTTCTAAATATCTTGCAAGTTTTGCAGTAGTGGTAGTTTTACCTGAACCTTGTAGACCAACTAACATCATTGGTACGGGAGGAACGGCGTTTAAATTTACATCAATGTTTTTTTCACCTAATAAATTAACTAATTCGTCATAAACGATTTTTACAACCATATCACCAGGAGATGTAGATCTGATAATTTCTTGCCCTAAAGCTTTAGGTTTAACTTTTTCAATAAAATCTTTTGCGACCTCAAGTGATACATCAGCCTCTAGTAAGGCTTGTCTAATAGCTCTAAGGCCTTCATCAACTTGGCTCTCATCAAGCGAAGGGGCTTTTTTCAGGGAGGAAAAAACTTCCTCAAATTTATTTGTTAAATTTTCAAACATATTTATTTCACACAGCAGTAATCGCACTAGTGGGCGAACCCTCGCTGACTAGTGTCGATCTCTTTGTTTCCAAAGACACCGCAAATTTAACGTTTTTGCGGAAACTGCCTCAAAATATAATAGAGGTTCAAAAAGTCAATAAATAAGTTAAATAACTATATATGGATATTAGGGCTTTTAAAATGGATGGATTAGGTAATGATTTTGTAATAATTGATAATAGACAAAAGATTACCAATTTGACTAAAGATCAAATCATAAAAATTTGTGATAGAAATTTTATTGGCTGTGATCAATTAATATTTATTGAATCTAGCAAATCAAGTGATGCAAATTTAAAATTTTTTAATTCTGATGGAGGAGAGTCTGGTGCGTGTGGAAATGGTACTAGATGTGTTGCAAAATTAATCTCCGAGGAGACAAAATCTGAAAACATCATT
>CACJYH010000015.1 GCA_902597695.1 uncultured Pelagibacteraceae bacterium | reverse complement strand
TCAAGTCTATTTAGAAATGTATTCCAAAACTTACAATTTTATTATTCAAAAAAATTAATTGGCATGAGTATTATAATGTTATCGATTTTGATTTTAATATTTACTTATAGATCAGAAAATTTTGTTTATAGTCTTGGGTATTTTGGGGCATTTTTTATTTGTTTGATTATCTTTTTTTTACTTTCAAAGTTAATCATATTTTCTCTAAAAAAGTTTAAATTTAATTCAAGTACTCCTTTGAAAGTATCTATTAAAAATATTACACAATCAAAAAGTATTACACCTATTACAATTATGTCTTTAGGCCTTGGTGTTACATTACTTTTGACTTTGGCATTAGTTGGAACTAATTTTAAAAGAGAGATAGCAAAATCAATACCTGACATCGCTCCTGATTATTTTTTTGTGGGCATTCAAAATGGAGAGCGTGAAAAGTTTGAACAAAGAATTTTATCAATGGATCCTGGTGCAAATATTGAAATTGTGCCAATGGTTTCCTCAGGAATAGTAAAAATTAATGGTATAAATCCAAACACATATATTACACCTGATAATGATAGTTACTGGGTTATTGGCAGTGAACGGAGATCATCTTGGACAAAAGAAGTTCCTGAGGACAATTTAATTATTGATGGTAAGTGGTGGGATTTGTCTAAACCAAATCAACTTCAGATATCATTAGACGCTAAGGTTGCAAAAGATTTTAATATTAAATTAGGGGATATATTTACTTTAAATATCTATGGTAGAGAAATTGATGGTGAAATAGTCAACTTTAGACAAGTTGATTATAGAGATCTAAATATAAATTTTGCAATGCTTTTTAACCCTGACTTTGCAAAAAATATTCCTCACGAATATTTAGCAACCACAAAGTTCTATAATTTAAATAAATTTGATGAAACAAAAATGCTTGAAATTTTCCCTAGTTTATCAATGATTAAAATTGCTGATTATTTAAACAAAGTAACTAATGTTTTAAATAAAGTTTTCATAGCAGTTATTGTCATTTCAACAGTCACTATCGTCATTGGTTTAATTGTAATATCAAGTGCAATAATGGTGCAAGGAAAAGTAAGAGAATACCAAAATTTGGTTTTTAAAATTTTGGGTTTTTCAAGAAAAGAGATTGTTTTTTCCTCGCTGATTGAATTTATGATTATTTTTATATCTGTAATAATGATTGCAGTTTTGTTTGCTGTGGTTGGTTCAAAATTTATTATTGAAAATATATTTGAGTTATTTTGGAAGTTCGATCTTAAAGTTTTGATTTATCTTGGTTTATCCATTGGTTTAGTAACATTGGTGTTAATATTATTAACTAATATTAAATATTTAAATCCAAAGGTTTATCCTCTCATAAGAAATCAATAATCACTAAGATCTATTTAGCCTTCTCCATCAGCCAAAGATTATCACTCGCCAAAAAGTAAACTTTTCCATTTTTTGGATGAACCTGGATATCTCTAATTCGTCCGATCTCACCTTTAAAAATTACATCTTCTTTTATGTTGGACAAATCATTGAAGATTAGTTTTCTTAAGGATTGATCTTTTAATGATGTAATTAAAGCATGACCATTCCATTCATTAAACTCGTTTCCTTCATAAATTGTAATTGCACTTGTTGCAATTGAAGGCACCCAATACTGGATTGCTTTTGTAAAGCCAGGTTTCCATTTTGGACCAATAGGAAAGCCAGAATAATTTTTTCCTCCCCAGCCTAATATTTTCCAACCATAATTTTCACCTTTTTTTACTTCACCAAACCAATCACCACCTTTGGCACCATGGTTACTCATATAAATTTTACCATCGTATGATGATAAAGTTAGACCTTGAGGATTTCTGATACCAATTTGATAAATTTCAGGTAGCCAATCTGGTTTATCTACAAATTTAGGATTGTCATTTGGAATACTTCCATCAAGTTTAATTCTTATAATACTCCCAGGATGTTTTGAGGGGTCTTGGGCAATCATGCCTTTACCTCTTTCACCGGCAGAGGCAAATAAGTGATTATCTTTGATCGCTAACCTTGAACCAAAATGATAACCAGAATCAATAGGAGGTTCAGCTTGAAAAATATTTTTAAAATTTAATTTTTTTTTATCAAAAATAGCTTTAGCAATAGAGGTGCTTGTTTTCCCATTACCTCTGTTTTCAGAATATGAAACATAAATAAAATTATTTTTATATAAGATATCTAATAGACCACCCTGTCCGTGTTCTAGAAAATTTAGGTTATGATCAACTTCAACAGCTTTTTTTTGGAGTATATCTATGATCTTAATTTTTCCACCTTTTTCAGTAATAATTAGTTCTTTATTATTTAAAAAAGACGAACCCCATGGGTCGTTAAGAACAACTAATTTTTCAAATTTTAAATTTTGAGCAAATAAATTAGTTGAAAAAAATATAAAGAATATGATTACAAAAAAAAGTTTTTTCACCTTATGAAAGTTTAGATCTTCCACCATCTACTGCAATAATTTGACCTGTTATCCAAGAGCTATCTTCAGTTATTAAAAATCTAGCTAAAGAGGCAGAGTCTTTTCCCTCTCCCAATCTTTTTAAAGGATGGGCCTTTGCAATACCATCTGCAAGGGCTTTATTCTTTAACATGGGCTCAGCAATTTTTGAATTGGTTAAGCTTGGCGCAATACAATTCACTCTTATGTTTGGAGCAAATTCAGCTGCAAGTGAAACTGTTAAACCCTCAACAGCTGCTTTTGTTGATGCAATAATTGCGTGATTGGTAAATCCTCTTTGAGCAGCAACAGTTGAAAATAAAACTATTGAGCCCTTATTTTTTTTCAAACTCGCTTGATAACCCTTAATAACTTCAACTGCAGAATAAAGATTTAATTTCATACATTTTACAAAATCTTGCTCTGTTACCATTCTCACAGGTTTTAAGTCAATTGAACCAACACAATAAGCAATACCTTTTATATCAGAAATATCATTTTGAACTTTTTCTATAAATCCCTCTTCCAAAACATCTGCGATAGTAAAAGTACACCCTAATCTCTCTGAAATATTTTTGACCTCGTTTTCATCTCTACCTACTAAATGTACACTATTTCCAGATTTTACTAATTGTTCAGCCAAGCTTGATCCGATTGAACCTGTCGCACCAAAAATAAGATATTTTTCTGACATAAAAAATTTAATTAGTTATATTTAATTATGAAGTTATTTTTTATACTGGGCAATCAATTATTTCCATCAAAATACCTAGACCGCTTCAAAAAAGACCACCTTTTTTTCATGGCTGAAGATTACGAGCTTTGTACTTATGAAAAACATCATAAACAAAAAATTCTTCTATTTTTATCATCAATGCGATCTCACGCAGATGTACTTAAAAAAGATAAATTTAAAATAGAATATTCAAAAATAGAGGATAAAGAATTTAAGGAAAGTTATTTTAAAAAGCTTAAAAAATTAATTAGCACAAAAAAGATTAAGGAAATATCCAGTTTTGAAGTTGAGGATAAGTTTTTTGAAAAAAAAATAAATCAATTTGTTAATAAAGAAAAAATAAAATGGAATATTATTCAGACGCCAATGTTTTTAAATTCAAGAGAGGATTTTAAAAAATATTTATCTAAATCCAAAAAACCATTTATGGCAACTTTCTACAAAGATGTCAGAAAAAAATCTGGAATATTAATGGGCGCTGATGGGAATCCTACAGGGGGTAAGTGGAGTTTTGATGAGGATAATAGAAACAAATTACCAAAAAATATTTCAATCCCAAAATTTCCAAAAATAAATGAAACTTCTCATACTAAAAAGCTAAAACCTATTGTTGAAAAGCTATTTAGGGATCATCCTGGCAGTACCAAAAATTTCTGGTTTGCTACAGAACACAATGATGTTTTAAAGCTTTTAAATTTTTTTATTAAAGAAAAATCAAATTTATTTGGTGATTACGAGGATGCAGTTGATCAAAAAGATAATATTTTATTTCATAGTGCACTAAGCCCTTATGTAAATTTAGGATTTATCACTCCAGAATTTATAATTAAAAAAATTTTAGATTTTCATAAAAGTAAAAAAATAAGACTAAATTCTTTAGAGGGATACGTTCGTCAAATAATTGGTTGGAGAGAATTTATGAGAGGAATTTATCAAAGTTTTTCTACTGAAATGGAGACAGGAAATTTTTTTAAACAAAATCGTAAGATGAAAAAATCCTGGTATGACGGCACCACTGGATTACCACCATTGGATTATGCAATAAAGAATGCATTAAATCATGGATGGTCTCACCATATTGAAAGACTCATGATTTTATCAAACATAATGAACCTTTGTGAGATCAAACCCATTATTGTTTACAAGTGGTTTATGGAAATGTTTGTAGACTCCTCAGATTGGGTGATGGTTCCAAATGTTTATGGAATGGGATTGTTTAGTGATGGTGGAATATTTGCAACTAAACCATACATTTGTGGATCAAGTTATTTTATGAAGATGATGGATTTTAAAAGGGGTGATTGGTGCAATATAATGGATGGTCTTTATTGGAGATTTATAGATCGAAATAGAAAGTTTTTTCTAAAAAATCCAAGGCTATCAATGATGGTGAGAATTTTCGATAAGATGAAAACCGATAGAAAAAAATTGATTTTGTCAGCTGCAGATAAATTCATTAAAGCAAATACAATTTAGTGAAAAAAGAAAATTTACCAATTAAGGTTTGTCCAATATGTCAAAGGCCATTTAAATGGAGAAAAAAATGGAGACTTAATTGGGAAAAAGTTAAGTATTGTTCAAAAAAATGTTCATCAAAAAAATAAAAAATTTTAATAAATATTTAATTTTATTTTTATTCGTAATTCTTACAAATAATGTTCGTGCAGAATTTTTTGAGGATCTATCAAAAATTATTGAGAATAATGAAAAAAGACTGAGCTATGGTATTTCAGTGACAGATTTAAATATGGATGGAAATAATGAGTTTTTAGTTACAGGTTTTGGTTTTCCTAATTTAGCGTTATCTTTTCAGGATGGAAAATTAAAGAATATAAACCAACAAAAAATTTTTTCAGATATTTCAAAGAAAACCATTGGAGTTGCTGCATGTGATATTGATAAAGATGGCTTTGAAGAAATCTATTTTTTAAATACCGATACTTATAGTGGAGTTAAAAAATATTCAGACAGATTATTGGATATAAAAGATAATAATTATTTTGATTTATTTGAATTAGAAAAAAATAAAGAAAATTTAAATTTAACAGCAGGAAGATCTGTTGTTTGTGTAGATAGAAAGGGAGATGGTGAATATGGTATTTATGTTGCAAACTACGGAGGACCAACAAGGTTTTATGAGATTGAAAATGAACTTATCAAAGATAAAGCTGAGAATTTAAATCTGGATAATATTACTGGTGGAAGAGCAGTTGTATCTGGGCATATCTTGACAGAAAGAGCGGATATCTTTGCGGCTAATGAGAGAGGAGCAAATTATCTTTTTAAAAATAATAATGGAAAATTTGATGAAGTTGCATTTGATTATAGATTAGATGACGCAATCCAAAATGGTCGGGGTACAGCTTTATCAGACATATATTACCGGGGTAGATTGGATATTTTAAGTGGTAATTGGCTTGGATATCACAGAGCTTGGGTCTTGGAAAATAATGAATTTAAAGACATTGGAAATAAAAATTTTGATGAACCCTCTAGAATAAGAACAATTATTTCTGCAGATTTTGATAATGATGGTTTTGATGAAGTTTTCATGAACAATATAGCAGAACCAAATAAGTTATTTCGTATTAAAGATAATGGAAAATTTGAGCAGATAAATTTTAACGTAGGACTTGAAGCTAATGGATATGGAACCGGGGCTGCAGTCGCGGATATAGATAATGATGGAATTTTAGAATTATTAGTTTCTCGTGGTGAAATTAAAGCACAAACATTAACTTTGTATAAAGCAAAAGTTGATAAAGGAAGTAAATACTTAAGGATTAAACCATTAAATAAATATGGTGCGCCAGCAAGAGGAGCCACTGTTACCTTAATAACTAATCAAAGAAAACATTCAAAAACAATTGATGCAGGATCCGGTTACTTATGCCAAATGGAACCTGTGGCACATTATGGAATTAGAAAAAAAGAAAAAAATTTTAAAGTAGAAATTAGATGGACAAATGGAAGTAAAGAAATGATTGATATAAAGAAACTTAACCAAACAATTATTGTAAGGCAGAAATGAAAAAAATATTCAATATATTTTTAATTGTATTTTTAATATCATTTCAGGTTAAGTCGTTTGCTGGAGAAAAAAATTATCACAAAGAGCTTATTACTGATTGGTCTAGAATATTCCCAGATAAAAATAGAAATGCTGCAGGACCAAAATTTTTTAAATACATCATAGATAAAAAAATAACTTACAAAGACTTTATTGAATTTAATAAATTATATTGTGCAGTTTCTGGATCTTTAATTGACCCAAATAGTGACTCAGAATTCTTATTTATAAAAGAAAGTGAAACAAGCAAAAAAATTTGTGGAGACTATTATAGGTGCTGTGTTCCATGTTCGTGTGATCTTATGAAGTATTCTGAAGCCCAAAAGATGAAACATGAATTTGAGGATGGTTTTAAAGAATTCTATGTTTTAACAATAAAAAATCCTTGTTCTAAAAAAGATTTTCCTAATAGAGTAAATAAAGATTATTTTTGCAATGGTGAAAAAATCAATAAATCAGAAGTGCATAGTCTTAATGATCGAATAGTAATAGGTTTATTGCACAATGGAAAAAATTGTGCGAAAGATGAGATAGACTTTGTTAAAAGTCATCAAGTGACGGGTAGATATTGTGAGTTGAGAAATAATACACCTTTAGAAAATTTAGATGCAGGTATGGGTGATATTTTTATAAAACTAGCAAGATAATAAATTTTAAGAAAAACTTTTAGATTGAACATAATTATTTTACAACACATTAAAATTGAAGATCCAGGTTATATAAAGGATTTAATGATGGCTGATGGATTCAATCTTACTACAATTGAATTAGATGAGGGTCAAAAAATTCCAACAAACTTGAATGAATTCGATGGAATGTTTTGTATGGGAGGTCCGATGGATACTTATATGGAAAAAGAATTTCCTTGGTTAGTTGAGGAAAAAAAAAGAATTAAAGAATTTGTTATTGATTTAAAAAAACCATATTTAGGTTTTTGTTTAGGTTGTCAGTTATTAGGTGAAGTTGTTGGAGGTAAAATTGTTAAATCAAGGCCAGCAGAGATTGGAATGATGGATATCAATTTCACCCAAGAAAAAAATAAAGACAATTTATTCTCAAAATTTCCTGACCAAATTAAAAGTTTACAATGGCATTCTTACGAGGTCCAAGAAATAGAAAATAATTATGATGTCACTTTATTAGCGTCATCTCCAATTACTAAATATCAAATTTTTAAATATCAAGATCATGCTTACGGTATCCAATTCCACATTGAGATAAAAGACACGACTGTAAAAGAGTGGGGATGTGTACCAGAATATAAAAAAGCCCTTGAAGATCATTTAGGAAATGGAGCGTTAGAAAAATTTGATCAATCTGCTAAAGATAATATGACAGATATGAATAATTATTCTAAGATTCTTTATAATAACTTTAAAAAACTTTTATGAATAATAAAATTTTTGAGTGGGCAGGTGTTATCACTGCAATAATGTACTCATTATTTGTAGCTATGAACATTGGTATAGAGTTTTTTGGTTTTTGTTTACTACTTATATCTGCAATTCTAATTGGAATTTGGGCTTATCGAGGTGGTCATAGAGGAATATTATTTTTACAATTCTTTTATGCAACAGCCGGGATTATTGGCATGTTTAGATGGTTTTAGTTAAGTGTTGAAATAATTTTTGGAATATAATTTTTAAAGTTAAAGAAACCTTTATTACAATATTGCCAAGAGTTTTGATCAAGTTCTCTATAAAGGAAATTGATTTTAAAAGTATTTGAATTCAAATAATCTAAATTTTCTCCAACAGTTGGATACAACCCGACTGCTTTTTCTATCTTTTTAATTTCGCTAATATCTATAACTTCACAATCAATAGATTGATTTTTAAATCTTTGTTCCTGGTCTTGAATAAGTGAAGACTTAAATTTTAGAACTTTTTCACTAAGTTTGATGCATCTATTTTCATTTTTATTCGAAATTATATAAAATTTTTTAAATTTATTATTTTGAAAATCACTTGTTTCAAAACAGAGGTTATTCTCGAATATTATCAAATTATTTTGATCAATATTTTCAGGATTAGTAAAATCCTGTTTTAAAATTGAGTATTTCTTTTCAGAAATTTTGGGTGGAGCGTTTTCATTTAATTTAATATTACTAAATCTATTATTAGTAAATTTTTTTATATTCCACTCACTTGCTAAATAATGTTTTCCCTGTGTTTGAACACCCGCAACCCATCTCCATCCAAGAGTGTTTGATGCAGCGTCTCCATCATAAAGATGTTGCATAAAAAATTCCGCTCCCAATTGCCATGGCAAATTTAACGTAAAAATCCAAATACTGGCAAACCACATTCTAGTATGATTATGCAAATAATTATTTTCTTTGAGTTCGTTGACCCAATAGTTAAAGCACTCAACATTTGTTTTTCCCTCAATCGCGTTTTTATAAGTTTGATTGTTTTGAAAATCTTCTTTAATCTTTTTTAGTTCAATTAAAAAATCTGTCCAAACACTGGGTCTTAATTCTAACCAACCTTTCCAATATGTACGCCACAATACTTCTTGAATAAATTTTTCATTTTTTGCGAATGAAAATTTATTAAGAGATTTTTTAATAACTTCTTTTTCATTGATAATTCCGTGAGTAATATATGGAGATAAACAAGAAATATTAGATCTGTTGTCAGGTCCGTAATCAAAGTTTCTAAGTTTTGAATACTCTGAGAGGTTGTTTTCCACAAAATGATTTAGTTTGTCTAAGGCCTTAGCCCTTGAAGCTTCAAAATTCATTTTTAATTATTTCGATTTTTTTTTCTTTAGACCTAATTTATCGCTATGTCTTAATCTCAAGATTACAATAGCACCTGCAATTAAAACTATTGCTACCGCTTCATATACTAATGCACTTGGATCCATTTCTTTTCCCTGTAAAATAATAAATCGTGCTAATGCTGTAATAGCTATAAGTAGTGGTAATGTAATGCTTATAGATTGCTGGTTCCAAAAAACTCTTACCATCGCTAGCACTTCTAAGTAAAGAAACATTAGCAGCAAATCAGCTAAGGTTACTGATCGATTTTCAAACATTTTATAAATCTCTATTCCAACTGCAATTACAGTGCTTACTAGAATGATACACATTAAAAGAAGTTGTAGGTTTTTAGCTATCTTTTCCATTATTTATCTTTACTAAATGGTAACCATTTTTCAAATACTGATTTTGAGGAACCATCATACGGAATTGAATAAGAATATGGATTTGGACTTGTCAACACTTCAATTCCTTTTGAAAACACAAATATAAAAACAATTACAAAAACGAGCACCATTATTTTAAAGGGGTCAAAATTTTTTGTTTTAAAAACGCTGGCAGAATTTTCCTCAGCTCTATGAAAATGTTTAAATGTCAAATATACCGCAAATATTAATCCAATGTGAGCTAAAAAAAGTCCAGTCCACCCAAATACAAAAGTTGTATATGAGAATACGTACAAACTAAAAACAGTAGTCCAAATAAAACTTAACACCAATAAAATTTGCAATCTTACAGTTTTAGGTAATGATCTAAGATCATTTTTGCTATCATCGAACAAAATGTTTGCTGTATCTTTCATCCAATTTTTAAACGATTCCATAAATTTAAATTAAGTTTTTTTCAAAAATAAACAATCCCCAATTTGTCACCAAATAATTAGCTAGTTTCTTAACTTTTTTTTATGAAAATTTATAAATTTCTCAACATTTGATTTAATAAATGATTTATTTTCCTCAAACGAAACTTTTTTCATTGAGTAAGCATTGCTTTTTGTCATTCTTGATTGAATTGTAATATTGCCTTTATAAAGTTTAAGTTTAACAGATCCATTTATTTTATTTTTTTTCAAATCCACAATTTTTTGAAGTTTAAACCTTTCTTTTGAAAACCAATATCCATTATAAATCAATTCTGCGTACCTTGACATTATTGCATCTTTTTTGTGCATTGTTTCTTTATCAAGCGTAACTGACTCAATCGCTCTATGTGCATGGATTAACAATGTACCTCCTGGAGTTTCATAAACTCCTCTAGACTTGATGCCCAAAAATCTATTTTCAACAAGATCAACTCTTCCTATTCCGTTTTTTCCCGCCAATTGATTAAGTTTTAATAATAATTTTGCTGGTCCAAATTTTTTTCCATTAAGACCAATGGGGTCACCATTTTTAAAATTTATTGTTACATGAGTAGCTTTGTTAGGAGCTTTTTCTGGAGAAACAGTTCTTTGAAAAATAAATTCTGGTGCGGAATTTTTTGGATTTTCTAGCAACTTACCTTCAGTTGATGTATGAAATAAATTATCATCTACTGAAAAAGGAGATGCACCTTTTTTGTCTTTTGGGATAGGAATATTGTGTTTCTTCGCATAATTAATTAAATCCGATCGAGATTTTAAATTCCATATTCTCCATGGTGTAATAATTTTTATTTTCGGACCAAAATAATGATAACCAAGCTCAAATCTTATTTGGTCGTTTCCTTTTCCAGTAGCACCATGAGATACTGCATATGCTTTGAATTTTTTTGCAACCTTAATTTGATCCTTTGCTATCAGAGGTCTGGCGATTGAGGTTCCTAATAGATAAACACCCTCATAAATTGCATGACCACGTATCATTGGAAATATATAGTCTTTAACAAAAATATCTTTCAAATCATTTATAATTATTTTTGTGACACCAAATTTTTTTGCATTGGAAAAAATTTTTTTTCTATTTATTTCTTGCCCGATATTTGCGGTGTAACAAATTATTTCTGCATCATAATTTTCTTGAAGCCATTTAAGAATAATAGATGTATCTAAACCGCCTGAGTAAGCTAATACAATTCTTTTTTTTGATTTCATTAACTAACTACAAACTTTTTTTGCAGTATTATATGCTTTAGTGAATCCCAATAATGAATAATGGTCGATTGTTTGAGAGCCTTTTTCATTGTATCCAGTTACCATTATTCTTGAACCTTTTTTCATAATCTTGACCATAATCTTTTCTTTTTTATTACTAGTCATCCATGCAAAACCTTGTTGCTTAATATCAAATTTAAATTTGTTATTACCTGAAGTTGCCAAGACAGTATTATTTTTATTAAATTCATAACCAGCGGTAGTACTGATTTCATTCGCAATTTTTTCACCAGGTCTAAATGTTACAAACAATCTAGCATCTCTTTTATTTATTTTGGGAGATTGTAAAATTGGTGAAGACTGAGCAAAACAAACTTTACCAGATGATTCTGTTAAAACCATTGTTTCCCAATCTTTATATTTTCCAATTTTTTTTAGGTCTTCTCCGAAAGTATTTGAAGTGAAAAAAAAAGCAAAAAATATGAATATAAATAAAATTTTTTTAATCATGGACATGGGTTTGGGAACTTTTCTTGAATTTGATTAATCTCATTTAAAATTTCACTTGTTAAACTTACATTTACACTTTCTATGTTTGTTTTCAACTGTTGGATTGTTGTTGCACCTATTATCACACTAGTCACAAATGGCTGTATTTCACAAAACTTCAATGACATTTGAGTAAAATCAACATCGAATTTTTGTGATAACTTATAATATTCTTCGATAGCTTTTTGACCATTTTCATTTTTATATCTTGTGAAATCTTTAAATATCTCCAGTTTCATTCTTGATTTTTCTGGTAAATTATTATTTCTATATTTTCCTGTTAAGTATCCAAATGCTAAAGGCGAGTAGGCTAACAAACCACTTTTCTCCCTAACAGAAATTTCTGCAAGTCCAACCTCATAAGTTCTATTGAGTAAATTGTAGGGATTTTGCACCGACATCATTTTTGGTAAATCTTTTAATTTTGATATTTCAAGAAATTTTGACAAACCCCATGCAGTTTCATTAGATAGACCAATGTATCTAATTTTACCTTGTTCAATAAATTTTTTTAAACTTTCAAGTATTTCTTCAAACGGTGTCCAATCATTATCGTTTTCGTCGTGTTCATAACCATGTTTCCCAAAAAAATTTGTATTTCTCTCTGGCCAATGAAGTTGATAGAGATCGATATAGTCTGTTTTCAATCTTTTAAGACTTTCCTCTAAAGCTTCAGAAATTTTTTTTTTTCCAAAATTATAACCACCACCCCTGATATATTTGTTTGAAGTATTACCACAAACTTTTGTTGCTATAACAACCTTGTCTCTTTTTTTTGTTTTTTGAAACCAGTTACCGATTATTCTCTCTGTTTCCCCATATGTTTCTTCTCTCATCGGTATGGAATAGATTTCTGCAGTGTCCCAAAAGTTTACACCATGATCTAAAGCATAATCCATTTGCTGAAATCCCTCTTCTTGAGTATTTTGTTCGCCCCAGGTCATAGTACCGAGACAAATTGTACTCACATCTAGATCCGTATTGCCTAATTTTTTATAATTCATAGTGATTTTTAAAGTATAATTTTTTATTAATCTTTTAAGGTATCTTGAATATTTAGTAAAAGACTATATATCTATAGAAATTATGGCAACAGACAAAAAAGGTATTCTAGCAAGAGCAAGAGCAGCAGCACGTGAAACCACTGCGGTTACTGATGAGGGCTTAAGAGCCTACATGTTAAAAGTTTATAACTACATGGCGACTGGAATATTACTTACAGGAATTATAGCGTTGATAACATTTAAGATGTCAGTTGTCACTGATGCAAGTGGTTCTATTGTGGCTTTAACTGAAGTTGGAAATGCCATTTATTTATCAGGACTTAAGTGGATAGTTATGTTAGCTCCATTGGGTGTCGTATTTTATATGAGTTTTGGGATCAACAAAATGAGTGCATCAAAAGCTCAGACAACTTTTTGGATTTTTGCTGCTTTGATGGGTTTATCACTATCTTCAATTTTATTAGTTTACACAGGTTTAAGTGTAACAAGAGTATTTTTTATTTGTTCAGCTACTTTTGGTGCTATGAGCATTTATGGTTATACAACAAAGAGAGATTTAACTAAGTTCGGATCATTTTTGATGATGGGATTAATAGGAATTATTATTGCATCATTAGTTAATATTTTTCTTAAATCTTCAATGATGTATTTCGTGATTTCAATTTTAGGAGTTTTAATTTTTGTAGGCCTTACTGCTTATGATACTCAAAAAATAAAAAACATGTACTCTGCTAGTGATACTGGCGAGTTAATGGGTAAAAAAGCGGTAATGGGTGCTCTGACTCTTTATTTAGATTTCATTAACCTATTTATTATGCTCTTAAGACTTTTCGGT
>CACJYH010000014.1 GCA_902597695.1 uncultured Pelagibacteraceae bacterium | reverse complement strand
CAAAATAATTGAATTTTTATGATTTTTTTTAATATTAAAAGTATTATATAATTTCATTTTCACCATTTTAAATCTGATTGTATATAGTTACAGATTGTTTCATAAGATTTCGTGGTCGCTTCAATTCCTTTTTCTTTGATTTCATTTTTATGAATTCCATTTGAAATAATTAATGAGTCATAATTCAAAAGATTTGCACCTTTAATATCAGTATTTAAATTATCACCAACAGAAAGAATTTTTTTACCTTTGTTATTAATAGATAAATTATAAACCTCCGGATATGGCTTACCGAAATATACTACCTTGCCACCCATTTTTTCAAAAACCATGGCAACTGATCCTGCACAAAGCTCTCTTTTATCACCTCTATCCACAATTAAGTCAGGATTAGTACAAACCATTTCTTTATCTAAATTTTTTTCAAATAAATCTTTATAATAATTCAAATCTTTATCAAATTTTTCAAATAACCCTGTGCACAATATGTACTCTCCATCATCAATTTTGTCTGACTTCATTTTTGAAAAGTCATGAAACAAATCAAAATCACGTGGTGGCCCAACATGAAAAAATTTTTTGTTAGATAAATTTTGTTTAAGATAATTTAATGATGCTTGCCCAGATGTAAAAACATGATCTCTAATTTCTTTTTCCATACCCATTTTTTCTAAAAAGGATTTAACAACATCATTGGGTCTTGGAGCATTTGTAAGTAGAATGTATTCTTTGCCTTTTTTTGTGATTTCTTTTAAAACATTGATTGCTTCTTTGTGAAGGTTTATTCCATTATGAACAACACCCCATAAATCGATATAAAAAAGCTGATAATTATCAACGATGGAGCAGAAACCATCTTTGTCTAAATTTTTAGTCATCAAAATAATCTATAACCCAAAAAATCCACAATTTCCTACCTTTTTTAATAAACTAAATATCAAGTATATCTTGAAATAGTATTACCAATCTCTATATGAACTCCATATTTATATAGGAGAATATATGAAATTTAGACCGTTACATGACAGAGTTTTAATAGAAGTTTTAGATAGCAGCGAAAAAACTGCTGGAGG
The DNA here is from genome assembly GCA_902597695.1 of uncultured Pelagibacteraceae bacterium. The sequence goes on along the minus strand of CACJYH010000014.1, from coordinate 14,857 downwards.
AATAATCATACCAGATACTGCACAAGAGAAGCCACAAGAAGGAAAAGTTGTTGCTGTTGGTGGTGGTGCAAAAACTGAAGATGGAAAAAAAATTCCAATGGATGTTAAAGTTGGAGACAAAGTTTTATTTGGCAAATGGTCAGGAACTGAAGTCAAAATTGATGGTAAAGAATACAGCATAATGAAAGAGTCAGACATTATGGGTATTTCAAGTAAATAATATAAGTTAAAGGAGAAAGTATAATGGCAAAAGTTGTTAAATTTGACGCTGAAGCAAGATCAGCAATGATAAGAGGGGTAAATATCTTAGCTGACACTGTTAAGGTAACGTTAGGTCCTAAGGGCAGAAATGTTGTAATGGACAAATCTTATGGTGCTCCAAGAATTACCAAAGATGGTGTTTCGGTTGCAAAAGAAATTGACCTTGAAGATAAGTTTGAAAATATGGGTGCTCAAATGGTTAAGGAAGTTGCTAGCAAGACAAATGATGAAGCTGGTGACGGAACAACAACTGCAACTATTTTAGCTCAAGCGATCGTAAAAGAGGGTGTAAAATATGTTACAGCTGGAATGAACCCAATGGATGTAAAAAGAGGTATTGATGCAGCAGTAGATGTTGTAAAACAAAACTTAGTTTCTTCAGCCAAAAAAGTAAAAGATAGTGATGAAATTGCTCAAGTTGGAACTATTTCTGCAAATGGTGATAAAGAAATCGGAAGTATGATTTCTAAAGCAATGCAAAAAGTTGGTAATGAAGGTGTCATTACAGTTGAAGAAAATAAAGGAATTGAAACAGAACTTGATGTCGTTGAAGGTATGCAGTTTGATAGAGGATATTTATCACCATACTTTATTACGAATAGTGATAAAATGACAACAGAGTTAGACAATCCTTTTATTCTTTTACATGAGAAGAAATTAACAAATCTACAACCAATGGTTCCACTTTTAGAGGCTGTGGTACAAGCTGGTAGACCATTAATGATTATATCTGAAGATGTTGAAGGCGAAGCTTTAGCGACGTTAGTTGTAAACAAGTTAAGAGGTGGTTTAAAAGTAGTAGCTGTGAAAGCTCCAGGATTTGGTGACAGAAGAAAAGCTATGCTAGAAGATATTGCAATTTTAACAGGTGGTAGTGTAATTTCTGAAGATTTAGGAATTAAACTTGAAAACGTTAAATTAGATGATCTTGGATCATGTAAAAAAGTTAAAGTTGATAAAGATAATAGTACTATCGTAAATGGTAGTGGTAAAAAATCTGATATCGAGGCTAGATGTTCTTCAATTAAACAACAAATCGATGAAACAACTTCTGATTACGATAAAGAAAAACTTCAAGAAAGATTAGCTAAACTTGCTGGTGGTGTTGCTGTAATTAAAGTTGGTGGCGCTACAGAAGTTGAAGTTAAAGAAAGAAAAGACAGAGTTGAAGATGCACTTAATGCAACAAGGGCTGCTGTTGAGGAGGGTATTGTAACAGGTGGTGGATGTGCTTTGTTATATGCTGCTCAAGAGCTTGAAAAAGTAAAAGCCAAAGGTGAAGATCAAAAAGCTGGTGTTGATTTAGTTAGAAGAGCATTAGAAGCTCCTATTAGACAAATTACTAAAAACGCTGGAGTAGATGGTTCAGTTGTAGTTGGTAAGTTATTAGAACAGAATAAAAAAACTCACGGCTATGATGCACAAAATGAAGAATATTGTGACATGTTTGCTAAAGGTATTATTGATCCAGTTAAAGTTGTAAGAACTGCACTTCAAGATGCAGCATCAATTTCTGGATTATTAGTCACAACAGAAGCAATGATAGCTGACAAGCCAGAAGAAAAAGATGCGGCTCCTGCTGGAATGCCTGGTGGAATGGGCGGCATGGGTGGCATGGGAGGAATGGGCGGCATGGGAATGTAACCCAATAACTTCAAATTAAAATTCAAAAAGGGCAGTTTTTACTGCCCTTTTTTTTTGTTATAATTTTCTATGAATATTTCTGATGTAACAAATGCCAAAAAAATTGGGGAGTTCTATATAAATCAAGCTTTCTTAAAAACAAGAGATTATAAACGCCCCCCAAAAATAAAATTGTTACAAACTAATCTTATAAATTTGGATTTTGCTTCTAAGGAAAATATTGATGATTTTTTGAATGCAAAACAATGCCACGTATATTTTTTTTGTTGCGATGAGATAATTTATAAAATTGGAGGCTCAAATAGTTCAATCATAGATAATCTAGATGGATATTATGTAAATCAAGCAATTTCAGGAAATTTTTCCCCCAGTAGATTTTTTTGTCATATGAAAATTTTTGCTAACTTAAAATCTGGAAAAAAAGTAGATGCTTGGGTAATTAATTATGAAAATGTTGATGTTTTCGTAAAAAATCTTAATCATGAGAAGAAATATAATGTTGGATTAAATGCAGAAGAACTTGAAAGAATTTGTAAAGAACAACATGAAGAATTTGAAAAAAAAGACCCTGAGTGGAATTTACAAGAAGACGGAAGATCCTATCCAAAAGAAATTCAAGAATTAATGGACTCTTATAAATTTTTAAGATCTAAAAAAAAAACAAAAGCTAGAGAGGATAATATAGAGTTAATTTCTCATTTTAGGAGGTGCGAAAACTATAATCTCGTGTGATTTTTTAACGTGATCGTCACCTTTTTCAATCCTGTTTTTTCCAATTCTGGTCTCACCTTGACCCATCGTATATTGCCAGCTTGGAAAATATTGTTTAAATCCTTTGTAATACTTTCTAATAGTTGGGCAATCGTTGTAAGATAATATAAATCCCCCTTTATGTTTTTTTAACATATCCCTTAATTTTTCATGTGGGAAATCTTTATGATGAACTGGAATATTTCTCATTGGGTAAACTCCTTTAAACATTTTAGAGTCTGAACCTATGTAGTAAGGAGGATCGCAATATAAAAAATCATTTTTGTGTTTTTTTAAGACTTTTTCAAAGTCCTCATGTTTCACAGATAATTTTCCAGGTTTAAAATTTCTTATTTTTTCTAACATTGCCTGGTATTTTTTTTTGCTTAAATAAATTTCTGATGTCCATCCCATAAACCCTGGACCGTAAGATAAATTAAAATTATACACGTAATAAACTGCTAAAGTAAGTGGATCTAATTTAACTTCTTTTTTCCAGACCTTGTTTAAGATTTTCCTTATTCTCTCAAATTCTGGAAAAGTGGGTTTAAGTTTATTTAATCTTTTAAAAAGTAATTCAGGTTTTTTAATTTGAAAATTCCAATAATTACAAAGAATATCAAAAATATCATAACCAACTACATTAAGTCCTAAAACTTTACTCATGGCTATTTCAATAGAACCACCACCAAAAAATGGGGAAACTACTTTTTTAACATTATTTGGTAACAATTCAAAAACATGCCCGACAGCTAAAGATTTTCCTCCCGCGTATCTAATTGTCGATAAAGCAACTCTTTTGTATTTATTCTGACTTTTGTTATTTTTACTTATAATAGACCTTAAAAAAATTTCTTTTTTTTCTTTTAAACTTAATGATTTATTTTTATTAAATAATTCTAGTTGCTGATTCTGCATATATAAATATAACACATCATTGTTTATAAAAACTTGCGATAATGTCAAAAAGATATAGTGGAAAATCGTTTAAAGACTCTAGTGTCAAAAAAAAACCTAAATTAAATTTTAAAGAAAAAAGAAAACTTAAACGCGAAAAGCGAAAAAATTCAAATTAAAAAAAAAATACTTAATTTATTCAAGCCTAGTATGAGTTTTTTTAAGTTTTCAAAAGTGTTTAAATATGTATAAGAACCCAGATTTATGAATAATACTATAAGAAACATCACCATAATTGCCCATGTTGATCATGGAAAGACAACCCTAATTGATAACCTAATGAAACAAAGTGGTTCATTTAGAGAAAATGAGGTTGTGGATGAAAGGCTGATGGACTCTGGTGAATTAGAAAAAGAGAGAGGAATTACAATATTAGCTAAACCTGCCTCGATTAATTGGAAAGATTCTAGAATAAATATAATTGATACCCCTGGCCACAGAGATTTTGCTGCTGAAGTTGAAAGAGTGCTTAGTATGGCTGATGGAGCATTATTATTAATAGACTCTGCTGAAGGTGTAATGCCTCAAACAAAATTCGTTTTAGCAAAAGCATTGAAACAAGGTTTAAAGCCAATTGTGGTTATTAATAAATTAGATAAATCAGATCAAAGAGCTAATGAAGTTCTAGATGAAACATTCGACTTATTTGTAAGTTTAGATGCTAATGAGGAACAACTAGATTTCCCAGTATTATATGCAAGTGGAAGATCTGGATGGGCTGATCTTGAAGTTGATGGTCCAAGAGAGAATCTTAATCCACTTTTAGATAAAATTATAGAGCATGTTAAACCAGCTGAATTAGACAAATCAAAACCTTTTGCTATGCTTTCTACACTTCTTTACGCTGACAGTTTTTTAGGTAGAAGTTTAGTAGGTAGAATATCTCAAGGAACAGCAAAAGCTAATCAAGCAATTAAGGCAATCAACTTAAATGGAGAGAAAGTTGATGAAGGTAGATTAACTAAAATTTTTAGATATGAAGGTACCAAAAAAGTTCCAATTGAGGTTGGTGAAGCTGGAGATATTGTAGTTGTTGCCGGTTTAGAAAAAGCTAACGTTGCAGATACTATTTGTGATCTTGAAGTTAACGAGCCAATAGAAGCCACTCCTATAGATCCCCCAACTATGTCAATTACCATAACTGTAAATACATCGCCTTTGGCTGGTACAGAAGGTAAAAAACTAACAAGCACACAGATTAGAGATCGATTAGTTCAAGAGGCACAAAATAATGTTGGAATTACATTTACTGAAAATGAGGGAAATGACTCTTTTGTGGTTAGTGGTCGTGGTGAATTAATGTTGGAAATTTTACTTACTCAAATGAGAAGAGAAGGTTTTGAAATGACTGTGAGCCCTCCAAAAGTTCTTTATAAAAAAGATGAAAATGGAAACAAACTTGAGCCAATAGAAGAAATTACAATGGATCTTGATGAAGAGCATTCATCAAAAATAATTGACTCAATGAATAGAAGAAAAGGTAAATTAATAGAATTAAAAGACACTGGTAAAAATAAAAAGAGGCTTATATTTCATGCACCAACAAGAGGTTTGATGGGATATACAAGTAGATTTTTAACGCTGACAAAAGGAAATGGTGTCATCAATAGAATTTTTCATGAATATGGCCCATTTGAAGGTGAAATGGAAGGCAGAAGAAATGGTGCTCTAATTTCTATGGAACAAGGAAAGGCAGTTGCTTTTGCGATCTTTAATTTACAGGCAAGAGGAGAAATGTTTGTAACTCATAACGATCCTGTTTATCCAGGAATGATTGTGGGGCTATCACCTAAGCCAGGAGATATGATTATTAATGTCATGAAAGGAAAAAAATTAACTAATATGAGGACGCAAGGTACTGACGAAAATGTTGTCTTAACTCCTGTTAGAAAAATGTCAATTGCTGAACAACTAAGTATGTTAAATACAGATGAAGCTCTAGAAATTACTCCAGAGTCTTGTAGATTAAGAAAAGCTATTCTTGATCCTCATGAAAGAAAAAAAAGTGAAAAATCAGGCGCTGCTGCCTAATCAAAAATTTTATCAACTAAAAATAGACCTAGAGCAACGCACGGACCAATACCAAAAGCGAATAAAAGAGTTCCAACCCCTACTGTTCCACCTAAATACCAACCAATACTTACAACAGAAATTTCTAAAAAAGCTCTAACGGCTGCCACTGGTAAGTTAGTTACTTTTTGTAAACCAATCATTAATCCATCTCTTGGTCCTGCACCAAGATTAGAAACTAAATAAATGCCCCCACCTATTCCAACCATCATTACAGAAATTACTGCTAGGATTAATTGATTAAAATAATTTGATGGGGTTGGTACAAACTTAATACAAAGATCAATCATAAAGGCTATAATTAATGCATTAAATATTGTGCCCATTCCTGGTTTTTGGCCTAGAGGTATCCACAAAATTAAAACAGCAATACTTATTAAAAGAGTAATTGTTCCAATACTTAAGTTAACATTCAAGGAAATACCTTGAGCTAAAACACTCCATGGAGAAGCGCCTGTAAAGGAAACAATCAATAACCCCTCACCAAGACCAAACAACGTCAGACCAAAGCATAAAAAAAAGAAAGTAGAAAATTTTGGTTTAAAATTATATGGCTTGTCAGAACTCCAATTAACTTTTGGTATTTTCTTTATTTTTAAAAACATTTTAATAAGTTATTTCTATTATAGATAAAGTCCACTAATGTAATTGCTAAATGAGAAAATTTATAGCCATTTTGTTTATTGTAATTTTTCCAGTTGTTTCGATGGCACATATGGGTCACTACAATAAATATAATAAAATTGAAATGGAGATTTTTAGAAATGGTGAACTAATTGGATACAATTATTATTTTTTTGAAAGAAATGGTGAGGAAACTATTATTACAAATCAATTTAAATTTTCTGTTGATCTATTGGGAACTACAATTTTTCAGGTTGAGTCATATGGTGAAGAAAAATATATCAAAGATCAGTTGATATCATATAACTCTAAGACCCTTCAAAATGATAAAGAAAAATTTGTAAATTTAGAACTAAATAAAAAAAGTAAAAAATATGATATCAAAGGCTCCTCGTTCAATGGCGAGGCGACCATTAATAACGTTATTGGAAATTGGTGGAATCATAAAATTTTACAAGCAGGGTCTCAAGTAAGCCCAATATCTGGAAGTATTAAAGAACAGGTTGTTACTTTTATAGGAAAAGAAAAAATTGATCTTTATGGAAAAATTTATGATGCTGATCATTTTACACTTAAATCTAAAGATATGAATATTCCTAAAGATAAACGATTAGACTTTAATATTTGGTACGATCAAGAAAATTTAAGAATTCTAAAAGTGACTTATTCCAGGATGGGTAATTGGGAATACAGATTAAAAAGCTTTGAATAATCTATCTTGAAATTTTCTTAAATAAGTCCTGTGCACTTATCCATCCCGACTCTAGTCTTGGTCCTACAAACCAATCACCACAGACACCTATTTTTTTCTTTGGATCCCAAAAGCTTTTAATTTTTAAAGGTTTTGAATTGGAAGAATATTTCCAACCATGATTAAGAGAGAAGTTTATTTTCGTTTTTTTAATATTTGAAAGTTGAAAGAACTTATCAATCATAATTTTTGAATTCTTTTTCTTATTATTTTTATTTTGGTTGATTTTTTTATTTGCCCACTTAAATGTACTTTGAAGGGTCCATAAATCATATTTTGATTTAAATCTTTTTTTTGAATTTTCATTACCTGCCCAACCAAGAATTGGATCTTCAAAGAGATAGCTGCTATTTGATTTCTTGTTTTTTTTTATAGCAATCATAGTAGTTATATTTGCATCCATTTTTATTGATTTTTTTAAAAAAGAATTATTTATGAATCTTTTAGAGAGTTTTTTTAATTGTGGAAAAGGACAGGTCAAAATAATACTTTTAAAAGATCTCAATTTTCCATCAGCAAATGATAAATGCCAAAGTTTGTTTTTATAATGAATTTTTTTTAATTCACTTTGATAGTTACAATTGATTTTTTTTAATAAGTACTTGCTAATATCATTGTTCCCATTTTTACCTATAATTTTCAGATGTTTTTTATTTTCTTTTTTTTTGGAATTAAGAAAAATGTGTTTACCACCCCAAACCTTTAAAATTCTTTTTTTAATTAAATCTTTGGTAAATTTTTTAAATTCTGGGGTTTTTGGCGAAAAGTATTGAGTGCCATGATCAAAGCCTATATTGCCTTTCATTCTTTTGAAAGATGCACGTCCTCCTGGACCACGTGCTTTATCAAATAAGATTACTGAATTTTTTTTATTAAGAAGATTCGCAATTGTAGCTCCGGAAATACCTGAGCCGATTACGCAAAATTCACTCATTTACCAGCAACAACCATTCCCTCAATCATCATGGTTGGTGAATTGGTTGAATATTTAAACTCTAAATCATTTGCGAGGGTAATATTTTTAAACATGTCTTTAAAATTACCTGCAATAGTAATTTCATTTATAGGATACCTAAACTCTCCGTTTTCCACTAAAAAACCTGTTGCACCTACAGAATAATCACCAGTTACAATGTTACTTCCGTGTCCTATAGTTTCTGTAATATAGAGACTTTTTGATTTTGAATTCAATAAATCTTTAAAACTAATATTTCCATTTTCAAAATAAAGATTGCTTGTCCCTCCACATCTTCCATTTGATTTAAGGTTTAATTTTTTTCCATTGTAAGTATCAATCAAATAATGTTTTAAAATTCCTTGGTCTACTAACTTAAGAGTATCAGTTTTAACCCCCTCGCTATCAAAATTTCTTGAGCCTAAACCTTTGAGTATATCCGGTTTATCTAAGACATTAATTTTATCAGAAAAAATTTTTTGGTTAACTTTGTCTTTTAAAAAAGAGGTTCCTCTTGATATTGCTGATGATGAAATCGCACTTGCAAAAGTACTTAGTATTCCCTTAGCAATTCTTTTGTCAAAAATTATAGCAATTTTTTCACTACCTATTTTTTTGGGGCTTAATTTTCTAATGGTTTGATCAGCAGCTTGTTTACCTAATTCTCCTGCGTCATCCAAGTCTTTCAGAAAACATTTACTAGAATATTCATAATCTCTCTCCATACTTTTTTCATCTTTTGCAACTGTAACACTCGAAGCTGTAAATGAAGATGTTTTGTAGCCAGCACAAAAACCTCCACTATTGGCTAAAGTAAAATTTGATTTATTTTGAGTAAAACTAGATTCTGTATTAACAATCTTTTTATCACTGGAAGCAGCAGATTCTAACTTTTTTAAATAATCTATTTTTTGATCGTTTTCTATATGGGTATCGTCATAAAGATCTAAATCCTTAACTTCTTTGGCCAATAAATCTTTATCTGGTAATGAATTAAATTCATCTTCAGGAGTATTTTTTGTTGTCTCAACACATTTTTCAATCAAAATGTTTAGATTATCATCAAGTAAATTAGAGGAAGATATTGATGACTTTTTTTTTCCAATGTAAGTGGTAATGCTTATTCCAAGATCATCTGACCTATTAGACTCGTCTAGTTTTTTATTTCTAAAATTAACAGTTTCAGATACAGAGTTATTAACAATCACACTGGACTCGGTTGCGCCTAATTTTTTAGCTAAACCTAAACAATATGATGCTTTTTTTTCTAAAAATTCTTGATCTTTGACCATTTAAAGTTTTGTGCCACCAACAGTCATTTTATTAATTAGTATAGATGGTTGAGCAACGCCCACAGGAACACCTTGGCCAGCTTTTCCACATGTTCCAATACCAGGATCCATCATCATGTCATTCCCAACCATAGAAACTTCTTTTAAAATTGAAGGGCCATCTCCAATAAGTGTCGCACCTTTAATTGGAGATCCAATTTTACCATTAACAATCTCATAAGCTTCAGTACAATTGAATACAAATTTTCCAGAGGTAATATCAACCTGTCCGCCACCAAAACTCACAGCAAAAATACCTTTGTCGACAGCTTTAATCATCTCATCTTGAGTCTGATTACCACTCAGCATCATCGTATTTCTCATTCTTGGAAGAACAATATGTCTATAGTTTTCTCTTCTTCCACTACCTGTAGATTTGGTTTTCATTAAACGAGCGTTTAGACGATCTTGCATAAAATTTTTTAAAATCCCATTCTCAATTAAAACAGTTTTTTCTGTCGGGGTTCCCTCATCATCAATCGTAAGACTACCTCTTCTGTTATCAATAGTGCCATCATCAACAATTGTAACTCCCTCACTTGCAACTTTTTGGCCCATTAAATTATGAAAAGCTGAGGTTTTTTTTCTGTTAAAATCCCCTTCTAAACCATGACCAACAGCCTCATGAATTAATATTGCCGGCCAACCAGGTCCTAGCACAACTTTCATTTCACCAGCTGGTGCAGGTTTACTTTCTAAATTTACCGAAGCTATTCTCAAAGCCTCATCACAAACACTTTTCCAGTTATCATCTTTTAAATAAGAGTCATAAGATTGTCTTCCCCCAACACCATACACACCCGTCTCTTTTCTCCCATTTTTCTCAAGCATAACGGATACATTGAATCTTATTAAAGGACGAACATCAGTTAAAGTTTCTCCACCAGATCTAATTATTTCAACTGTTTTTTGTTCTCCCAAAAAATTAGCAGTAACTTGTTTAATGTTGTCATCTTTTGAACGCAAATAATTATTTACTTCATTAAGTATTTTAATTTTTTCATTAAGAGATTTTTGTTCAATAGGGTTGATGTTCTCATAATATTTCTTATTAGATTTAGGAATTTCATGATTATAGGTACCTTTGACAGATTTAAGTGTCGATTTTAAATTTTCTGAAGATTGCTTTAAGGAGTTTTTTGAAATTTCATTAGAATGAGAATAAGCAACTACTTCATCAGAGATAGCTCTAAACCCAAATCCTAAATCTGAATTATAACTAGAATTTTTTATCTTATTATCATCTAGTAAAATTGACTCAGATTTAGAATTTTCTAAGTACAACTCACCATCATCACATTTTTGAAGAGTATCCGAAATAATATTTTCAGCCTCACTTCTTGATAGGTCAGATTTTTCAAAGAAATTACTCATAGAAGACATTAAATAGATTGTTTCAAAGATTTTTCAACTAGAGTATTTTACGCATGTACATATATGGGACAAATTAGTAATAAAACATCTAATTATGAAAGTTTATTTTAATAATTCTTGTAAAATTTGTAAGGCAGAAATTGATCTCTATAAGAAGGAAGAAATAGAGGAAATTGATTGGGTTGATATTACAGATAATGAATTAGCAGAACAAGAAACCTCTAAAGATAGTAAACAACTTTTGAGAAGACTGCATGTCAAAGATGGTGAAAAAGTTATTGGAGGTGCGGAAGCTTTTTTATTATTATGGAAAAAAATGCCAAAATATAAATTTCTTTATAAATTTTTTAAGTTACCAATCATCTTTAATATATTTTCAATTGTATACGAAATAGTAGCTTTTTTTCTTTACTTAAAAAATAAAAAGCAGCTTAAAAAATCTAACTTGTAAAAAATAATAAAAATTTACTTAATAAAGACATAGAAGATACAAACATTACTAAGACTATTGAGTACATTAATAAAATAATTTTATTCTTTTTTCTTCTTAATCTAACAAAGTCCTTATCATCCAAATCAGAGATATCTCTCTCACCAACTACCGGATAATCATACGTAAACCGCCATGTACTATCACCAAGTCTTGGGTCCAAATTATTAAAATATGTGATCCACGCAATAATGTATCTGAAAATTAAATATAAAATTATTAGAAAGGCAGATCCTAAAATCATTATAGATAATACCTAATTTAATATAAATGTTTAATTGTTATTTTTGGCTCTTTTCCTTGCAATGAGTTGCGTTAAAGAGTCTACCATTGTATCTGAGGCTTTGAAGATATCTACATTTCTAAACTCATGAGAAAGATTTTTTTCAGGATTAGTTTTATCTTCAATAACAATTCCTTCATCTGGAGAATTATTTTTAATATAAATCAATAATAACCAATCATCATCTTGGGACTCGTCCCATTTAATAAAAACTTCACCTGTTTCAAATCTTCTGTCTATACAACGGAAAATAGACATGTCGCGGGTGATATGTCTTTTATTTAATTGAAATACTAGGCTACTTGCACTTCTGTAAAAACTTTCTAATGCAAATTCAATTTTTTGTCTTGCTAAAGTATATTCTTTTTCTTTTTCTAATAAGGTTTCTCTATCTTCATCACCTTGAAGTTTAACCCCTAATGCTTCAACCCTTTCTTTAATTTTTTGATCTCGAAGTAATCGATATTTTTCCTTAAGTTTATCAATTCTTTCTTGTAAACCTGCATAGTCTTCTCTTTTTTCTTTTAAAGAAATTTTCTCAAGTTTTTCTAGTTCCTTGACTTCTCTAATTCTGAATTTTTCAATTTGTTTATCTAGTCTTAATTGTTTTAAAAACTGTTTTTGTTTTTCAGCTTGCTCAATTCTCAAAAGTGCTTGCTCTTTTCTTAGGAATAATTTTATATCTTTTACTCGTTGTTTTTCTAATCTTGCTTCTTCTTTAAGTGTTTGTTCTTTTAGTTTAACTCTGAGAGCTTGTTCTTCCTCTTTTTGTTTAGCCAACTCAATTTTTTCTGTCCTCTCTCTCTCGATTTTTTCTATCTTAATTCTTCTTTTTTCATCACGTTTTAAAACTTTATAACTTGAAATTGTCTCTGAAATTTTGTCAAAAAAACCTTGGATATGTTTTTCTAAACTAAAATTAAATTTAAAATTGAATTGGGGTTTCAGGGATAGCTGTAATTTAACTAATTTTAAAACTATACTTTCGTTTTGGGTTTTTTTAATTTGTTTTAAATAATTGGTTTTTTTTTTTTTAATTTTATTTTTCTTTTTTTTGATAACTCTTTTTTTTTTAAATTTTTTAACAACCCTTTTAGTTTTTTTACCTTTTCTTCGAAACTTAAATGATTTTTTGGGTTTTTTTTGTTTTTTTTTCATTTCTGAGAAGAAATGATTCTATCAATAATTTATTGATAAATATAGTCTCTAGTCACAGGGGTTGATCTATAATTTTTGGTGAGTTGAAATTGATAAACAACTTGATCACCCCACTTAAATGCCATTTCACAACCAGCGAGATAAAACTCCCACATTCTAAAAAATTTTTCATCGAACATTTGGATTATTTTATCTTTATTTTTTAAACAGTTTTCTTTCCAGTGTCTTAAAGTATGAGCATAGTGAAGTCTTAAAACTTCAATATCGGTTACAATTAAGCCAGCTTTTTCAATAGGATTCGTTACTTCACTTAAGCTTGGTGTGTAACCACCAGGAAAAATATATTTTGTAATCCAAGGATGAGGATCTCTTGGCGGGTTAACAGACCCAATAGTGTGAATTAACGAAACACCATCATCTTTCAACAATTTTTCAATTTGTTTAAAAAACTTTTTATAAAATTTTCTTCCAACGTGTTCAAACATGCCAACACTCACTATTCTATCAAATTTCTCATCCAGCTCTCTATAATCCATAAGCTTAAATTTTACTTGGTTCTGTAAATTCATTTCTTTTGCTTTTTGATTACAATAGCTTAGTTGATTTTCTGATAGGGTTATTCCTGTAACCTCACACTTAGCGTTTTTAGCAATATCAATTGCTAATGATCCCCAGCCACATCCTATGTCTAAAACTTTTTGGTCAGGTTTAATATTTAATTTTTTAATTATATGTTGAATCTTGTTATTCTGTGCAGTTTCAAGACTATCATTTTCATTTTTAAAATAAGCACATGAATATTGTCTTTTAGGATCTAAAAACAAATCATAAAGATCATCTTTGATATCATAATGATGTGAAACATTCATTTTAGATTTTTTGATGAAGTTAAAATTGGTAAGATATCGGTATGATCCCCTTAGTTTATTTAAAAGATAACTAAAAATGTTTAACTCGTTTCTTCCAATATTCATCAATGCTAGATCTAAAAAATCTGTCAGAGATCCATTTTCGATAACAATATCTCCATTTGTGTATGCCTCCCCAAAGTAAAGATCAGGATGGAATAGTAATTTATAATGAAGTTTCTTATTTAGAATTTTTAATTTAATAGGATCGTCAGTTGGCTGACCAATAATATAATCCTTGGAGTCAGCATCTGTTAGGATAAACCCTCCTTTTTTAAATACTTTATTAAGAAATCTCGCTAAATACATCTCAAGCTGCCAATTGTGATTTAGTTTCAAAATTTAAATCTTTTAAACTCTGCAAGAGATTTCTCTCGTCAACTTCGCTAAGTAGACTTAAAGGTGGTAAAAGATTTGCATAAATTTTGTTCTCTTTTGAAAATAAAGTGTGAAGAGCTGAAATTAAATTATATTTTTCAAAAGTATTTCTGACATTAACCAATTTTTGGTTTAAAGAATGATCTTTCTTTTCTTTAAAATCATCGTAAACTTTTCGAGCTAATTGAGATGTAGCATTACAAGTTGCGGTAATAACACCTGAGCAACCATTATCTAATCCTTTAAGTAATTTTGACTCTGAACCTGGCATAACTGAAAAATTTTCCAACTTTAACTTTTCAAATAAATTGTAAGAACTATCCTTTACACCTACAATTTGATCAGGAAATTTTTCAACTAATTTTTCTACACATTCAATACTAAATTTATATCCACACAATTTTTCAAAATTATAAAGTATAATTTTAGACTCTGGCACTGCATCAATGATTTTTGTGTAAAAGTTTATTACATCCTTGTCTTGATATTTATAATAAGCCGGTGGCATGATTAAAAATTTTTTGAAGTTTAGAGAAACTGAAATTTTCATTAAATTAATTGTTTCATTTAAAGAATTTAATCCTGTTCCGATTAAATGTTTTTCTTTGTATTTACTTTCTGAAAGGTGATTTAGTAATTTAATCTTTTCAACGATAGGAATTAATTGTGCTTGGCCAGTGCTTCCAAATATTGCAGTGCCATGACAACCTTGGTCAATTAAATTTTCTGCATGTGATATGGTTTTTTCAATATTTAAGCTTAAATCAGAGTTTAGAACTGACATCGAAGCTGCAAATATCCCACTTATTTTTGTCATAATAAAAATTTATATAAAATATAAAAATTAGTAAAGTTTATAAATTGAATATGAAAATATTAGCTGTCCAAAATAGAATGGGTATTGGCGATACAGTAATCTTTTT
>CACJYH010000013.1 GCA_902597695.1 uncultured Pelagibacteraceae bacterium | reverse complement strand
GTACAATTAGGATTATTGTCAGATGACAAAAGTTCGTTATTAAAAGAAGATCAAACCCTAATTGGTGTTTTGAACCCTTATAACAACAAAGAAAAATTAGATGTGTTAAAAAATAAGAAGATTAAACTTTTTTCTTTAGAGTTGTTACCAAGAATTACAAGAGCTCAATCTATGGATATTTTATCTTCACAAGCTAACTTAGCTGGATATAAAGCAGTAATCGAGTCATTTGCTTATTTTGAAAAAGCTATACCTATGATGATGACAGCTGCAGGAACTGTTCCAGCTGCAAAGATATTAGTTGTTGGTGCAGGCGTTGCTGGACTACAAGCTATTGCAACAGCAAAAAGAATGGGAGGTATAGTTTTTGCTACAGATGTGAGGATAGCGTCAAAGGAACAAGTTGAAAGTTTAGGTGGAAAATTTTTGACAGTCGAGGGTGCTGAAAATTTAGAAACCGAAGGTGGTTATGCGAAAGAGGCCTCTGATGATTTTAAGAAAAAACAAGAAGATTTACTTTCTGAAACTTTAAAAAAAATTGATATTGTTATCTGTACTGCATTAATACCTGGAAAAAAAGCACCTGCGATTATCAAAGAGAATATGATTAATAATATGCAAGCTGGTTCTGTTATTTATGATTTAGCTGCTATACAGGGTGGCAACACTGCATTTACTAAAGCAGATGAAATTACTGAAAAAAATGGAGTTAAAATTATGGGTGAAAGCAATATTTTAAATAAACTACCAGTGTCTGCTTCTAGCTTGTATGCAAAAAATATGTTTAATTTTGTTGAAAATTTATTTGATAAAGAAAATAAAAAATTAAATATTAATTTAGAGGATGAAATAATAGAAAAAACACTCATTAAATAAGATATGGAAATCGATCCTTTAATATTCAGACTAAGTATATTTATTCTCTCAATATTTGTAGGATATTATGTTGTTTGGAGCGTTACCCCATCTTTACATACTCCTTTAATGTCTGTGACTAACGCAATTTCATCTGTAATTATTGTTGGTGCGATAATCGCAGGATTATCTGGTAATACAGATAGCGTGTTTAATACTTCTAGCATTTTTGGTTTTTTAGCAATTGCATTGGCGGCAATTAATATTTTTGGTGGTTTTTTAGTAACTCAAAGAATGCTTGCAATGTATAAAAAGAAGAAAAAGGAAAAAAAATGATATCAGCGAATTTATCAGCAATATTTTACTTAGTTTCCGGTGTACTTTTTATTTTAGCTTTAAGAGGCCTATCTTCTCCAGAAACATCAAGACAAGGTAACTTTTTTGGTATTCTTGGAATGATAATAGCAGTGACTGTAACTTTTTTATCGACTGGTAATTTTTCAAGTGGATTTATCTATGTTTTAATATTTATTTTAGTTGGAGGTTCAATTGGAGCTTTTATTGCATATAGGATACCAATGACTGCAATGCCAGAATTAGTTGCAGGATTTCATAGTTTAGTTGATAATTGAACATCAAATCCCAATGAAATATATTTTTTTGCAATTTCAGGAGTAATTGCAATTCTTTTTTCAATTTTTAGGTTTTCTAAAGTTGATCCGATTTTCATTAAGAAGTTCTATAATAAGAATAGTGCCATTAGTATCAATACTGATACTACCGCGACAGTTCCCCACAACACAAATTTTGTAAAATTATTCCAAGTTTTTTTATGGTTTTCATTATCCATAAAAATTATTTTTGTCTTGCTTTAAATTTTGGGTTTGTTTTATTGATAATGTAAACTCTCCCTCTACGTCTTACGAGTTTAGAATTTAAGTCTCTTTTTTTAATTGATTTAAGTGAACTTTTTATTTTCATAATCTTTAAGAGTTTAGCCTGGCAAAGTCCTACTCTTCCATGTCTTAAGACAAAGTACCATCGGCGCTGAAAAGCTTGACTTCCGAGTTCGGAATGGGATCGGGTATTACCTCTTCGCTATAATTACCAGGCGCGATACTTATACCTAAAGAAAATTTATAGTCAAAGATAATTTTACTGTAAAGATTTAATATTTATGAAACTTTTAGCTAAATCCTTATTATTTTTTTTAATTTCATCAAAAAAATTCCAGGCTAAAACTAAAATCAGTGGATTTTTAAGTTTTAATTTATCTTTTGAAATAATCGGAATATTTACTCCAGGCATGTATTTTTCATGTTTCAACTTATTATCTTCAATTATAAAATCAATTTCCTTTTTTATATTGAAAAAATTAAGTGAAGTAGTTGCTTTTGCTGGAGCACCATATCCAACTATATTTTTATGTTTTTTCTTTAATTTTTTTAAATTATTTACAACATTTTTTTTTAAATTTTGAATACTCTTTCCAAAGTTAATGTAAGTTGCTAATTTCATTAACCCAGATGCCTCTTCTTCTGCAAGCAATTGGTTTACACTATTATCTATTGAAATATTTTGGTTTTGGCAAACATAAACTCTGATTGATCCCCCATGAGTATTAATTCTTTCAACTTTAAATACAATTAAATCCAAACTTTTTAAAAATTTATTTAATGTTGATAAAGACCAGTAATTTGTATGTTCATGATAAATATTATCAAAAGTTAAATCTCTGATTGTGTTTAATAGATACTGAACTTCAATAACTATTTTACCATCGGGTTTAATTAATTTTTTCATGGACTCCGCCATTGATTTTAAATCATCTGAATGAGCAAATACATTAGAAGCTAATAATAAATCAGCTCCATTTTTGATTGGGTTTGTTGCTTTATCATCTAAATAACCATGAAAAGTATTAATTCCATTTTTATTTGCAAGATCAGCCAAATTTTTTGCTGGTTCGATACCTTGAATATTTTTAAAACCTAAATCTAAAAAAGGTTTCAAACCTATACCATCGTTACTACCAACATCAATAATATAAGAATCTTTATCTAATTTAAATTCTTTAATATAATTTTTCGCAGCTTTTTTAAAATGTTCTCTAAAAGTTTTTGATGTAGATGATTGGTAAAGATAATTTGAGAACATTTCTTCACTGTTGACTGAAACTGATAATTGACAGTTAAAACATTCCTCACAAACATTTAGCTCTAATGGGTATACTTTGCTTTTATCGTTTTTATTATCAAGTAGATTGTTCGCTAATGGTTGATAGCCTAGGGATAATACTCTTTTCAATTTTTTTGAACCACAGCATCTACAGTTAAACTTATAAATTGAGCTTAATAATTCCTTTTCTTCATCGTCAACAAATTTATAAGGAATGGTATGGGTAATACCATAATTTTCATGTTCTCTTTCACCTCTTACAAGATTTAAAAATATCGTATCCTCTGTAAATACCATAGTGTGAGCAACATTTGGTTGTGTTACAATCATTTCACCCTCATTAACTACATGTGTTATTTTAGTTGATTTTTCATCTACTAGATCTTTATAAATACTAATAAACTGACCCTTAATGAGCAAACATTTTTGTTCTTGAACAGGATGATAATGATTTGCTCTCATTGTTCCTTTTTTTGACTCTATATAGCCAATCATGTTAATGGGTTCAGGAAGATCAAAATTACTTATTCTTCCTCTTTCATCAATAAATTCTCTTACTCCTCCAAAAGTATATTCTAAATTTTTATCAAATTTTTCATATGACCATTTGGTTATCATTTCCTCAATACATTTTTCAAGATTATTTACAAATTCAAAGCCTGTATTTAATAATTTTTTGTTTGAAAGTGTATAACCTTTATTTGGAACTTCATCATTCGTTTCAACTATTTTTAATTTGGGGTTTATTTTTTTACAAATAAGAGCAACTTCTTTTACAGTGGTATTTTCTTTGCTTAAATTGTAAATGCCATTACTAAATTTTTTGTTCTCCTCAACAAATTTAAAGCATCTTGCAACATCTATTAAAGGAACGAGACTTTTAAATTGTACACCACCACCAAAAAGCTTAATAGTTCCATTTTGAGAAGCAATTTTCGAGAATAAATTTGGCATTATATTTATTCTCATCGTATCTGTTGAGAAACCATAAACAGATCCAAGTCTAAATATCGCATATTTTTTTCCTGAATTAATTATTTGGTTTTCATTCACAACTTTACTTGATGAATAAGCTAAAAAAGTTGATGTTTTTTCATTTTCATCAATATTTTTTTTTGGTTTTTTTAATCCCTCAAAAACAACATGAGTTGATGGAAAAACTATCGTTGCATTATCATTCATTGATTTAAGCACATTTTCAGTACCTTCAATTGCGACTTTTTTAATATTTTTATCTTGGCTAGGATTTGATTCTTTTTTAACATAAGCAACATTAGTTATACCAGCTAAATGATGTACGACTTCGGCTTCTTTAACATATCTTTTAATTTCATCTAAATTTAAAATATCAGCCTGTACAAATTTTATTTTTCTCCTTTTAAGTTCATTAACTCTTTCTGATATAAATCTATTATCAATAGCAACTACATCATATTTCCAACTAAAACCTGAATATAGTTTACAGAGTTCAGTGCCAATATAACCAAGAGCTCCGGTAATAACTATTTTTTTCATACTATCTATTTAAATTTTCCAATTAGAATTTGATAGATAACACCAAACATATGATAAAATTTAATTTTTTTTCCCTCATCATGAGATCTGCCATTATAATTTATTGGTACTTCATAAAATTTTTTTCCATTTTTTATCACCTTACAAAGAATTTCTGCGTGTTGTTCAAATCCATCTGATTTTAAAATTTCATTTATCAATAGTTTTTTTTTAAAGCATGCATAACAAGAATAAATATCTGTGAAAGTTGTATTATAAATTATATTAAAAAGAAAAGTGATTAATTTATTTCCAATTTTATTTAGAATATAATGTGATCTAGAGTAATCCGCATAATTAAATCTTGACCCGATTATTAAATCAGGTTTTAATATTTTAATTAATTTTAAAAATTTTTTAAGGTCATTTGAGTCATATTCTAAATCAGCATCTTGAAACGTCACATAGTCTCCCTCTGCTACCTCTATTCCTCTTCTTACTGCATTTCCCTTACCTTTGTTATTCGGATTGCTAATCAGAATATCAAAAAGAAACTTATTACTCTCTAAAATCTTTAAAGAATCATCGTTTGACCCATCATTAATTACAATTATTTGAATATTTTCATAATATTTTTTTAAATCATTCAAATTTTGTAATACTTTAAGTATTGTTTTTTCTTCATTGAAAACAGGAACAATTATTGAAAATTTAAAAGTTTCTGAGATTGTCATATATTAATTATGTATTTTATTAATTATTAAATATCCATTCTTTTTCCTTACATCTAGTTTTTGATAAGAGCAAATAAATGGCGTATTCCAACATAGTCTTCCTTGCCATCCATTTTTTTTATTATTATCTATATCTGGATAATAAATTTTTGCATATTCATTACTTATATCGTCTCTAAGTTTATATAAGTTCTCGATTTTTTGAATCCCTAAAAAGATATTGTTTGTATTTTTAACTCTAAGAATATTTTTTGAGAAACTGAATAATAAAAATATAGCCACAAAAAAAACAAATATTTTTTTTGAAAACTCTTTTAAGACTAATAAATTTAATAAAATTAGAAATGCTAAAGTAACAAAAATATATGCACCAAATCTATAGACTGGAGAGAAATTGAGCCAAAAAATTAAACTTAAAAATACAAAAAGATAGATAAACTTTTTTTCATTAAAAATTTCTTTATTTGTATCTTTTTTTTTTAAACAAAAAGCGAATAATAAAACGGGTAGAATAATTGTTGTTAAATGTTCTAAAATTTCAATATAATTTCTTTTCAACCAAAAAGGAAACCATATATAATTTGATAGATATTCACTTGGGGAGTAAATATTTTTGGCGATTGAATAGCTCTTATTGATAAGCTCGATTTGACTTGATAATTTTAGATAATCGTAATTAAACCAGCTAACATCTAAACAAGTAAGATTATTAGGAAAAAATAAACATCCGGTATATATAAACTGTTGTAGAAAAAAAAACAAAATAAGAAAATAAATAACCAAAAACTTTTGATTAAAAATAAAAAATTTTAGAAGTCTAAAATTCTTAAAATATAAAATAATACTTAGCAAGATTATTGGAGCAACACTCAATTTAATAAGTATACCAAACACAGAAAAGATCAAATTTAAATAAAAATAATTTTTTTTGTCTATTTCTAAATTTGTCTCATAAAATTTTATAAAATAATAAATTCCTAAAATTGAAAAAATTAAAGAGGGAAGATCTACACCAAATTCTGATATTCTTGTAAATTTTAAAATTAAATAAAATAAGGTTGTAATTAAGAAATAATCACTTGTTAAAATATTCTTTTTTAAGATGATTTGGTTTATTGAATATAAAATGAATGATAAAAATAGTATGTAACTAGGTATTGTTAGAAAATTAAAATTTTTATCATTTAAAAAAAAAATTGAGTAAAGATTTAACCATACAGAGTTATAAACATAGGATTTATCAATATTCGCATATCCAAAAACTATTTTTTCTTCAAGAAACCCAAGTGCATATGGAAGATGATAGAAACCAAAATCCTCATGATATTTTTGAGATATAAACATTGGTATGTACAAAAGAATAATTACTACCCCAAAAATATTTCTTTTTTCAAATAGTCTAAGAAAATTTGTGTTAATCTTGTATAAAAAAAAAATTAATCCAAATATAAAAATAAAAAAACTAGCTAAAATATTTATTTTAAAAAAAAAATGAAATATAGTCACAATAAATGAAATAAATATAAAACCCAAAAACACATTTAAAAAAAGATTATCTTTTGTTTGAATATTTATTAATCTTCCATATCCAGAAATGGATAATGAGAGTAAAAATATACTTATTATGAATAAAATTATCTCAAAAAAAATCATATATTTCTATATGTGAAAATCTTTAAAATCTTCAATAGTTTTTTCTAATGTTTTTGAAAAATTCATTTTAGCTTTCCAACCATAACGATTTGCTAATGATATATTTAATTTCTTTCTTTTTACCCCATCAAGCTTTTTATTATTATCAAATTTGATTTGAATAGCTGGGTCTATTTTATTTTTAATCCTAATTGCATAATCTTTAATAGTCATTTCAATAGGTGATCCAATGTTTATTAAACTAGAGTCTATTTTTTTTTTTAGAAAATATTCACAAGCCTCTGCTACCTCATCAACATATAAAACTTCTCTTAAAGGCTTGCCAGTTCCCCATAATTTAACAATTTTATTTTTTTTATTTTTACTCGCATAAAAAATTTTTTTAATTAATGCCGGTAAAAAATGAGAGTTTTGTAAATCATAACTATCATTTGGACCAAAAAGGTTGCATGGCATTAGACAAATATATTTTGTTTTATATTGTTTATTAAAAGCATCAATCATTTGAATCCCTGCAATTTTTGCCACTGAGTAACTTTCATTTGTTTTTTCTAGCGCACCAGTCAACATTTGATTTTCTTTAATAGGTTTTTTCAAATCTTTGGGGTAAATACAGCTTGAACCAAAAAGAATTAATTTTCTAACCTTATTCTCATAACTTGATGAGATTAGATTTGTTTGAATCTGTAGATTATCATTTATAAAATTTGCCGGAAAATTCATATTAGCTTTAATTCCGCCAACTTTTGCTGCAGCAATAATTACTGCATCTAATTTTTTCTTTTTAAAAAATTTTTGAACTGAAGCTTGATTTCTTAAATCTAATTTCTTTTTTTCAACTGTAATTAAATTTTTGTAACCTTTTTTCTTTAATATTCTTAAAATAGAAGATCCAAGCATACCCTTATGTCCTGCTATGAAAATCTTACTACGAAAGTTAATCATTATAAATTCTCTAATTCATGCTGTATCATTTCATCAATTAGATTATCTACGGATATTTTTGGATACCATTTTAATAATTTTTTTGGCTTTCTGAGCATTGCCTTTTAGATAATCAACCTCTACAGGTCTAAAATATCTTTTTCTACACTCAATAATAATTTTTTTATTTTCAATATTGATTGCTTTTTCATTAATACCTTTGCCTCGCCATTTTATCCTAAAACCAATTTTTTTTGCTGCTTTATTTACAAATTCTTTTATTGTTAAAGTTTTACCTGTTGCAATAACAAAATCATTGGGTTTTTTTTGTTGTAACATTTTCCACATTGCCTCCACATAATCTTTAGCATGACCCCAATCCCTTTTAGAGTATAGATTTCCTAAATAAAGTTTTTTTTGATTACCATTTCTAATTCTCATTAGACCTTGAATAATCTTTTTTGTTACAAAAGTTTCTCCCCTGATAGGGCTTTCATGATTAAACAAAATTCCATTACAAGCATAGATTCCATAAGCTTCTCTATAATTTACAGTTATTGAGTGTGCAAAACATTTTGAAACACCATATGGGCTTGCTGGATAAAAAGGAGTACTTTCATTTTGGAATTTTTCTTTTGTTTTGCCAAACATTTCTGAGGTTCCTGCTTGATAAAATCTTACCTTCTTTTCTAAATTTAAATTTTTTATTGCCTCTAAAATTCTTAATGTGCCAAGGCTATTCACCTCTGCAGAATATTCTGGAACCTCAAATGAAACTTGCACATGAGATTGTGCTGCCAGGTTATATATTTCATCCGGTTTAATATTTTTAATCAAATTTAGTATAGATGACGTGTCAGTCAAGTCTCCATAGAAAAGTATAAAATCAGATTTTGTATTTATATCTTTATAAATATCATCTACTCTCTCAGTATTGATTGTTGATGACCTCCTTTTCACTCCATAGACTTTATATTTTTTTTTTAATAAGAACTTAGACAGATAGGCACCATCTTGACCTGTAACACCAAAGATTAAAGCCGTTTTTTTTTTCATTTGGATTTTATTTTAGAATTATATATCCTGTAATCATTTTATTCAATTAATGCAAGTAAGTCTTATAACATGTACGTACAATAGTGAAAAAACAATAAAAGATTGTTGTTTATCAATTTTATCACAATCATATGAAAATATAGAACATATTATTTTAGACAAACAATCTCAAGATTTAACCCTAGACATAGCCTCAAAATTTAAAATAAAAAATCAAAAACAAATTCAACAAAAAAAAGGTGGTATCTACTCAGCTATCAATGAAGGTTTAAAATCTGCAAATGGAGATATCATTGGGTTAATTCATTCTGATGACGAGTTATTTGAAAAAGATATTATAAAAAAAATTGTTAAAATATTTGATGAACAAAATGTTGATGTTGTGTTTTCAAATCTTATTTATACAGGTAAAAATGATAAACATAAGATTATTAGAAAATGGGTCTCAAATCTAAATCATGGGATTCAATCAAGTAATTTTTTAAACAAAAAAATACAAAATGGTTGGATGCCACCTCACACAACTTTATTTTTAAAAAAAAAATCAATTGAAAAAATAGGATATTATGATGAAAGTTTTAAAATATCTTCAGATTATGATTTCATAATAAGATTATTTAAAAATAAATACTTAAAAATTTTTTTCTTAGATGAATTCACAATTAAAATGCGATTTGGAGGAACAAGTAACAAAAATATAAAGAATATAATTACCAAAATGAGTGAAGACTTTAACATAATGAAGAAGCATAATTTATCTCCAATAAAGACAATCTTTTTAAAAAATATTTCTAAAATTTCACAATTTTTTTGAAATTTTATTTTCTAATAAATTTAAATTTTTTTAAGAGTAATAATGGCTGGAATATTTTCACTCATTAAAATAATTAAATCCAACTCATCGTCATAATCAATATCTCGAATTCTATTGTTTTTAAGAAAAATTCTTCCTTTGGATTTAAATTCCTCAAAGTTATCGTCAATTTCAATTAAATATAATGAGTGAGCCCTAAGTGAAGATATCCATAAACATTTTTTTTTACAAAATGAACTTTTTTCCATAAATACAATTTCACTTATTCCAATTGAAGGCACATAATAAATTGATGGCTCCTGAAAACCAAATTCTGAATGTGATTTTTTATAAGGATCAGTTCCATCATATTCAATTCCATAAGAAGCTATATCCCAGCCATAATTTTTAATTTCTTCTCCTTCATCTAATTTATTTATATTTATTTCATCCCCACCTTTGGGTCCATGTTCAGAATTGATTACTAAATTGTATTTATTTAAATATTTTAGTCCTTGGGGGTTTCTATGGCCAATTGAAATAATTTGATGATCTTTTGATAATAAATTTATCTTAATAATTTTACCTAAAAGACTGTCTAATTCCTGAGATACATTTTTTTTATAAGCATAACCAGTTGCAAATAAAATACTGTCCCCATTAAATTTTTCAATTCTACCACCAGAAAAAACATTATAATTTTTCCAATATTCACCTGTTTCAAAAAATACTTCAAAATTAATTTTTTCATAATTTAAATCTGCTATATATAAATTTATTGTTATACCTTTTTTGTTTTCGGTCATCATTGATATCAAAATCTTATCATCGTAAAAAAATAAATCTCTAATACCAATCAGTTTTGAATTATTACTCTCTAAGATATCATCTATATTGTTATTTAAATTTTCAAAAGACAAACTATCTTTAAATAGATTTTTTTTATTGAAAAAGATCGTTTGCCCTTCTCCAGAGATCAAGAATATTTTATCATTTTTAATTTCAGTATAGTGAGCTCTTAATGAATTTATATCAGCATTCCATCCTTTATTTACGTCTAGTCTTTTAAAGGGGGTAAAAAAATATTCAATTCTATATTTTTCTGAATTGATTGAAATTATTTCAGATTTAAATTTTTCGCCTTTTAGACCTTGTTCAAATTTTTTGAGTTGAATTTCCAAATACTCATTCCTAGCCTTTAAATTTGATACAAAAAATAAATTTTCTTTAATCTTTTTTAAGTAATATTTGGGAATTATTGATTTTGTAATCTCAATTAATTTATTTTGTTGATCATAACCTTCTCTAACTATAGTTGATATTGCGGAGAATAAGTAAAGAAACAAAATTATAATTATTATAAAAATTCCAAAAAATAATTTTTTTTTTTTTGTTTTAAATAGATTATAATTCATAATTAAAATAAAATTTAAAACTATCTTATTTAAATTTTATTATTTTTCTATTAAGTTTCCCTTTTCTAAATAATATATTTTGTCACATATTTCTAAGTTTGTTGAATTATGAGAAACTAAAATAATTGTTTTTTTTGATTTAAGGGTCTTAATATTTTCAAAGATTATTCTTTCTCTCTTCTCATCTATAGCATTTGTTGCTTCATCAAAAATAAATATTTCCTTGTCAGAGTATATCTGTCTTGCAATTGCAATTCTTTGTTTTTGTCCAGATGAAATAGTTTTACTATTTGTGCCTATCAATGTATCTACTCCATTTGGCATTGAATTTAAAAAGTCCTTGACTTGGCTAAAATCTAAAGAATGGATGAATTTTTGTTCATCGAAAGTTTCTTCGGTTCCTAAAAGAATATTTTCTTTAATTGAAGCCTCAATTAAAAAAGTATCTTGTGAACTCAGAGATATTAAATTTTGATAGGCTCTTATATCTTTCTTATCAGATAATATCTTGTCATCTATCATCATTTTTCCATTAGTTGGTGATGATAATTTTGATATAATATTAAGAAGAGTTGTTTTTCCTGATCCACTATCTCCTTTAATACCAATTACCTCATTTTTCTTAATATTTAGATTTATATTATTTAATACTCTTATATTTTTTCCATATTCAAAATTAATATTAGATAAAACAATATTTTTTTTAAAATTTAATCTGTAATCTTGTTCAATATTAATTTGAATTTTATCCTCAAGATTTAAATCATTTCCAATATTTATTACTGCATTTTTGGCAAATTTGATAATTTGATAATTAGAAAAAATTTTATTTATTGATGGTAAAATTCTGTATGCAACCATGAAATAAAAAGTAAGAGCAGTAATAATTTCATTATTTTCTTTACCCTCATTAAATAAATAAATGATTAATATTAAAAATGTTAACAAACCAAAAACTTCAATTAAATTTTTTGGAAGCAATTTCATAACTTGAAGATTAGTTTCAACCTTTCCCATTTTGAGTTGTAGTTTATTATAATATTCTAAAATTTTTTTAGTTTTACCGATAAGTAAAATTTCTCTTACTCCAAGTAAAATATAATGCGTAATTTTTGCACTATCTCTATTGTTTTGTTTCCGATCTATTCCAAGTATTTTAACCTTTTTACTTATTTTTTTAACAATCAAACCTACTATCAATAAAGTTGGTAATACTATTAAAGCTCCTTGTGCATTGCCCGTTATTATTAATAAAATAAATATTGATATAAAAATTATAACTTCACTTAAAATAATATGAATTGGGATAAAAAAGCTTTTCAGTAAAGCTTCTAATTCACCAGTTAAATTAGCTTGAATCTTAGAAAAAGAATTTTTTACAAAATATTCATAGTTTTGTTTTAAGTATTTAGATAAAAGTTTGGTAGAAATAATTGCCCTTATACTTTTAACATAATTAAAAATTAAATTATAAATAAAAATCAATGAAATATTTTTTATTACAAAAACAATAAAAAATATAATTGCACAAATTGGCAACAAACTCTCTCTTTCAAATTCGTTTGTTAAAAAACTTAAATCATCTAAAATAAATAGATTTATTTTTTGACTTGGATCTAAAATCAAAGCTGTAAATGGTATAACCAATGCTATTCCCAAAATTTCAAGCATTGCTTGAGCTATCATTAGAATAACTATGTAAACAAAATATAATTTTTGTTTTTTATTAATTAAATCCCAAAAAAGGTTAAAATGTTTCATTTAAAAATTAAATTTTAATTCTGTTTTTACTTTTATACCAATCAATTGAAGTTTTAACTAAATCTAACCACTTATTTTTTTTGTCATTTATATGAATTTCACTATTTAACTTAGACACATCAGAAATAGAAATAGATATATCTTTTTTTATTTTACTTTTGTAAATAATTTTGGGAGATTTTTTTGATATCTTAGAAAATATTCTATACATTTTCTTAACTGAAATAGGCTTTCCATACCCACAATTAAACACTTCAGAATATTTCTTTTTAAGAATTTTTTGACAAAACATAAAATGAATTTGGGCTAAATCTCTGACATGTATAAAATCTCTTATTGCTGTACCATCATTAGTTTGATGATTTCGGCCAAAAATTAAAAATTCTTTACCTGTAATAAAAGATTTACATAAGTTAGATATTAAACTTTTATTTTTGATATCAAAGCCGCATCTTAGTTTTTTTTCAACTCCTCCAACATTAAAATATCTTAAAATAATAAAATTGATTTTTTTTTTATTTTGAAAAAAAAATTCTTCTAAATTCAATTTAGATTTTGCATATGGTGATAAAGGTCTAAGCTTTTCATTCTCTTTAACTTTTTTTTTACTATTACCATAAATAGCTGCAGTGGATGAGTAAATAAAATTTTTTATATCAGACTTAAAACATAAATTTAAAAAAATTTTTCCTTTTTGATAATTATTTATAAAGTATTTATTTGGTTTTTTTATTGACTCATCATTTTTAATAAATGCAGCAAAATGTAAAACAATATCAAAATTTTCCTTCAAAATTTTTTTAACTCTTTTTTTATCTGAAATGTCACATTTATAGAAAATAGACTTTTTTGGAATATTGTATTTTTTACCTGTTGATAAGTTATCAATTATTGTAACTTTACATTTTTTATCTAATAATAAGTGGGCTACTGTACTTCCTATGTATCCTGCTCCACCGGTAATTAAAACATTCATGTATTTATTTTTTCAGAAGATAAATGATTAAAAAATAAGATAATGTACTTATTAAGACTATCAAGTACAAATTTATTTGATCAAATAGAGAGAGAGAAATCGGAATTATCATTAAAAGTAAAACAATTAAATTTGTCTGAATTTGATTAAAATTTTTTAATAATAAATGATGAATGTGTTCTAAGTCTCCAGAAAAAATATTTCTTCCATTTGTTATTCGATAGACAGAAAGTCTTAAAAGTTCCAAACCAGGAATAAGTGTTAAAATCAAAATTTCCTCCACAAAGAAAATTTTTTCATGAGTAGTGTACTGATAAATAATTAAAAAACTGTACATAGCTCCTAAGCTATATGATCCAGCATCTCCTAAAAAAATTTTTCCATTAAAATTTAAGATTAATAAAGATATAATTACAGGGTAGAGAAATAGGAAAATAACGTCATAATTTGAAATATAAAATAAGAATGTATTTAAAATTAAATAAAAAGTAATCAATTGACTATTAATTCCATCAAACATATTTGTTGCATGTATAAATGCTAAGATTGAAAATAACGAAAAAAATAAACTGAAATTTTTGAGAAAAATTGGGTGTTCATAAAATGAAAATAATAAATTTTCGATTTTTAAATTTTGATTTACCAATACAGCCATTAAAGTAAATAAAACACCTAAAATTATTCTTATGCTAAAAGAAATTTTATATTTATCATCATAAAGCCCTATAAAAAAAAAAGAAGAAATTAGAAAAATGAATGAAATCATTTCTCTTTTTTTCTCAAATAAAAAAATTTCATAAAAACTTTGATCAACAATAGCCAATGTTAAAACATTTAAAATGAGGAAAATACCACCCAGTAATGGTGTTTTTTTTTTATGGATCTTCAGTTTACTATTAGGATAATCATAAATTTTAAATTTATTAGCTATATTCTGATGATTTAAACAAAGAAAAATATTCAAAAATATTAACGTTAAAAAAATATTTATAATCATTTATTTTTTTCACTATTAATTTTAGAATTTATAAACAAATAAAGTCCCAGAGCAAAACAATTAAATCCTGAAATCCAATTACTGAAAAAATTCCCAGTTGGAATGAGAGGCCATAAATAAACAAAAATACTAATTGTTGAGAACGTCAATAATTCATTATGATTTATTCTCTTAAATAACTTTAAGAAAATATTGAGCATTTTAAATGAAAATAATATGAATATAGAAAAGAGAAAAAATAAACTAATTATTCCTCCTGCTGAAATAGATTGTAAGTAATAATTATGTGGATGAGTAGAACAAACTCCTCCTTCTACAGGATATAAATTACCTAATTTACCATTACACATAAATCTGAAAGACTTTAGACCTTTTCCGAAATACAAATTATCCTTTACCATTTCTTTTACTACAAGATAATGGCCAAAGTGATCTTTTGGAATATATTTAATTATTGGATGATTATTTTTAGTCTGAGCACTATGAGCATTAAAATTACTTTTGGGATTATATCTTTGGTCTAGTGCAGCGAGATTTTTGCCTAAATTAAATGAAACAATAACAAATAATACAATTCCTGAAATTAGAAAATTCATTAAAAAAATTTTTCTATGATTAGAAACAAGTAGAAAACAAATGGCTAGATAAAAAATAAATAGAATGATTGCTGCTCTATCACCTGATACTAAAATTATATTAGTGCTTAAAAATAAAACCAAAAAAAAATAAAGAGTTTTATTCTTAAAATTTGAGTTAAATGTCAAATAAAACAATATGATTATTATTGGAATCACTTTTTGAATATAACTTCCAAAAATATATTCATCCCCAAAAATACCTGAAATTCTTCCAGACGGCATTGAGTATCCTAATAAATTTTTACCAGTAAAAAATTGGATATAACCATCAGCTAAAAAAAACAAATAACAAAAAATTGTTATTACAAAAAATCTTTTATCCAATTTAATTTCTTGAAAAATAAACCAAATACTTATTATATAAATAACATACCTGAAATTAAAAAATGACTTTAATAATAAGTTTTGGTCAGTGGTTTGAGATAAAATTTCTATATTGATAAAAGTGCTAAAAAAAACTGATAGATAATATAGAGATAAAAAGACAATTATAAAATTTTTGTCAAAAAAATAATCTTTCCATTTCTTACAATAGATTAATGTTACAACAAAAGATAGAAATAACAATAATTCTACAATTGCTCGTCCAGCTAAATATGATAACGGGAAAAAAAATATCAAAAAATTAAATAAAATTTGTTTATCTAAATTAAAATATTTCATATTAACCTTGTAGCTGTTTTATCAAATTAATTTTATAACTTTTTTTTGAGATTAGTTTTACTTCATTAATTTCACTAATAATCTTACTATAATTAAATAATATATGTTTAATTGTTTTTGTAAAATCAATTTCATTTCTATTTGAGATAAATAAACCCTTTGAATAAATTTTTTTTAAAAATTCTATTTCTTTAAAAACTATTACTGGTTTTTTTCTCGAAAAGCTTTCTAAGATAACTTGAGGATAGCCTTCTGTATAGGAAGGTAATACAAAAATTTGATGAGTATCATAAATTTTTTTTAGTTTTTTATTATCTTTAATTTGTTTTATAATTTTTATATTTTTGTTTATTGATATTTCATTTTTTTCTGCTCCAACTAAAGTAAGATTTAAATGATAATCTTCTAATGTTTTACTCATCTTTTTAAATATATTAATTAAACTTAAATAACCCTTCTCCTCTCGAAATCTTCCAACATACAAAAGGTTTATCTTTTTATTAATTTTTATTTGGTAATCA
>CACJYH010000012.1 GCA_902597695.1 uncultured Pelagibacteraceae bacterium | reverse complement strand
CTGGAATATTTTTATCTTTAATTCCATTATTTAGCACTTTGATGGCGATATTCTTTTATAATGAACAATTTCAATTTTTTCACTTGATTGGGGCAATTTTAATTATATTAGGTTTATTTTTATCCAATAAAGAAATTAAAAATGCTTAAAGTTGCAATATTAGACGATTATCAAAATGTTTCTCAACAATTTGTAGATCTTGAAAAACTTGCAGGAAAATATGAGATAAAAATTTTTAGTGAGCCATTTGAGGATGAGGCTGATGTTATAGATAAGTTGGCTGATTTTGAGGCATTATTAGTCATGAGAGAAAGAACACCGATTACAAAAAATATTATAGAGAATTTATCTAAGCTCAAATTTATAATTACCAGTGGCTTGAGAAATAAATCAATTGACCTCGATACCGCCAAAAAAAGGAAGATTATAGTGAGTGGAACAGAAAGTAATTTAAACCCAACTCCAGAATTAACTTGGGCTTTAATTCTTGGTTTAGCTAGAAATATAAAAGAAGAAATAGATAATATGTACCAGGGTTACTGGCAGACTACAGTTGGTATTGAGCTCAAGGGAAAAATACTAGGATTAATTGGGCTTGGAAAAGTAGGTTCACAAGTTGCAAAAATAGGTAAAGCTTTTGGTATGGAGGTAATGGCCTGGAGTGAAAATCTTAATCTTGATAAATGTAAAGAATTTGATGTTTTACCTTGTTCAAAAGAAGATCTAATTAAAAATTCTGATTTCTTATCAATTCATGTTCAAGGCGGTGAAAGATATAAAAATTGTATTACTCTAAAAGAACTTGATAAAATGAAAAAAACTGCTTTTTTGATTAATACTTCAAGAGGTCCAATAATTAATGAAGACGATTTAATCATTGCTTTATCCACAAATGTAATTGCGGGTGCTGGACTGGATGTTTATGAAAAAGAGCCTTTACCAGAAAATAACAAATTAAGATTTTTACCTAATGCTTTGCTCACCCCTCATTTAGGATATGTGACTGCTGAAAACTATAATGTTTA
Organism: uncultured Pelagibacteraceae bacterium; assembly: GCA_902597695.1. The sequence continues at coordinate 15,647 of CACJYH010000012.1, read as the reverse complement.
TTACAGTCAAATGATTGAGTCACTTGAAGCTTGTGCCAGTGGTAAGCCAATCCGAGTAATTGAATAGTTATGGAATTATCAGTTGTCAATCACGAAGATTATTTTGCAAAAATTGGTGATGATCATAAGTTTCCAATTAATAAATTTGGAGAACTTGCGAAATATCTAATTGATAAAAAGATAGTAAAAAAATTTCATCAGCCGTATGCATGCTCTGATGAAACTTTGAAAAGAGCACATTCAGAAAAATATATCAAGGATGTTAAAAATAAAACACTAGATCAAAATACAATTAAGAAAATTGGATTTCCATTAGTGGATAGTGTTATTCAAAGATCATTAGTTGCAACTGGTGGAACAGTGTTAGCTACTAAACTTGCAATTAAAAATGGAGTTGCCTGTAATACTGCAGGCGGCAGCCACCATGCTAATTTTGACGGGGGTGCAGGGTATTGTGTATTTAATGATGTAGCAGTCGCGGCTCAATATTTGCTTGATAGAGGTTTAGCTGGAAGAATTTTAATTGTTGATTTAGATGTTCACCAAGGCAATGGTAATGCTGATATTTTTACGGAAAATAAAAATGTTTTTACTTTTAGCATGCACTCTAAGTCAAATTATCCTGCAAAAAAATCAATCAGTGATCTTGATGTTGAACTGGAGGATAACATGGAAGACACACAATATATTAAGGTGCTTGAATTTTATCTTAATCAATTAAATGAGGAAAATTTTGATTTTGTTTTTTATATTGCGGGGGTAGATATTCACCATAATGATCGCTTAGGAAAACTAAAAATTTCCGATGAAGGAATTAGAAAAAGAGATGAGATGGTAACAAAAAATTTTTTTTCAAAAGGAGTACCTTTGTGTGGTGTTCTTGGCGGTGGTTACAATAAAGATTTTAACAAATTAGTTGAATTACATTCTTTTTTACATCAATCCTGTGCTAAATTACTTAAATGACCAAAAAGAATCCAAATTTAACTGCTGAACAAAAATTGGTAATGTTTGAGGATGGCACTGAACACGCGGGAAGTAGCGAACTCAATAGTGAAAAGCGAGAAGGTAGTTATCATTGTGCTAATTGTGGAATAAAATTATTTGACTCAAACGCTAAATATGAGAGTGGATCAGGGTGGCCATCATTTTATAAATCTTTGCCAGATGTCTTTGAGACTAAAACTGATTATTTAATTGGCTATGCTAGAACGGAATATCATTGTAAAAATTGTAGTGCCCATCATGGACACATTTTTGATGATGGTCCTCAACCCACAGGCAAAAGATATTGTAACAATGGTGTTTGTTTAGTATTTCATGAAAAAAATAAAAAATGATTTTAAAGTATATTAGTTTTTTAATTGGTCTAACCTGGTCTTATTCATTAATAAAGACTCAATCTATTTTTAGTAAAAAAGCAGGTCTTATATTTAAGATTTTTATTTCTAAAGTTTCTTGGTTAACCTTAATCGCTGCAATTTACTTTGGTTATAAGAACTTCACGATTGAATATATTTTAATTGGGATTATAATTTCAATTGCTTCGGTTCATGTGGGGTTTATATTTTTAGCTAAATTTTTAAAAACAAAATTTAAAGAAAAACAATTGATACTAGCAAAAAACTTTTTTGAATACTCATTGATTGTGTGGGTTATATATTATCTTTTCTATTAAATAATTACCTATTTTGGTCGCTCTTGAGTAACTAAATATTGTTTTTTTTAAAAATTATATATAAAATTTAGTATGTTTGAAAAATTAGAAGAACTAGCAAAAAATAATAAAAAAATTTCTGACTTTCATATAAGAACTGGCTGGCCCTTAGCTTATCGACAAACAGGAGAAATTCATAAAATTCCTGATGTATTAGTTAAAGCTCAAGACTTACAAGATTTACTATCCACTAATTGTAATGAAATTGAATTGAAAAGATTTCAGGACACCCATGAGCTAGACTCATCAGTGACGTTAAGCGGACTAAGATTTAGAGCAAATTTTTATAAAACAATTCAGGGACCCGCTGCAGTGTTAAGAAGAGTGGAAAGTGTAATACCCACAATGGATCAATTTGATCTACCTCCAGTGCTTTATGATATAATAGATATGCATAAAGGACTTGTATTAGTAACTGGTCCTACTGGCTCAGGTAAATCAACAACTCTTGCTGCAATTGTAAACGAGATAAATAAAACAAGAACCTCAAATATTATAACTGTTGAGGACCCAGTTGAGTTTATTCATAAAGATTTAAAAAGTATTGTCTCTCATAGAGAAGTTGGTAAACAAACTCAGACCTTTGCAACAGCTTTAAAAGCTGCTCTTCGAGAGGATCCAGATGTAATTTTGGTTGGAGAGATGAGAGACTTAGAGACTGTTTCTCTTGCGTTAACTGCTGCTGAAACTGGACACCTAGTATTTGGTACATTGCACACTAGTGGTGCCCCAAGTACGATTAACAGAATTATTGACGTATTCCCACCTGAACAACAAGCTCAGATTAGAGCACAGATTTCTACATCTTTAAAAATGGTCGTAACTCAAAGGCTTCTTAAAACAAAAGATGGTCAAGGCCGTTGTGGTGCTTTTGAAGTGATGAAGTGTACACCTCCCATTCAAAACTTGATAAGAGAATCCAAAATTCATCAGATCCCAAGCATCATGCAAACTGCTGTTAAAGATGGTATGATTACAATGACCAAATCTTTAGAAGATTTAGTAAAAGCAGGAAAGATAGATGCGAGCGCAGGACGAGAAAATTAAAGGTTTTAATATTCTTGAATTAATTGTTGTTGTTTTAATTATTGGAGTACTATCTGCGGTTGGTTACCCAAGGTTTAATGATTGGCGGAAAGATAGAGAAACAAGAGATGCAGTTATTCAAATACGATCTTTAATACAAGGAATATATTCACAAACTCAAAGAGGGCAATACGCTTTTGTTCAAGTTCATATATCAGAGGAAGCTGATGGCGCAGATCGAAATATAGTTGTCACGTCTAAAGGAATGAAAGCAGAAACACTTGCAAGCTTATTAAATAATAGAAATAGTGTTTGGTGGACAGCTAATAGAACGCCTGATTATGCCAATATTTGCAATATAACGGATGATGCATATTGGGATGATGACCCGGAGCAAGGCGCGGATAATATTGAAGTACGACAAATAACTCTACAAGGAGTTGCCACAGCATGGACAGGTTCAGTTGGGGCAGTTTGTTTTGGTAAAAATGATCTATGGTTCAGTGGAAATGGTGAACTTGCCTCTTCTTCTCCAACAAGCAATGAGGTGACTGTCGATAATTATTTATTTATTTGTGATCGATCTAATACACCAATCCAGTGTGACGTGGATCCAACAACTGGCGCACCTCGAACAGAACATGGTCAATTATATGCAATTGAATGGTCAAGATTCGGTAATATTAGTGTTGAAAAGTGGTATCCTCCAGATGTAGATAATGGAGAATGGATATACCAACAATAATATGAAGAAAAAAAATTCTAATAACTCTGGTTTGTCAATTTTAGAGGCATTGGTGTCTACTGCTGTAGTTGGTATTGGTTTTATAGCGATACTGCAGATGACGAATTTTTCAATTCAGTCTATTGATAATTCTGGAGAACGAACCAAAGCAAATTATTTAACAAGTATGATTGCTGAAGATGTAATTGGTAGTAAAAATAGTTTATATGGAATTAATTCAGATAGTGCGGATATTGTATATGATCCTGATGGATCTATATCATTAGCGAGTGGAGGTGATGCTAGTGGAGTTATGAAATTCTCTAGGCATTTAGAAAATAATGGTTGGCAAGCTAATTTAGATTGTGGCGGAGGGCCTTCCCTCAACGCAAATGCTACAAATACAAGCGATGCAGCAACCACTTCCTCAAAACAGGAAAATATTTATGAAACACAAGAAGTTGATGCACCAAGAAATAAAGAAGCAAAATGGAATTTGATATTTAATCAAAATAGATTTTTAAAATGTAAGAGTAACGCTGAAACAAAAAGCTTAGAAGTATTTTCAGTATGCAGATGGAATGGCTGTACCCATAATCAGGACTCTGTATTTGATGCAGTGATGCATATTGGACGAGTTGAAATGTTTTTAAATGATGGAAGAAAAAGAAAATTTCTTTATTTCCAGTCTGATTATGAGATTAGAAATTAATGATTGAACTAATTTAAATGAATAAAAAGAATATTAAAAATATATTAGGACTTACTTTAGTCGAAATTTTGATAGGAATGGTTGTTGCTTCTTTAATGATGGCAGCAATGTATTCAACTTACGCCATTGTAAATACTACTTACAACCAAGTTGTTGATAAAGCAAAAATCAGTAGATCATCAAGAGATTTAGTAGAATTGCTAATAAGAGATATCAGAATGTCAGGATTTAAATATTATTTAGGAACTAACTCGATGAATTACCCCGAACAAAGTTATTTACAATTTGTAGGTGGTGCTACCACTATAAGAGAAAGTCATGATCCTGTAGTTATAATACCAAATTCACTAGGTCATAATATTGGTGATACAGTTCCAACACCAGTAGTCAAACATGATCCAACTGATTTATGTTGTGATAAAATTCATATTGTTTATGATGATTTTGATCAATTTGATATACGCCAGCCATATAAGAGATATAAAATAACTTATTACGCACGGCCAGTTTCAGATAATGATAACAGCAATCCTAGATACGCAGTCTATAAATCGAAGATTAGTTGGCTGCAAGCACGTGATAGTGATACAGGAAGCTGGCCAGAGACAGGTACTTGGGTCAACGATTGTTCAGCATGTTATCATGATCAGTTAGTCAGAGACTATGTTGAGGATATGGAGTTTATAGCTCTTGATCAAGAAGGAAGATTTCTTACGCCATTTCCCAACCCATCTTCTCAAGGTGGAAGAGATAACTTGTATAAAGTAAGATCAGTAGACATTAGGATCTCGTTTAGATCTGAGAAAGAATTTTTTAGATTTGAAGCTAGAGGTGGTAAAGAAAGAGAATTGGCTGGATTTTCAAGAACGATCAGAAAATTTACTGATAGATACTTAAGAGATAGTGTTGTGGTGACAGTTCATACAAGAAATATAATTGATGATAGAGTTTTTTAATGAATAAAAATAGAAAAAGTCAAAAAGGTTTTACACTTGTTCTATCCCTTGTGCTTTTATTGGTGATGTCTTTAATGGGTGGAGCCTTGATTGTTATTTCTTCAAGTGACCATCAAAGTAATAATACTAGTGACGAGTATCAACAAACCTTCTACGTTGCAGAGCATGCGCTAATTGAAGCTGAAAAATATTTGATTAATCAAATGATTGGTCCATGGGTTGATCCAGTTAATGATCAGGCTTCTATCCCCGCTCCAGGTGCTGGTGCTAGTGAAGAGGAATTGCAAGCTCACACTGATTACATGGATCGGTTAAGAGCAGATGCGGTAGCTAATGGAGGGTTTGCAAGGCATACTGATGCAACTTCACCTTGGCCTAATGGAAGAGGTACACCAATAAATATTAATGAGTTACGTAATACTGCATGCGCTAACAGCTTTAGAAATTTAGTGAGAGATAATAACGGAATTGTTTTTGTTGCAGTACAACAAGAAAATTGGAATTTTGGTGAGTTAATAAGACCAATTCTTGTTGCTGAAAATGCATCGGATGCTGAAATTGAACATATGCAAAGATTTAGATGGGAGTTTTTTGCAATCAATGTAGGCAGTTCAACTTTTAAAGGAGCAGGGACAAGTTTAAAAAAAACCTCAACCAATGTTCAGCGTCAAGGCACTGCCTATAAATTATATGGATGTGGATATTTAATGCCAAGCGGTTCTGATCTTAATGATATAAATGATCCTGATATCTTGATTCCTTTAGAATCCTTAGTTATATTATCAAGCTAATGCCCAAAATGGATAGTTTGGACAATTTTAAATATTTTTATAAGTAATGAAAAAGTTATATTTTTAAAAAAATGAAACTTTTAATAAAAATTAATTTTATTATTGCTTTAATTGTTAGTTTAACATCCGTTTCTTATGCCTGTAATTTTTTAAAAGAAAGTATGGGTACATCTATAGCCACATTAGGCGATAGATATGATGAATTTACTTTATCTGCAGAAGATGATTATGGAGATGAAACAGTGCTTGTTGAATATGATACATCTTATGTATGTGATGAACCGCTCTTAAATGAAACTTATTTAAAAGTTTATGTTAGAGAAAAAAAGTTAATTGGAATTCAAATAGAGGCTCTGGAGCCTAAAAATACGAATAAAATTTATCAATTTGCTAAAAATAATTTTGGGTTAGATGATGAAAAAGTTAAAGCAGAAGAATGGGTAGGAGTAATAGATTTAAGTTTTGGTGATAGTGTAATTTTATATGGTAAAATAGATGAACCTGATGGGATATATGAAACATTAGAGCTTACAAATGTTGAGTATCAAGATTATTTAATTAAAGGTGATATTTTAGAGATAACAAATTGATGAAAGTTTTAAAATATTTTTTAGTTTTAGTTTTTTTTCTGAATTTTAATCAGATAGCAAACTCTAAAGGCGTTCCTCCAGGATCAGGCGAAGGTGATGTGCCGGCTAATATATTAATTCTTCTTGATAGCTCTGCAAGTATGAATAACAAAATCGGATTAGGTATTCCGAGAATTTCCTCAGTTACTGTAGATGGTAATGGAAATAAAGTCTTATCATCAGCAGACAAAAAACATGGAGGATTATATTTATTTAATACAGACGGTACTAGAATAAATTTTGAAGGTTTAAGACAAACTGACGATTTAGCTTATACAAGACCTATATGGTTTACAGGGGCTCAAACTACAGCCACATGTGATTGGCGAATTGGTGCAGGCACAAATACATCTCGAAGTTTTAATATCGGTGCGTTTAGACGATTGCATGAAGTACAATATGTTCCAAACGTAACTGTTGGTGGAACGAACATTAGTGGGGAAAACTTATTATTTGTTGGAATGCACAATGAAAGAACCCGCCCGTTTATTTTTGCTTTAGACTCTGATTATAAATGTCGATTAGCTATTACTGGAAATAATATTTCGAATTTTAGAGGTTTCGACATAGCCTTCAATTCACAAGCTGGCGGTCCAGCCATCTATGCTTATGGAATGGGTGGAGCTAGAAGAGGTGCATTTATGCTTACTTGTAATTTTGCTGATGGTTCTTGTGAACAAACAGCAGGAAGAGGAAGAGGAAGAACCGATCTTTTTGGAAGAATTTACAGTGCAGCTCGAATTAGAGTTACAGATAATGCATCAGAAGTATATTTATCAGCAGGTGGTAGGTTGTATGGATACACTATGGGCGCTGGTGTAAATGCACTTCCAGCAAACACCAATAGTCCATTTAGACAGTGTGGTCCAAATATAGACGTTTTTGATATTGATGAGAACAATGATGACGTTTTTTATGGCGGTAGGTGGAATGATACCGCTATAGATAAGCATGAATGGACTAGCAATACAACTTGTCCTACACAAGTAAGTGCTGGTTTTCGTAGCACTTTGAAAAATGCTGGACTAGCAGGAAGTGTCGCTGCTGATGATATAAGAATTCACAGCGGTATAACAGGTATAAGGGTAGTCGGTAATCGACTATTATATAGTAACGGACCACATGTAGATGAATTGAATACAACTAGATTCACTACTGCAGATAGAGATACCATGTGGCAAAATCAAATTGGTGGAGGAGCTATTACTAGATGGACTGGTGCTAAAGATGCAATTACAAGCATATTGACTGATGGTACTTTAACTGCTGGTGCAAATTTTGGTTTTGGCCATTGGAACGCGGGAGAGGGAAGTGCAGGTAGACATGATCGAAGGGGAGGTTCATTTTGTCATAGTAATAATTCAAGGTGCACGTATTATTCCGGTTGGACAGGAACTCACAATAGAGGAAGAAGTAATCAGTGCACTACGAATTCATGTATAAATGTTGGGATAAGTGCTGAGGGTGCAGCAAGAACTATACCTATTTTACAAGCTCTCGGCGTAGAATGGGGAACAGATGCAAATGCGTTCTCAGAGATGGCTTTTGATTACTACTTTTCAGGGGATAACGAAGCCTATGATCCAGCCTCAGATTGTCAATTAAATTACATAATTGTAATCGGTGATGGAATGATGACCAATACAGGTACTAGAGGCCAGGCAGGTTTTGCGGCTCAAAGAATTGAACAATTAAGAACTCAATTAGGAGTAAGAACTTTGTTTGTAGCTTATGGTGGCGGAATTAGAGCAAAGGGAATGCAATTATTCAATAATTTAGCGCGTATAGGATCTTGTGATGATCCAAATAGTACTGAATGTGAACCAACTATAGTTGCAGATACTCCGGAGTCACTCAAAACTCAATTACAATCAAAAATTAGGCAGATACTTGCTGAAAGATTGTCATTTACTGCACCTTCAATTACTGCAACCATACAAGAGGGAGGTTCTTTGTATCAAGCCCAATTTGCTTATGAGCAATTTGGCGAATGGCAAGGAACTATCTTGAAAAAGAAATTAAACCCAGACGGAACAGTTGAACATGATGCAAATTTCACAGGAAATTGGGATGCAGCTGAAAAAATAAGAGAGCAATCAAGTGAGGCAGGTGCTGCTGATAGTAGAAATATTTGGACGGCCATGCCAGAAGTCAGCTATATCGGTAATTGGGATAATTTTAATACAGATAGTGAAAATTTGAATGGAATTAATAATTTGTTTTTAAAACTTGGTTTTGAACTAGATGATTACCATCATGCTGGGTCAAATTGTTCAGTTGGTCAAACTGGGACTCAAGATGAAATAGAGGGTTTAATTAATTTTGTTAAAGGAACAGATTATTTTGATTACGATGGTGATTGTATTGTAACAGAGGTGAGAGGCCATGTCTTAGGTGATATTTATCATTCTCAGTTAGTTGAAATTGGACCTCCTGATGGTAGCACACAATTTACAGATAATAATCAAGAAGCTTACTTTAGAACTATAAATAATTATCAAAGCTTCAAGAATACATACAACTCGAGAAGAAATGTGCTTTATGCAGGTTCTAATAGTGGATTGTTGCACGCTATTAATGCAGAAACAGGAAGAGAGGAGTGGGCTTTTATGCCACCATTTATAGCAGGTCAATTACCTAAGCTTGTTAATGGTGATCTTGATGGTAGGATTGAAGGTGGTAAGGGAGGAACTAATGCAATTTTTGGAGTTGATGGATCACCAGTTGTTCATGATGTTTTCATAAAAGGTTTAAGTATGGATGGCTCAATAGAGGACAAAAAGAGTTGGCGTACAATTCTTTTTATTCCGTATGGTCGAGGGGGAGCAGGTTTTTCAGTTTTAGATGTCACAAATCCTATTGTTAAAGCTGGTAAAGGACCATTGCATATGTTCTCTGTGTATAATGATTATATTAATAACGTTGTCTACATTGCAGATGAGGAAGGAAATATCAGCGAGTATGAATATTTTTCAAGCTCAGCAAGTGTTGAAGCATCACTAGAGGCTCAAAAAGCGGATGCTAATTTAACACAAGCTATAGAAGATGATGGGTATGATCTATTTGCTGATCCACCGGTAACTACGACAGATATTCAAGACACTATTGCACCTTGTCAAGGTAACTCTGATGCTACAAGTGGGACTTTTTATGTAGATGGAACAAATTCTTGTTATGAAGGCACCACTTATACATTTGATGAAATAAGTTTCGATGTGGCAGATGGAATTACTATCCCTAGGGATCAATTGAATGTTACCCAATTAATTGATGGAGCGTTCGTGCCAGTCCCATTTAGTTCAGCTAGAATGATTAATGGTCGTTTTGAAATAACTTTTGCAGATGCTAAGACATATAACCCTGGTGGAAGTGAATTCGAAACATCAAGTACAGATAGATTCTTTGTACAATCATCATGCACAGTATCTTCTGGATTAGAACCGACACTAGATTATAGTACTTTAGGTGAGACATGGTCTACTCCAAGAATAGTAAGATTACCGTCTGATGTCCCAGGGGAAGAAGGACAAAGATCAAAAGATAAATACGTTGCAATAATGGGTGCGGGTTTAGCGAATAATAATTTATGTGCTGGTTCTTCTGTATTTGCAATTGAACTAGATGATATGTCTGAACCTGCTAGAATTTATGGTGGTGATATAAATTCAGGACCAATAACAATTGTTGATACAGATCCAGTTGGAGTAACTGTAGAAAATACAGTTATTGAAACACCAAATGGAAGCGATATTAATAACGCTATACCAACAACGCCTATCGTAATTACACCTGACACTGCGTTTGGTATACCTTGGCGAGGTGCAATGGTCTACATTAACGATAGAGAGGGTAAGATAACAAAAATTAATTTTACTGACTCTAAGAAAAATGGTGCACAATTGTTTGATCAAACTACCTTATTCAGATTAGATGCATCAGAAAATAATAGACGTTATACATTCTTTGGTATGGATGCAGGAGTTGGTGTGGACACAAGAGACTTCTGGCTATTTGGTGGAACAGGTGACTTTGCTCAATTGGGAGATAGAACTCCAACTATGGATAACATTTTGTATGGTATAAGAGATAGAGATTATCCATTCTTTAAGCACTTAAACAATGTAACTATTCCACGAGAGACGAATACTGACTTTAGAGAACTCGCACACAGAGGTGCAAATGCTGCAAAATCAGTTTCGAATTTAAATCATTGTTCCGATGTTACAGGTGACGCTACTGGAAATGAATGTCCGTCTAGTGAGGATGGTTGGGTAATACATTTAGAGGGAACTGCAATAGCTGCAGATGGAAATGTTACTATACAAGGAGGACGAAGCTTTAGAAAAGCTTCAGCCCCACCAACTTTATTTAAAGGCCAGGTGTACTTTCCTGTTTATGAACCACCACCAGGAACAAATAGATGTAATATAGGAAATGCTTATATTTGTGCCTCAGATGATGAATGTGGTACCAATAACTCACATAAATTAGTTAAAGGGAGCACTGCTAATGCTGGATCATGTACATTTGTCAGAGAAGGTGTCCTATCAGAATTAGTAATTTTCGATAAGCTATTATATGCTAACGTTGCTGGACCTAGCGAAAATCCTGATACATTGTATTCAATATTAGCAATCGCTGGAGAAGTTTTAACTAATAAGGGTGGTTGGAGAGACACAGGCTTTTAATAATTAAGTAATGAGTTCTTTAATTTCTTTTAAAGGATCAAATATTTCATAATAAAAATAAATAACCCACGCAAACATATTTAGCATAGTTATAAATATGATAGCTAAACCAACAAGAGTATCTTGATTAACTTTCTTACGCCATTTGATTGGAAAAAAGTTTAAAGAATAAGCATAAGCTAAAATAAATATATTTAAGGCTGTGATAATAATATTAACGAATAAAAAAGTTTCCATTAATTAATCAATTTTTTAAGTTTATTTTTAAGTTTATCTTTTACTTTCTCCTCTAAATCTTCTGTATTGAAATTTTGAATTTGATCTAAAAATTTATTATTAATCATTTTTTTTTTGATTGTATCAATTGTTTCATTAAAAACTTTTCTTAAAGTGTCTTTATAATTAGTACTCTTTTGAGTATTACCAATGTTATTAAAGCTCAAGTCTTTAAGTGTAAAAGTTTTATCAATATCAAAATCTGGAGACAATATAGATAAAGAGATATTTTTGGCATCAAGATTTTGGATATTAAAATATTTATTTGACTCTGAACTTGAAGTTTTAAAGGTAAGATCTTGTTGAAGAGATCTTATATTATCTATTACTTTTTGTTCAGCATAATTAAAATAATAATTTACACTAATATCTTTTAACAACACATCAGTTATTAAAATGTTGTTTGAAAAAATTGAAAAGGTATCTAAATTTACTTTAACTGACTCTATATTAATTAAATATCCTTCAAATCTTTTATTTAATAATGTAATTCCCTCAGCATTTGCTTCTCCACTTAAATAATTTATATTTAAATTTTTAATCAATACTTCCCTGTTTAATGAACTTGACATATTATTTTGTAATATGTTTTTGATAACTCTGTCTCCAATGAATTCAATAAACAAATAAAAAAAGATTGGTAAGATTATAATTGCAAGTAAAAATTTTTTCATATTTAGTTTATAATATCATTTAAAACATATTTCTAACAACTTGCTGATCAATGTGAGTTTAATTTTAATTTAAAAATAATTTTATTTGGTCAAATAAAAATAGAAAAATTAAATTACCAATGATAATGAATGGCCCAAAAGGTATTTGTGATGAAAGTTTTTTTTTATTTTTGATTAAATCTGGAATTACACTTATCAAAGCAACAAATGATGAAAAAAATATTACAAATGGAATAGATATCCAGCCAAACCAAAAACCAATTACAGAAAGTAATTTTGCATCGCCTAAACCCATTCCTTCTTTATTTCTTAATTTTTTATAAATAAAAATTATTAACCAAATTATTACATAACCAAAAATTCCACCTATTAATGAATTGATAAAATTTGGAAACAAATGATAATTTAGATTAGGATCGAATGATTTTGAAAAACCAATGACCATTAAAGGATATGTAAGCTCATTAGGGATTATAAAATGTTTTAGATCTATAAAAAAAATAATTATAAAACATATGCTTAAAATAAAAAATAGAAGTGTTGTTAACGAGATACCAAATAAATAGAATATTAAAACGAAATTAAGTCCAGAAATTAATTCAACTAAAAAATATTTTACATTTATTTTAGTTGAACACTCTATGCACCGAGCTTTAAGGATTATAAAAGATAATAGAGGAATGTTATTGTACCACTTAATTTGTTTATTGCATGAAGGGCAGAAGGATCTTCCCTTCACAACACTCATATTTTTAGGAATTCTATGGATGCAAACATTGCTAAAACTTCCCCATATACTTCCGAAGATAAATACTATAATATAGGACACAATTTATAGTTTAAATTGAGAGGAAAATTCTATGAGCCCATCAATGCAATATTGTATTAGCATCATTGCATCTGTTAAATGCAAATAGAAATTAGGCGTATGAATAATGAATTCCATCAAACTCAAAAATATCAAAAAATTAATGAATATCAATTTATAAATAGCATGTTTTTTGGCACAAAAAAAAAAGAAACAACTAAAGTAGATGACACTAGTAGTAAAGATTTGGAGTTAGTCACTAAAATGAATCAAGAGTTTGCTAAGACTCTTGATTTAAATGAAACATTAAATAACTCATTAGAATTAATTATAAAAAGAATAAATGCACAAGCTGCTAATATCTTTTTAATAGATGAAAAAAATCAATCATTCCAATGTATCGCATCAAAACATCAGGCTTACCTCGAAGATTTTGAAATACCTATAACTCAAGGAGTAATGGGTAAGGCAGCAGTGATGAAAAAATGTATTAGAGTTGGAGATGTACGTAAAGATGTTAGGGAAATTGCAGAATTTTATTTTGATTTAGATAATAAAACAAATTTTACTACGTATTCCGTTTTGTGTTCTCCATTAATTGTTTCAGATGAGTGTATTGGAGTTATTCATTGTTTAAATAAAAAAACAAATAACAAACTATTTGAGGAGAACGATAGAAAACTTTTAGAAACTTTATCTGGCCCTGCGGCATTAGCAATTAATAATGCGAAGATGGCAAAAGATTTAATAGATAAAAATAGAATGCAAAAAGAAATTGAAATAGTTGGTGAAATACAAAAAACTTTACTATCTCAAAATCAAAAAGAAAAATTTCCTATCGCAGGAATAAATATCCCAGCTAAAGTAGTTTCAGGAGATTTTTATAATTTTGCAGAACTATCCGAGGGAGTTTACGGTTTTGGTGTGGCTGATGTATCAGGAAAAGGAATTAAATCTTCTTTGTTAATGTCGAAGGCATCGAGTTTGTACAGATGTTTAAGCAAAACAAATTTTTCTGCAGCAGAATTATTAAACATTTTGAATTCAGAAATTTGTGAGACAACATCGAGAGGAATGTTTGTTACAATGCTAATTGGAATTTATGACAGTAATAAAAAAGAATTAACTTTATCGAATGCAGGACATGAACCCCCGCTTATTTATTCTAATGACGGAAACTTTTCAAATTTCGAAGAAGCAGGGCCACCTTTAGGTATTGCTCCTAAATTTAAATTTAAAGAAACAAAAATTAATTTTTTAAATAGTTCAATGTATATATTTACTGATGGTATCACAGAAATAAAAGATACTAAGGGCAACATGTTAGAGTCTGATGGATTTAAAAATTATATTAAAAAGTATCAACAAAATCCAAATCATGAACGCTTAAATAAAATTGTTGAGGATATAATTAAGTCAGGACGAATTCAAAAAGATGATCTGACTATTGTTGTCGTTGATTCATTATAATTTAATTTTTTATGATCGGCATAAGTAAAGTAATGATTGTAATTGGAATTGTTATCACAACACTTATGTATTGGGCAACGTCAAACGTTTGTAGATATAATTTTACTATTGAAAAAAAAACTAACGAACTAAATATTATTGCTGCTGAACTTGTGCCTGCGTTACCATTAACAGAAGTTTATTATTTTAGAGAGCTTAATTGTAATGATGTTAACCTTACATGGGATTATGAGAGAGTTATGAGAAATTTAAATGCATTAACAGTAATGGTTTATCAACAACTAACAACTGACATAAAAGGAAACCCTAATTAAAGCAAAAAAAATAATATTTAAGTTAAAAAACTTTCTAAAAGATAATTTTTTATTAATTTTTTAAAATTTTTTTAAAAAAATATTTTTTTTTAATATAATTCACTTAAAAAGTGAAAAATTACTTAAAATTTTTGAAAAAAAAGATCAATTGAGAGGTGAAAATGAAATTTTATCAAATTTTTAGGCTTGAGATCCATTTGATTCATGATTTAGTTAAAAAAAATTAAAAAAATTTATCTCTCTAACACAAAAAAAAAAATCTCTAACACAAAAACATAAATCTTGAGCAAAATTAAATTTTTGTTGATTTTATTGACTTTTTTAATTTTAAAAAAATTAAAAAAACTCTAACACAATTTAAATATACTCTAACACAACTTAATTTTTGATCTTGTGTTAGAGTAAAAAAAAAATAAAAAAATTAACCTCAAAATAGAATTTTATCAAAAATGGCTATTTTACTTGCTTTTTAGAAAAAAATACCCATTTTGAACATAAAAATTTTTTTTGTGTTAGACTAAATTTCTAATTTGTGTTAGAGATTCGTTAAATTGTGTTAGAGAAAACGTTTTAAATTATTTTATGAGTGATCAAGACGAAGATAAAAAAAATATAAATCAGGATTCAACTGACAATGAGTCAGAGAATCAACCATCAGTTGATAAAAATAATCAACCTGAGAGTGTAGATTCTAATGATAATGATTTTTCTGGTGAAGAAATTAAAAATAATGATCAAATTAATGATCAAACAGATGTTTTGGGAGCTTCTTCTGAAAAAAAAGAGGAAAATCAGAATTTAGAAACTCAAATTAGTGATACAACCACCCAAGAGAACAATGAGCAACAAAGTTCTGATACTT
>CACJYH010000011.1 GCA_902597695.1 uncultured Pelagibacteraceae bacterium | reverse complement strand
ATTCAAGATATAGTAAGCAAGTTTGACTTTAAAATTGAGGTTGGTGGAGGTGTTAGAAACTTTGAAAGTATAAAAAAGTATACCGATGCTGGAGTTGAAAAAGTAATTTTAGGCAGTGCCGCAATAAAAGATAAAAAGTTTTTAAAAGAAGCATGCGAAAAATTTCCAAACAAAATTGCGTTAGGTTTAGATGCTAAAGACGGATATTTATCCATATCTGGTTGGAAGGAAAATTCTAATCAATTAACTCTGGATTATTTAAAAGAAGTAAATGGTTATGGTGTTAGCAGATTAATTTATACTGATATCAATAGAGATGGTATGAAGCAAAGCCCAAATTTTGAGGAGACATCAAAAGTTTCGGAGAAATCAAATTGTCCGGTTATTATTTCTGGTGGTGTGTCATCAATAGATGATATTAAAAAAGCCAAAACTTTGAAAAATATTGAGGGTATTATAGTTGGCAAAGCTATTTATGATGGAGATATTAAATTAGAAGAACTGGTTAAAGAAGATGCTTAAAAATAGAATAATTCCTTGTTTAGACGTTAAAAACGGTCGTGTAGTTAAAGGGATTAACTTTGTTGATTTAAAAGATGCAGGTGATCCAGTTGAACAAGCAAAAATTTATTCTGATGGTGGTGCAGATGAAATTTGTTTTTTAGATATTACTGCTTCCAATGAAAATAGAGATACAATTTATGATGTGGTTAAAAGAACATCAAAAAAATGCTTTGTTCCTTTAACTGTTGGTGGAGGAGTAAGAAGTATTGAAGATATTAACAAGTTACTCAATTGTGGTGCAGATAAAGTTTCTATAAATACCGCCGCGGTTGAAAATCCAAAAGTTGTTTTAGACAGTTCAAAAAAGTTTGGTTCACAATGTATTGTTGTTGCAATTGATGCAAAGAAAAATGGAGACAAGTGGGAAATATTTACTCATGGAGGTAGAAACAATAGTGGTCTTGATGCTTTAGAGTATGCCAAAAAAATGGAAGATAGTGGGGCAGGAGAATTACTTGTAACGTCAATGGATAGAGATGGAACACAAATAGGTTATGACGTTGAATTAATGAGTAAAATTGCATCAAAAGTAAATATACCTTTAATTGCATCAGGAGGCGTTGGTAACTTAGATCATTTGGTTGATGGAATTAAATTAGGAAATGCTAGTGCAGTTTTAGCAGCCTCAATTTTTCACTATGGAAAACATTCAGTTCAAGAGGCTAAGGAATATTTGGACTCAAAAGGAATTCCTGTTAGAATTTAGTATGTTAACCACACTAGAAAATTTGTTTAAACTTGCACGCGAAAGAAAAAAAAGACCAGTCGATGGATCATATACCAACAAATTATTATCAGATAAATCGCTAAGCAAATCAAAAGTTTTAGAGGAAATAAATGAATTAATCGAGGCTGTAGACAAAGATACTAATAAAATACATGAAGCTGCTGATTTATTTTATCATTTGATAATTTATCTAGAAGCAAATAACATTAAAATTGAAGATATTGAGATTGAGTTAGAAAAAAGAAAAAAATAAAAGTTAATGAGTAAGATTAAGATAGTATTTTTTTTAATATTAGGTTTCGTTTTCTACAAAGGTTACGTTGCTTTTACAAATTTTGAAATCGGAGTTTCTGATAGAGTAACTGAATTAGAGGAAAAAGCTGATTTTGAGAGACAAGGAGAGGTTATAGCTTTGATGATGTATTTAGGTGATCCTCCAGAATTAACCGAACATTTATTGGTTAAGTTAGGTTCAATTGAAATTGTAAATTCTTTTGTCGTGTTTTTTTTCTCTATTTTTTCAACATTTTGAATATTTTGACATGAAGTAAGAAAGATATAACAAAGAATTATTCTTAAAAATTTATTCATTAAATATTTTCAAAAAAATCTTTATCTACATTAACATCATTTTTTCTTCGATACCTATTTTATACTCTCTTAGTAAATCGCAAAGTGTATCACCATCAATCATATCCATTGTTTTTCCTTTAGATAAGTCTTGACCTTCTTCTTTAGCTAACTTTGTAAATCTGCCAGTTGTTATAAATATTCCTTTATCCACTTGACCAAGTGTGCCTCTAAATTCTCTTATAAGTTTTGGTGTTACTTGTGAAGAGCCATATCTCTTACACTGAAATTTTACTGGAAAAGATATTAAACCCAACCTTAAAACTGCTGTACCATCAATCCCTTTATCGTTAGCTCCACCAACTACTTCTACATTAATGCAACCACTTTCTCTTAATAATCTTTGACATAAATTTTCAAAAGACTTTGGTGAAGAATTATTGATTATGTTTAAAACCTCTGTTTTCCAATCTTCTGAAGCTTCTTCTTCATCTTCACTCTTTTCACCTTTATTTTCTTGCCAATTTTTTTTATCTTTTTTCTTATTTTCTTGAGCTAAATCAATAACTGATTGTGCATTACTTATATCCAATTTTAACCCTATCGGGGTTAATGACCATAGCCCTCTACTTTTGTCCTCAACAGCACTCAGAAATTTCTTCATGTATGTTCTTGCCCAGGCTAAACGATACTCTAATTTTGTTCTATATCCATCTCCCTGTTGTTTTTCATTTTGAATTTCCTCTGGATATTTTTCTAATTCAATAACTTTGTTGGTAATTTCACTTGGTGTAGCTGTACCCCCCATATCTTTTAAAGCTTTTATGGTTGGAATAATTAAATCCAAGTGAGTTGGAAATTTCATTTTATAAATCTATAAAATTTTTTATTACTTGTAATCCTATTTTATCGCTCTTTTCTGGATGAAATTGTGTTCCAAAGATATTTTCTTTTTCAACAGAACAAACAATATTTGTTGAATAATCTGTTGTTGCTGAAATTACATTTTTATCATTTGGTAAAAATTCATAACTATGCACAAAATACATGTGTGAGTTATTTTCTATATTCTCAAAAATCTTACTTTGTTTTACAATATTTATCTGGTTCCAACCAATATGAGGAAGTTTATATTTTCCATTTTGATTATCTATTTTTGAGACTTTGCCAGATATCCAACCTAAGCCTTTAGTTTCAGTTTCCTCATAACCAATATCTGCAAACATTTGTAAACCAACACAAATTCCAAGAAGTGGTTTTTTATTATTTATTGCAAATTCATGTAAAGCCTCTGATAGACCATTAATTTTATTTAGAGCATCTACACAACTTTTAAATGAGCCCTGCCCTGGTAAAACTACTTTGTCACTAGACTTAATTTTATTTAAATCAGCAGTAAACTCAATATTTACCTTATCTTTAGCAACTTCTTTAAAAGAGTTTATCACCGAGCTGATATTGCCCGAGTTGTAATCAACAATCGTAACTTTCATTAATTTTATAATGAGCCTTTAGTAGATGGAATGGATTTACTATTCCTAGGGTCTATCTCTACTGCAGCTCTTAAAGATCTTGCTAATCCTTTGAAACAAGACTCAATAATGTGGTGGCTATTATCACCATAAATATTTTCTACATGCAAAGTAATTCCTGCTGCTTGTGAAAAAGCTTGAAACCATTCTTTAAATAGTTCTGTATCCATCTCACCAAGCTTTTCAACTTTCAAATTTACTTTCCAAATTAAATAAGGTCTATTTGAAATATCAATTGCAACTCGCGATAAAGTTTCATCCATTGGTATCATTGCGTGTGCATATCTTCTAATACCAACAGATTTCTTTAATGCTTTTTTCAAAGCCTCACCAATTGCAATACCAGTATCCTCAGTTGTGTGGTGTAGATCAATATGAGTATCTCCTTTAGCTTTTATACTCATGTCGATTGACGAGTGCTTGGATAACTGCTCAAGCATGTGATTAAGAAATCCTATTCCAGTGTCAATTTTATACTTACCTTTGCCATCAATGTTGAGATCAACACTTATACTGGTCTCTTTTGTTTTTCGACTAATTTTACCTTTACGCTTCATAATTAAAAAGAGGTATACATATATAATCCAAATATGGCAATAATACTAAACCTGGGCTTGAACTATCAGATTTAGTATCCATTTATAAGCTATGACAACGATTGTTTTGGTAAGAAAAAATAACGAAGTAGTGGTTGCTGGTGATGGACAGGTAAGCATGGGAAACACCGTCGTTAAAAGCACTGCGTCAAAAGTAAGAAAAATCGATAAAAGAGATGTTGTTGCTGGATTTGCGGGTTCCACTGCAGATGCTTTAACTTTATTCGAGAGATTAGAGGCAAAAATAGAAAAGCATGCAGGTAACTTATCAAGAGCTGCTGTTGAATTAGCAAAAGATTGGCGAACAGATAAATATTTAAGAAGACTTGAGGCACTTATGGCTATTGGTGACAAAAGTAATAGTTATATTATCTCTGGCACTGGGGATGTGCTCGAGCCAGAGGGCGATGTCATTGGAATTGGTTCAGGTGGAAATTACGCTTTAGCAGCTGGAAAAGTTTTAATGGGTACAGATATGAGTGCTGAAGAGGTGGCAAAGAAAGCTATTGAAGTTGCCTCTGAAATCTGTGTTTTTACAAATAATAATATTAAGGTTGAAAAAATATAATGGAAAAATCTAACGTTACACCTCTTGTTCCAAAAGATAAAAATTCCAAAGATAATGATACTTTAGTTAGTTCATTATCACCAAGAGAAATAGTTTCAGAATTAGATAGATTTGTTGTAGGTCAAAATAAAGCTAAAAAAGCTGTAGCAGTTGCACTTAGAAATAGATGGAGAAGACAAGCTCTAAAAGGTGAAATGAAAAATGAAGTTCTGCCAAAAAACATCCTCATGATTGGACCAACTGGAGTTGGTAAAACCGAAATATCTAGAAGGTTATCAAAACTTGCTGAAGCACCATTCGTAAAAGTTGAAGCAACAAGATTTACTGAAGTCGGTTACGTTGGAAGAGATGTCGAACAAATAGTAAGAGATTTAATTGAAATCGCTATTTCAATGGAAAAAGTGAAAAAGAGAAAAGAAGTTTATGCTAAAGCACAAAAAATGGCAGAGGAAAAAGTTTTAGATGCTTTGGTTGGAAAAAAAGCAAGTACGGCAACTAGAGAAAGTTTTCGAAAAAGATTGAGAGATGGAGATTTAGATAATAACGAAATTGAAATAGCTGTAAGTGATACAGGAAGTGGTACTTCTTTTGAAATTCCAGGTATGCCAGGGGCAAACGTAGGCATGATCAATATTGGAGAAATGCTAGGTAAATCGATGGGGACAAAAGAAAAAAAGAAAAAAATGACAGTTAAAGAATCTCACGAAATATTAATAAATGATGAGTCTGATAAATTAATTGAACAGGATAAAATTATTAAAGCGGCTAAAATTTCAACTGAAAATAATGGAATAGTTTTTTTAGATGAAATTGATAAAATCTCAGGCAGAACCGATAGAGTTGGCGGAGATGTATCGAGAGAAGGTGTACAAAGAGACTTATTACCTCTTATTGAAGGTACAACTGTAAATACAAAATATGGTCCAATCAAAACAGATCATATTTTGTTTATTGCATCAGGAGCTTTTCAGCTTGCTAAACCCTCAGACTTACTTCCTGAATTACAAGGAAGATTACCTATAAGAGTTGAATTAGAGGCTTTAACCAGCGAAGATTTTAAAAGGATATTAAAGGAGCCAGACTATAGTTTAATTAAGCAATATGTTGCTTTATTAAAAACAGAAAATGTAGATTTAGAATTTGCAGAGGATGGTATTGATACAATCGCAAACATAGCCTCTGAAGTAAATGCGACTGTTGAAAATATTGGTGCAAGAAGATTACACACAATAATTGAAAAAATATTAGATGAAATTAGTTTTACAGCTACAGACAGAGCAGGTGAAAAAATTATCATCAATAAAGAGTATATTGACAAAAATTTAGACTCACTTGTTAAAGATACCGATTTATCAAAATTTATACTTTAAAATAAATTATAAATATTTAAGTTCTTTCATCTCTTCTTCCAATTCTTTCTCTAAATTTTGCTTTATCTTATTATCGAGCATTTTATTCCAATCATTTTTGATACCTAGATTAAAAAACTTTATTTTTTCACCTGTCTGAGTATTTTCCTTTGCCTCAACAAAGCTCTCCTCAGCTTCTAATTTTTGCATCCTTTCAAAACCTGTTGTTTTTAGAGTATTTTCAAACTTTTTTTTATCATAAGAAAATCTAACTTGGCCAAGATGTGCAATGAATTTTAAGATATTCAAAAAAGTTTTTTCAGTATCGTTGATCAAATCCTCATATTTCACTAACAAATATTTATTAAATCTTCTAAAAACTTTCCATGAATCAAAATGCTGTTTCCATGGTCCTAGATAAGTTATGCAATGTTTGTCTGAAGATTTACCTAGGTACTGTTGAGATAATAAATTTTCAAAAGCTTGTTCAGGAGTTGTCTGAAAATGGTGAGCGTATGATGTCACAATATTTCTTGGATCTCGAACGATATAAATTACTCCAAGTGTATTATGTCGATCAGTAAATTGAAATTTTTTATTGTTAAAAAAACAACTATGTGTTTTTAAAAATCGAATAGAATCTTTCTTATTAAATATTTTTTGAGCATTGGTATAATTCTTAAACATTTCTTCCTCATCATTAGTATCAATACCTAATTGTTTAAATAATGAGTTGTCTGGAAATTGTTTAATATTTTTGAGTAATTCAAAATTAAAATTACCATCTTTAGAATATATATATGATGACAATAAAGATCTTACGAATGTATTTCCACTTTTGGGATATGATGCTAACCAAACTATCATTTAAAACATTATATTAGTGAATAGTTAAAAATATAGATTATTTTTTTTTTAAAAAAATGTAAAAAGCACCGCTGCCACCATCTTTTATACTTGCTGGACTTATATTTGAAATAATTTTCATCAAGTCTTGGTTACATTTTAAAAATTCTGGAATCGAGTATCTTAAAATACCGAGGTCTTTAGAAACATATGGATCTTGCTCATTGTTAGAATGAAGACCTTTACCAGTAACAATTATCAATTTATGAATTTTGTCTTCGTATGACTTTTTGATAAATATCTCAATAATTTTATTTGACTCATCTAGGCTTTTACCATGTAAATCTAAAGTCCTAGTTTTTTTAAATTTAACCTTTAATTGTAAATTATCTTTGTCTGGTAATTTTTCATCATTTGATAAAAAGTCTTCCCAGTTTTTTTTATCACTTTCTGAAATTTTGCTGTTCACCTAATTTAAGGTATTTACCAACAACCAATTTGGGTTATTTGATCTCAAGTCTCTAGAAAATGTCCAAGTATCGTAAATTGTTTTGATTTTATCAGGACTACCTGAAACAATTTTTTTCTCTTTGTCTCTAATACATGTAATTATTTCACTTACAAAATCTACTGTAACTTGAAGTGCTTTATCAATTTTTTTATGTTCTTTAATATCTGCCGATTTAATTCCAATAAACGTGATTTCCGCATAGTGACCTCTATTGCTTCTATCCTTTAAAGCTTTATTAAATTCATCATAGATTTGTTTGCTTAACAAGGGTTTACTCGCAATAAGTTTATTATCATTATCACTAAAATCAGTAATGATTGTCTCATATGCTATCTTTGCTCCCTTTAAAAATTCACTCTGTGCTTTTTCATCAAAATTTTCTTTTTTTTCAAATTTACTTTCTGGATGGACTTCTTTTAAAATTTCTTGAAATTGTTGTGAGCTCTTACCATCAAATCCAGTTCTTTTTCCCAAGATTCCTCTCAATCTTAAAAAAATGAAGCCAGCAATCATTGCTAATAATATAATATCAATATACTCAAAACTATAATTCATGAGATTAATTTAATTACTATGTTGAATAATTTCAACTAACAATTAGATTAAAGACAAATGAACTCAGTATTAATTACCCTTATCTTAATCCCAATTTTAGAAATTTTTCTTTTTATCAAAATAGGGGGGCAAATAGGTGCGTTTAACACCATTTCACTGATATTTATAACTGCCATAATTGGAGTTTTTTATGCAAGATATGAAGGATTAAACACTCTCAGAACAGGTTTAAATCAATTAATAAAAAATGAACTACCTGCTTATGAGATGATTTCTGGAGCAGCTATCGCATTTGCAGCAATTCTTTTAATAATACCTGGATTTGCAACTGACTTAATAGGATTTCTATTAATATTTCCTTTCACAAGAAAATTATTATTTGGAAAATTAGTCAAAAATTTTAAGGGTGAGACAAAGATAAAAAAACCATATATAGAAGGTGAGTTCGAAGATATAGACGAAGATAATGAGCGAAAATTATAAAATCATGAGCAAGTATATCAAAGATATTTCAGGTGAAACGCCTGATATTGAGACATATTTATATGTAAAAGATTATATTTCTAAATATCAACTAAATATTGATATAAATTCAAAGCCTTTAAAAGCTCAAATAATCGAAATAAATACTTTACTAAAATTTCACGATAACTCTGAAAGTAAAAAAAAATCACACTTTGAGATAACCTATTCTACAATAATAAAACTTGATAAGGAAATTAAAGACAAAAATATTTTACAAAAAATAATATTATGTGATGTTCAAAAAGAAGTATATCCTGAAATGGAAAAAGCTTTACTTAACCTTTTACATACCTCAGGCTATCCAGAAATCAAATTTGAAAAAAAAGTTGATTTTGAGGAACTTTATAAAAAAAATTTTAACTGAAAAAATTTTTTTTAAAGCTTTTCTTTAAATATTCTTCGTGTTCTTTTTTTTCTTTATCGGTAATTTTAACGACTTTCTTATAATATAAAATATTTGTATCAGCTTTTAAATTTTTTTCATTTTTTTCATCGCTAAAATTTAATTTAGGTTCTTTTTGATCAATTAGATTAATATAAACTTTTGATAATAAGTCACAATCTATCAGAGCTGTATGTTTCTCTCTTTTAGAATTATCTATTCTATATCTCTTACACAGGGCATCTAAACTATTAGAAGATCCTGGAAATTTATTTCTAGCTAAAACAACAGTATCTATAATTTCATTATTAATTAGTTCTTTACCAGCAATTTTTAATTCATTATTTAAATGTGATAAGTCAAATTCAGCATTATGAATAATTAATTTTTTTCCTTTAATATAATGTAAAAAATCGTTCGCTATTTCTTTGAATTTTTTTTTGTCAGATAAGAATTCATCTGTATATCCGTGTGTTTCTAAAGCCTTTTCAGAAACTTTTCTTCCTGGATTTAAATAGTAATGGAAATTATTGTTTGTAGGTATGAAATTTTCTAATTCAATACATCCTATCTCAACTATTCGATGACCTTCTTTAACAGACAATCCAGTTGTCTCTGTATCTAAAATTATTTCTTTCATCTAGTATAATTGTTTTAAAATATATTTAATCTGCTTTTTGACAAATTTATTTGTAAAATTATTTTTAATAATAAAATTGGATTTTTTCTTTTTATAATCAAGTGATAGTTGTATTTTTCTAAATCTGCTAATAATTTTATGATTAAAATTTTTTCTTTTCTTAAGTCTCTTAAGAATCTCATCTTTTTTAGACTCAATAAATATCAAAATATCTTTTTTTCTATTTATTTTGTTCTCTAGTAATAAAGGAATATCTAAAACAATGAATCTACTTTTTCTATTTTTTTTTACAAAAATATTCATTTTCTTTCTTATTTCAGGATGAATGATTTTGATTATTTTTCTTAAATTATTTTTATTTGCCAATATCGCCTTTGTTACCTCTTGTTTTTTAATTGGAAAATGTGTGATATATTTAGGTAAAGTTTGATTAAGTTTGATAAATATTTTTTTATTTTTTTTATATAATTTTCCAACTTCGTTATCAGCATTGAATACTGAATAACCAAATAGCTTGGCCACAAAACTTTTTCCAGATCCTATATCTCCTAAAATTCCAATTCTAATCATTATCTAAAAGTTTGAAAGTGTCTGTATTAACTTTTGGCTCTATTTTGTGCCATAATTTAAATGCCTCGAGAGCCTGGTAAACAAACATAGTTTTTCCATTTTCTGTCTGGTGTCCCAATTGTTTTCCCATTTTCAAAAAATGAGTTTCATGAGGATTATAAATTACATCGTAAAATAATTTACCATGCCCTAAACTTGAGAAATCTAAATTTATAGTTTCATTATTTAAGCCAAGACTTGTTGCATTTATCACCATATGAAAATCGGTTAAATTTCCCCACTCTAAAATTTTGAGATCTTTATATAAAACCCTCAAATTTTCTGCTTTCTCTTTAGTTCTGTTGCTTATTGTTATCTCTTGAACATGCATATTTTTTAAAGCAAAAATTATTGAAGGGACTACACCACCAGCCCCCAAAATTAAAACTTTCTTACCCTTGATACTAAAATCTAACTTTTTAATTGCAGTATCAAAACCAAAGATATCTGTATTATACCCAACTAAATCACCATTATCATAAGTAATTGTATTTACTGATTGTGTTTGTTCTGCCTCCGGGCTTAATTTATCTAAAAAAGGAATAACTTTTTTTTTGAAAGGGACAGTTACATTGCAACCGGCTACTTTTTGTTCTTTAATTTCTTGGATGAATTTTTTAATTTCATGAACTTCGAGTTTAATTTTGTCATATGTAGCATCAATGTTATTTTCTTTTAGCCACCAGTTTTGGAGTTTAGGAGACAAAGAATGGTCAATTGGATTTCCTATTACTAAATATTTTTTCATTCGTAATTGCTCAAGTATTGTTTTATTTTTTTAATTGGTAAACCCATAATTGTATCTTTGTCACCCTCTATATTTGAAAATAATTTCCTGCCTTCTCCTTCAATTTGATAAACATTGTAAGCATATAGGGCTTCATCTGAAATTTTTGACAAATAACTTTTTAGTTCATCTAAACTAAATTGTTTCATTGTTAAAGTTGCTTTATCAGTGTAATTCCAAATCATGGCACCATTTTGAGAGATACAAACTGAACTAATGAGGTTGTGTTTTTTACCGTTTAGTTTTTTTAAAATTTCTAAAGCTTGTTCTCTATTTATTGGTTTAGATATTAATTCACCCTCTAAATCTATTACACTATCAGCACCCAAAACCAAAAATGCTTGGTTTTTTTGACTAACCTTATTTGCTTTTAACTCAGCTAAATTTTTTGATATTAGTTCGGGAGTTGCCTTTTCTTTAATTAAACTTTCTTTGAAAATATCCTCATCTAAATTAGAGTTTTGTACCTCTGTGGAGATATTGTTATCATCCAAAATTTGCTTTCTTACTTTGCTTTTTGAGGCAAGTATAATTTTAACCATTATTTTTATATATTTCGTATATTTTTATAATTGAGGCAGCAGTTTCTTCGACCGATTTTCTAGTAACATCTATAATTGGCCACCTATATTTTTTAAAAGTATTTTTAGCGTCCTCAACTTCTTTTTTAATACTAGATAAATCTGTATAAGATTTATTTTGAGACTCTTTTAATGAATTCATTCGGTTTTTTCTGATATCAGCTAACCTTTCTGCCTCTGTGCTTAATCCAACGATACAAGTTAAGTTTGGGTCTTCTTTTAAAGTCTTAGGGATGGAATTTTCATTTACCAAAGGAATATTAGATATTTTGTACCCTTTGTTTGCCAAATAAATCGAGGTTGGTGTTTTACTGGTCCTACTAACCCCCAATAAAATAATATCTGATTTTTTAATGTCTTTAACTAAATTTCCATCATCATGGTTCATTGTAAATTGAATTGCTTCAATCCTTTTATAATATTCATCATTAAGAGTGTATTGACCACTGGGCTGGTGAGATGCTTTTTGGTTAAGCAGTTTTGAAAAGCTTAAAATTAAATCTCCAAGAACACCAAAACAAGGTATTTTTTTTTCTTCACTCTTTCTTGAAAGATATTTAGCAAGGCTACTATCTACGATTGAATATAAAATGATAGAGTTTTGATTTTCTTTAGCATTAGATAAAATTTTTAAAATTTGGTTTTCAGTTCTTGTAAAGGAATAAGTATGTATTTTGTAATCTATGTTTTTAAATTGAGCTTTAATTGCAGTAAAAATTCTGTCTAACGTTTCGCCCGTAGAGTCTGATATTAGATAAATCTGATAAATATTACTCATGTATAAAGTGTTAATAGTTTTTGTTTTGTTTAGACAAAATTGGTTAATTTTATAAATTTAAAATTTACGCTGTAAAACATAGCTTTTATTAACATTATTAAACATCTGTATAAAGTTTTTCATTAAATCGAAATATTGGTAATAAGCTTCAATATTACTTATATATATATCTAAAAATTACATTTAAATGTTAATAACTGGTTTATAAAATGTATATAAAATTTAATCCACGTATTTCACAGCTCATACTGCAAATACTACTAAATAAACTTAATTATTAATATGTCTGACATCAAAGAGGTTATTAAAAACAGAAAAACAGGTTTAAATCCAATATGGGTTATGAGGCAAGCTGGAAGATATCTGCCAGAGTTTAGAGAAATTAGAAAAAAAAATACTGATTTCATTAAATTATGTTTAAATTCTAGTTTATCAGCTGAAATAACCTTACAACCTTTAAAAAGATTTGACTTAGATGCTGCCATAATTTTTTCTGACATATTAATTTTACCTTACGGTTTGAAACAAAAAGTAGAATTTAAAAAAAATGTTGGACCCATTCTTGGTGATTTAAACCTTGATCAGGCATTTGAAGTTACTGAAAATGATTTTATTGAAAGAGTTGATCCTGTTTATAAAGCTATAAATTTGGTAAGAAATAACAATCTAACAGAAAACAAATCTACGATAGGTTTTGTTGGAGCTCCTTGGACATTACTCGTTTATATTTTAAACAAACAATCTCCAAAAATAAAACTCAAAGAAAATTTTTTTAAAGAATTGTCTATCATTGAAAAAATTTTAAAGATAATAGATAAATTTTTAAAAATTCATATTAAAAATCAAATTGATAGTGGTGCTGAGATTATACAGATTTTCGATAGTTGGGCAGGACTATTAGAAGATAAGGATTATGATTTTTACATATATAATCCAACTTGTTCCTTAGTTGAATTCACTAAATCTTTAAACGTTCCAGTGATTTGTTTTCCACGAGGTATAAAGGATTATAAAAAATATTGTGAAATTGTAAAACCAGACGCAATTTGTATAGATTATGAAATTGATCCAATAAAAATTGAAAAAGAGATAAAAATTCCTGTGCAAGGCGGTATGGATCCAAAAGTTTTACTAACTGATAAAGAAAACCTTAAAAAAGAAACAATCAAGTATCTGGATATTTTTAAAGATCATCCATATATATTTAATTTAGGTCATGGAATATTACCAGAAACAGATCCAAGTATGATGGATTATTTAGTTAAAACAGTTAAAAATTATTAATGGAAAAAGAATTAAATCACCCGCCTATTAATTTTGGCAAAACAGGAATTTTGATAATAAATTTGGGCACACCAGACTCAACAAATTGGTTTGATATTAGAAAATATTTAAAAGAATTTTTATCTGATAGACGAGTAATAGAAGTAAACCCAATTATTTGGCAAATTATATTAAATGTTTTTATATTAAATTTAAGACCATCGAAAACAGCCAAAGCTTATAAAGAAATTTGGATGAAAAATGAAAATATCTCACCTCTCCTCTATTATACACGTCAACAAGCCAAAAAATTATCAAGCTCAATTTCTAAAAAAAATATAATTGTCGATTATGCCATGAGGTATGGAAATCCAAGTATTAAAGGTAAAATAAAAGATCTACACGAGAAAGGATGTGAAAACTTAGTTATACTTCCTCTCTATCCCCAATATGCAGCAGCAACAACTGCAACTGTTTGTGATGAGGTATATAGATCACTTATGAAAATGAGGTGGCAGCCATCTATAAAAATAATACCTCACTATGAATCACACCCTCTGTATATTGACGCTCTAGTAAATTCTCTAAACAAAAAAGTTAAAGAAATAAATTGGAAGCCAGATTTAATATTAGCATCTTATCATGGCATACCTCAAAAATATTTTGATAAAGGAGACCCGTATCATTGTTATTGTCAGAAGACGACAAGACTTATTTCAGAAAAATTTAATTCGATAGAAATAAAAACAACGTTCCAGTCAAGATTTGGTCCCCAAAAATGGCTTGAGCCTTATACAGATAAGACTTTAGAGAAATTACCAAAAGAGGGTAAAAAAAATATCCTTGCGATATGTCCTGGTTTTTCCTCAGATTGTGTTGAGACTTTAGAAGAAATTCTTATTCAAGGTAAAGAAAGTTTTTTAGAGTCTGGAGGTGAAAATTTTGATATGGTACCGTGCTTAAATGATAACGATGATCATATTGCTTTATTAAAAACTTTAATTCAAAAAAGTCTCTAATAAATGAATACATATTTATTGTTTAAATCTCTTCATTTAATAGCGGTAATTTCTTGGATGGCTGGTCTTTTGTATCTTCCAAGAATCTTTGTTTATCACTCTCTAAATAATGACAAACCATTAGTTTCAGAAGTATTTAAAGTTATGGAAAAAAAACTTTTTTTTTACATCATGACTCCAGCCATGACACTATCTTGGATATTTGGGTTGATACTAATACATGAAATAGGTTTTGGACAATTGGGTCAAAAATGGATGATTTTGAAATTAATTTTTGTTGTTATCTTAACTTTATACCATTTTTATCTTGGAAGAATTTTAGGACAATTTAAATCTGACGTTAATAAACATTCTCATAAATATTATCGATATATTAATGAAATACCCACTTTATTGCTTATTTTGATTGTATTTGTGGTGATATTTAAGCCTATCTAGGGTTGAATAATTTAAATTAGCATATATATTATATCTATTATTAAGTCCTTAATAATTTACTCATGAACATACAAGAATTAAAATTAAAATCATCAGAACAGCTTATTACCCAAGCTGAGGAGCTTGGAATAGAAAATGCAAGTACTTTAAGAAAGCAGGAGATACTTTTTGCGATTTTGAAAAAAGTTGCGGAAAAAGAGGAAATAACTGGGGCGGGTGTACTTCAATTACTTCAAGATGGCTTTGGTTTTTTAAGAGCCATGGAGTCAAATTATTTACCAGGTCCAGACGATATCTATGTAAGCCCAAGTCAAATTAGAAAATTTGGTTTAAGGACTGGTGATACTGTTGAGGGACCTGTTAGAGCTCCTAAAGAAGGTGAAAGATATTTTGCATTATTGCAAGTAAGTAAAATAAATTTTGAAGAACCTGATAAATCTAGACATAAAATAGCTTTTGATAACCTGACACCTCTATATCCTGATAAGCAACTTGTTATGGAAGTTGAACAAGTAAAGCCTGACAAGAAACAAGATTTGACACCAAGACTTATTGATCTTGTAAGTCCTATTGGTAAGGGTCAAAGATCAATTATCATCTCACCACCAAAAGCCGGTAAAACAATGATTTTACAGAGTATTGCTAATTCAATAGCTAAAAATTATCCCGAGTGTTACCTAATCGTTTTATTAATTGATGAAAGACCTGAGGAAGTAACTGATATGCAAAGAACTGTAAAAGGTGAGGTAATAAGTTCTACATTCGATGAGCCTGCGCAACGGCATGTTGCAGTTGCTGAAATGGTAATAGAGAAGGCAAAAAGGTTAACAGAACATAAAAAAGATGTCGTTATACTTTTAGACTCAATAACAAGATTAGGGAGAGCATACAATGCTGTAATACCAAGCTCTGGAAAAGTTCTAACAGGTGGAGTCGATGCCAATGCATTACAAAGACCAAAAAGGTTTTTTGGTGCTGCAAGAAATATTGAAGAAGGTGGATCATTAACAATTATTTCTACTGCTCTAATTGATACTGGTAGTAGAATGGATGAGGTGATTTTTGAGGAATTCAAAGGAACCGGGAATAGTGAGACAGTTCTTGATAGAAAAATAGCAGATAAAAGAATTTATCCAGCTATTGATATTACAAAATCAGGCACAAGAAGAGAAGAGTTGCTATTTGATAAAAATGATCTTCAAAAAATGAATGTACTACGAAGAATAATTGCTCCTATGGGCACAATGGATGCAATAGATTTTATTAACTCTAAATTAAAAGATACAAAAAATAATGCTGAGTTTTTTAATTCAATGAATAAGCCTGTTTAAGCCGATTAATGGTCTCTACCTCAAAGTTAGAAATTGAATTACAAGAGTCATATAAAAAAAAAGAATATTCCAAGGTAGTATTTGAAATAACTTCCAGAACAACTGATTTCGAAAGATCATCTAGTTTATATAATCTATTGGGTATATGCAGAGTTCAAAGTAACAAAAAAGACAAAGATACATTATTGCTAGCTACAAAAGATTTCAGACAGGGTTACTTAAAAGAAAAAAATACTATTCATGCAATAGATTGTCTTGGCAATTTGATTACATCTAGTGTTTTATTAAAAGATATAGAGAAAGATTATAAATTCGATTTTAGTGATCTTATTAACTTATATGAGTCATCTAAAGAATATTGTTTAAATCATAGACCGATACATCTGGCAATGACCATGATTTATCGAAGATTAAATCATGCAAAAAAAATGATATTCCACCTTGATAAAGTAATTAAAATAAAAGGTTTTAACTCTTTTGATCTTTGTAATTATGGCTATTGGAGATGTTTTGAAAAAGATTGGAAACAATCTGATTTTTTTAATTATGGTAAGTTTGTAGATCAAAATCTAAAAGTAATTCCACAAGATCAATTAGTAGAAATTTCTAAGGAACCTGGCCCAAAAATTAAAATAGGCTTTTTGTCAGCTGATATCCTCGATGGTCATTCAATTACTTATTTTTTAAAAACAATTCTCTCAAACTATGATAAAAAAAAATTCGAAATTATTTTAATTTTGAATAATCCAATATCTGATCAGTCAACAAAAGATTTCAAAGATTTAGTTGATGAGACTATTAATATTTGGAATTTAGATAATGTCAGTGCTGTAAATAAAGTCAGAGGATTAAAACTAGATATTATGATTGATTTAATGGGTTATACATCAATGAATCGTATTGAAATGTTAAAAAGCAGGATTGCCAGAAAACAAATCATATGGATGGGCTATTGCAACACCACTGGACTTAAAAATATGGACTATATAATTTCAGATCCAAATTTAATTCGTTCGAATGAAGAGAAATTTTATGCCGAAAAGGTAATATATTTGCCTAAAATTTGGAATTCTCATTGTGGTTTTGATCTAGAAAGAATTGAAAATCCACCTCCTTTCTTAAAAAATAAATTTTTTACTTTTGGGTCGTTTAATAATTTTGATAAAATAAATCCAGATGTAATTTCTGTTTGGTCAAATATTTTAAAAAAAATTAATAACTCTAAACTTGTTTTAAAAACATCAAAAATAAAACATGGATTAGAAAGGCTTAAAGCATCATTTAAAGAAAATGGTGTTTTAGACTCAATCAAATTCATAGGCAGGGAAAAAGATTTTAAAGATCATCTTAAGGCTTATAATGAAATCGATATCGCCTTAGATACCTTCCCTTATAATGGTGTAACTACTTCGTTTGAAGCTATATGGATGGGAGTTCCAGTTTTAGCTATGGCTGGATATAATTTTAATTCAAGATGTGGGGAGTCTATAAATAAAAATTTAGGTATAGATCAAATGATTGCTATAGATGAAAGTGATTATTTGCAAAAAATAGTTAATTTATCAAATAACCATGACGATTATATTAAACTAAGAAAATTTGTTTATGAAAATGCATTGAAAAGTCCTTTATTTGATAAACATGATTATAGTAAGAGTTTTTTTGAAGCTATAGATCAAATAGTAAAATAGAAATATTTAATTTTAATATTTAGATTAAGTCATTATAATTCATATATGACTATATATGCTTTATCGTCTGGTCCAGGAATATCTGGAGTTGCTATCATAAGAATTTCTGGGTTAGATGCGTCTAAAGCAGTAACTTTGCTTACTGGAAAATCTCTCCCTAAGCCTAGAGTCGCCACCCTTCGGAAAATAAATAATATCAAGACTTCTGAACTTATTGATGAAGGTATAATTATCTGGTTTCCAGGCCCTGAGAGCTATACCGGTGAGGATATGGCTGAAATTCATGTGCATGGAGGAAAAGCAATTGTATTAGCGCTACAAAACGAATTGTCTAAAATAGAAAACTTTAGATTAGCCGAACCAGGAGAATTTACCAAAATAGCTTTTCAAAATGGAAAAATTAATTTGTTAAAAGCTGAGAGTATAAGTGATTTAATTTCAGCAGAAACCGAAATGCAAAGATTACAAGCTGTAAAAATTATGGAAGGTAAGTCTGCTGAGAAATTTGATAATTTAAGAGAAAAGTTATTAAAAATCTTATCTTTTGTTGAGGCAAAAATAGATTTTCCTGAGGAAGATTTACCTGATGAAAATATTAAACAGATTAAAAAAGATACAACTGAAGTTTTAAACAAAATAAAGAAAATTTTAGATGATCAAAAAGTCGGTGAAATAATTCGTGAAGGTTTTAAAATAGCAATCGTTGGACCAACCAATGCTGGAAAATCTTCATTATTGAATAATTTATCTAATAGAGATGTAGCGATAGTGTCTGAAATTGCTGGAACAACAAGGGATGTAATTGAAACACATTTAAATATTGATGGTTATCCAGTTATTATTTCAGATACAGCGGGTATAAGGAGCTCCAAAGACGAAATAGAGAAAAAAGGAATAAAATTATCCTTAGATAGAGCAGAAAAAGCCGATTTAAAATTAGTAGTAGTAGATGCTAAAAGGATTGATTTTAGCGGGTTTTTAAATGATTTACTAAAAGATAATGCAATTTTAGTTGTTAATAAGTCAGATCTTATCAATGATGAATTGGATCTGGAGGTAAATAAGTTAGATCATGTTTTAATTTCATTAAAGGAAAACTTAAATTTAGATAAATTAATTTTAAAGATCAAAAACAAGTTAAAGACAAAATTTGTTATAAATGACGATATATTAATTACTAGAGAAAGACACAGACAGCACCTAGTTAATTGTTCAGATAACTTGAAAAATTTTTTAGAAAAAAATGATAAAAAAGATTTTGATAAAGCGGCTGAAGACTTGAGGTTAGCTACTAGACATTTAGGTATGATTGTTGGAAAGGTCGATGTAGAGGAAGTATTAGGCAGTATTTTCAACGATTTTTGCATTGGAAAATAAGAGCCTTGTAAAATTTATTTTCAAATATAAATTTACATCATGAAAAATGAATTTTCATTTGATGTTGTTGTAATTGGAGGTGGTCATGCTGGTTGTGAGGCAGCAGCTGCTTCAGCTCGTCTAGGTGTAAATACTGCTCTATTTACTCATGATATAAATACTATCGGTGAGATGTCATGTAATCCCGCAATTGGTGGCTTGGGTAAAGGTCATTTAGTTAGAGAAATAGATGCATTAGATGGCGTTATGGGAGAGATCGCAGATAAATCAGGAATACAATTTAGATTGTTAAATAGAAGTAGAGGTCCAGCTGTTAGAGGTC
>CACJYH010000010.1 GCA_902597695.1 uncultured Pelagibacteraceae bacterium | reverse complement strand
CACCTGTCCAAGCAGAGTGTGATTTTGGATCAATTTCTAATTTAAGAACATCACCTTCTGCACCCCAAGTAGATCTTGTTTCAAATTGTGACCCATCAGTCATTTCAACTTTTATAGTGTGGTAGTTAGGGTGTATTTTTTTTTTCATCACGAGACTTATAACAAAAGAAATTTTTAAAACAATTAAAAGTTGCCCAGTTTTTCAATGAATTTGGCATTTATTTCTGCTGATGAAGCCAAAACTTTTATATTTTTAATATTATTAAGATCAATATCATTAATTACTCCACCAGCTTCTTTTATTAATACTATACCTGCGGCTATGTCCCATAAATTTAAGTTACTTTGTGCGTATCCATCTAATCTTCCAGATGCCACGTATGCAATATCGAGTGCAGCACATCCGGATCTTCTATAAGTAAAGCCTGGTTCATTCTTTAATTTTCCAACTGCAAATAAACATTCATCTAAATTATTTTTTTTTGAGGCTCTTATTCGCTGATTGTTAAAAAAAGCTCCATTATTCTTTTCAGCATAAAACATTTCGTCTTTAATAGGATCAAAAATCAATCCACATATAATCTCATCGTCTGATTTCAAAGCAATGGAGATTGCAAAATGTGGTATTCCATGTAAAAAATTAATTGTTCCATCAATAGGATCAATTATCCATGAATTAGAAGTATCTTTATTCTTTTCAACACCATTCTCTTCACTAATGATTGAATAGTTTGGTCTTGCTTTTTTAAGCTCCTCTATAATTATTTTTTCTGCTTTAATATCAGAATTAGTTACAAAATCTCTTGGTCCCTTTTTAGATACTTGTAACTTTTCTAATTCTCCAAAATCTCTTATCAAAATTTTAGATGCTTTTTCACATGCCTTTATCATCACATTAAGATTTGCAGATATTGAATTCATAAATTAAATTTTTTTGATGTATTCTAAATTTCTGGAATCTATGACAACACTATCTCCCGATTCAATAAATGGTGGTACTTGAATACTTAATCCATTTTCTAAAACTGCAGGTTTATAAGATGATGAAACAGTTTGACCTTTTAACGCGGCGTCAGTGGTTTCTATTTTACAAGTTACTTGGTTTGGTAAATTGACAGAAATTGGGTTATCATTATAGAAACTTATTGTTACCTCAAGATTTTCAGTCAATAACTTACCTTTTTCACCTATTAGACTTTTTTGAATTTCTGTTTGTTCAAAAGTTTTTGGATTTATAAAAAAGTACTTTTCTTGGTCCTCATATGAAAATGTAAAATTAGTTTCTTCTAATGCAGCCTTTTCAATTGTTTCACTGGATCTAAATCTTTCATTAAGTTTGGTATTTTTGTTTACACTCTTCATCTCTACTTGTGCAAATGCTCCACCTTTTCCAGGTTTAACATGCTGTGTTTTTAGCACTATCCATAAATCATTTTTATATTCTAGCAACATTCCCACTCTAATTTCACTTGCATTAATTTTCATATTAATTTTTTTATCGCGTTCTTTGGTTTAAGTTTTTTATTTTTCCAAATGTAGCCTGAAATAGCTAAAAAGTTTGCCTTATTCAACAAAAGATTTTTATAATTATTAAAGTTAATACCACCGATTGCAACAATTGGGGTGTTTGTGATCTTTTGAGCTTTTTTAAGTAAACTTATGGATGCTTTATATTTAACTTTTTTTGTTTTAGATAAATTAAAAGCTCCAAAAGCTAAATAGTCAGCTTTATTTTTTATCGCAGTTTTTGCAAGTTTAATTGAGTTATGACATGTAATTCCAATTATTTTTTTCCCAATTAATTTTCTTGCCTCTCTAATCTTCATATCGCTTTGACCAAGATGGCATCCATCGGCATTTAATTTTTTTGCAAGGTATACATCATCGTTAATTATAAATTTTACCTTAAATTTTTTACATATCTTTTGAATTTTACGTCCAATTATTAATTTTTTTTTGAAACTATTTTTTTTAAGTCGTAGTTGAAAAAAACTTGTTTTTTTTTGTTTTAATACTTCCTTTAAATTTTTAAAAAAATTTTTTTCAATTCTAGAAGGGGATATTAAGTAAATAAATCTTTTTTTATTATATCTCAAGATCTTTTGACCATTTCCCTTGAGCAGCTAATGTATTCATTTTAGCTCGGTGGTTAAAAATCTGCTGAGTACCCTCAATATTCTTAATATCTTTTGACCAATACTTTAAGGCACCTTGTTGTAGAGCTCTACCGTAAGAATAACTCATTATAAAGCTGCTATCATTATATTTGTTAATTAAATTCAAGTTTTCTGTCGCTTCTATTTCGGATTGACCTCCAGACAGAAAAGCTATACCTGGTACTTCTGGGGGTACTGAGGATTTTAAACACTCTAAAGTTAATTTTGCCACTTCCTCATTTTTAATTTTTTCTTTAGATCTGTTTCCTGCTAAAACCATATTAGGTTTAAGTATAATTCCCTTCAAATCTACTTTATGTATTATTAGTTCTTCAAAGCATTTTTTTATAACTTCAGAAGTTTTTTCTAAACACTCTTTAGCAGAATGATCACCATCCATTAAAACCTCAGGCTCAACTATTGGAACCATATTGCACTCTTGAACTAGAGCGGAATATCTCGCTAATGCATGTGCATTAGAGTGTATTGAGAGTTTGCTTGGAAAACTTTTAGTTATATTATAAACACCTCTCCATTTAGTAAATTTTGCACCTAATTTGTAATATTCTTTTAATCTTTCCCTTAATCCATCAAGACCCTCAGTAATTTTTTCATCTGGAGAACCAGCTAAAATTTTTGCTCCTGTGTCTACTTTGATACCTGGCAATGAGCCTGTATCTGATATTAATTCTGGAATTGTATTTTTTTTGGATGATGTTTGTTTAATTGTCTCATCGTAAAGAATTACACCTCCAATACAATCTTTCATTGCAGATGAGCTAAAAAGCGTTTCTCTGAACAACAATCTGTTTTCTGGTGTTGAGGGAACATTTACACCATCTAATCTTTTTGTCATTGTTGCAGTACTTTCATCTGCAGCTAAAATTCCTTTACCGTTTCCTAAAATTTTTAATGCTGTATTATTTAGTTCTGACATTTTATTTTAGGGCTTTTATACCAGGAAGTTCTTTTCCTTCAAGATATTCTAAAAAAGCACCACCAGCAGTTGAAACAAAATTAAAATCTTTAATTGCATTTAGCTGATTAACAACCGCCACAGTATCTCCTCCACCAACTACAGAAAAAATTGAGTCATTTTTATTTTTTTTAATAATTGTTTTTGCAATCTCAATGCTTCCTTTAGCAAAATTTGGGTTTTCAAAATAACCAGCAGGACCATTCCAAAGAACTGTTTCGCTATTTTCAATTATATTTTTTATTCTATTAAGTGTTTTAGGTCCCACGTCCAAGATTAAATCATCATCTGTTATGTCCTTGAGATCTTTTATCTGAGCATCATCATTTACACTTTTGCCTATTAAAACGTCTTCTGGATAAGTAACTTCACAGAGTGCATTTTTTGAAATTTCAAAAATTTCTTGTATTATACTTTCACAATTTTCCTCACTAATTGATTTTCCAATTTTATTACCTTTGAAGCTCAGAATATTGTTAGCCATACCTCCCACAAAGATTATGTTATTAAATTTAGGTATTAAATTTTTGATTATGTCTATTTTTGTAGAAATTTTTGATCCACCAATAATACAAGTAATTGGTTTTTTGATTTCAATAGTAACTTTTTTTAAAGCATTTACCTCAGTCTCAAATTGTAATCCAGCAAATGATGGCAGAAATTCTGTAATTTTGCATACTGAGGCATGTGTTCTATGTGAGCAAGAAAAAGCATCATTTACGAACAAATCTGCAAAACTAGCTAGGTGTTTTGAAAAATTTGACTCATTCTTTTCTTCTGCTTCATAAAATCTTATGTTTTCAAAAAAGACAACTTTCTCCTTAGGCTCTTTAAATAAATCATCTCTTTTGATTTTTAAAATATCCTCACTTATAAAGTTAACTTTAGTTAGTATCTTTTTTTCTAAGTAATCACAAATTGGTTTAAGAGAGAGATCTTTATTTAATTTGCCTTTAGGGCGTCCAACATGGGAAATTATTAAAATTTTTGCATTTCTTTTTATTAAAAATTCGATAACAGGTATAATTTTAATTATTCTGGTTTCGTCGACGATGTCACCATTTTTTAAAGGGACGTTTAGGTCTAATCTTAATAAAACTCTCTTACTACTAAGATTAACACAATCTTTAATATTGTTCATTAAGAATTCTTATGAAGATATTCTACAATATCACACATTCTATTTGAGAAACCCCATTCGTTATCATACCAGGCTGAAATTTTACCCATATTTTTACTCACCACTTTTGTTAAGCTTTCATCTACTATTGAAGAAGCAGGATTGTGATTAAAGTCGATTGAAACCAGTTTTTCTTTTGTAGTTTCAAGAATTTTATTTTTTTTGCTAAAATTTTGAAATGCTAAGTTAATTTTATCAATTGTAATGTCTTTTTTTGTGCAAAAGACTAGTTCAATCAATGAAACATTAGGCGTAGGGACTCTCATAGCCACACCTTCTAATTTACCTTTAAGGGAAGGTATAATCTCACCAATTGCTTTTGATGCACCTGTTGAGGTTGGCACAATAGACTGGCTTGCCGATCTAGCTCTTCTTGGGTCTTTATGAGAATTATCTAATATTCTTTGGTCACTTGTAAAGGAGTGAATTGTAGTCATGAACCCTTTTTCAATTTCGAAATTTTTGTTTAAAACATAGGCCACAGGAGCAAGACAATTTGTTGTGCAAGAAGCTGCAGATATAATCTTATCCTCTTTTTTTAATTCAGTCTCATTTACTCCATATACAATAGTTTTGTCAGCATCTTTACACGGAGCAGAGACAATAACTCTTTTTGCACCATTATTAATATGTGCTAGTAATTTTTCTTTAGAGTTAAATTTACCTGTGCACTCTAAAACATAATCCACTCCATATTTATTCCAATTAATATCATTTAAATTTGTTTCTTGGCCAAATAAAATTTTATTTTTGTTGATAATAATATGATTTTCATCAAAATCTATTTCTGCACTAAATTTTCCGTGAATAGAGTCATATTTTAATAGAGATGAACATGTTTCAGAATTAGTTCTATTATTGATGTATTTAATTTCTATATTTTTATTTTTATTCTCGATAATTGATCGAACAATCATTCTTCCAATTCTACCCATTCCATTTATTCCAATTTTGACTGTCATAATCTTTTTTTAATTTTTTTTACTATTATCTCTGAGCTTAATCCAAAGTGATTATATATATCTTTATAAGGCGCACTTTTTCCAAAATCATCAATTCCAAAATTAAGTCCTTTGCTGCCAGTATATTTTTTCCAATAACCAGTTTCAGAGGCCTCTATAGAAACTACAAGCTTAGTTTCATTTAAAATTTTATTTTTGTAGATTTCAGTTTGTTGATCAAATAATTCCTGGCAAGGCATTGATATTACTTTTGAGTAAATGCCATCTGTGGCTAATTTATGACTAACGTCTATTGCGAGACTAGTTTCAGATCCTGTTGCTATAATAGTTGCTCTTATTTTTTTACTCGTTCTTAAAACTTCATAAGCGCCAGCTAAAGACAAATTTTTTGATGATTTTTTTGTACGAACTGGATTTAAGCTTTGTCTTGTTAGGGCTATTACGCTTGGAGAACTTTTGCTATTTAATGCCAATTGCCAACACTCAAAAGTTTCTATTAAGTCAGAGGGTCTAAAAATATTCAAATTTGGTATTGATCGTAAACTTGTCAATTGTTCTATTGGTTGATGGGTTGGTCCATCTTCTCCAAGACCAATTGAATCATGTGTAAAAACATAAATAACTTTTTGTTTCATCATAGCAGCTAGTCTTATTGATGGTTTACAATAGTCGCTAAATATTAAAAAAGTTCCACCGTAAGGAACAAGCTCACTATGAAGTGAGATACCATTCATAATACCACACATCGCATGTTCTCTAACTCCAAAATGGATATAATTTCCGGAAAAATCATTTGATTGAATAATTTTATGATTTTTGGTTTTGGTATTATTGGATCCTGCTAAATCTGCTGATCCACCAATTAAGTTTGGAAGTTTGGATGCAATTTCCAAAAATTTTTCTGAACATTTTCTAGTAGCTATTGGTTGTAATTTTTTTAAGTAGTCTGATTTTGCTTTTTCTATTTCTGCATTGATAGTATTTTTATTAAATTTTAGTGAAAATTTTTTTATATTCTTATTAGCTTTTATTGATGCTTTTTTACCGATTGATCTCCATTGATCCATTAAGTTTTTTGGAATTTCAAAAGTATTGTGTGGCCAGTTCAATTTTTTTCTGACTAATCTTATTTCATCTTCACCTAATGGACTGCCGTGAGATGAGGCTTTACCACCCTTATTTGGGGATCCGTATCCAATTGTAGTTTTGCAAGAGATTGCTATAGGTTTTTTTGATTTTTGTGCTTTTTTAAGAGCCTTTGTTATTTCTTTAAAATTATGTCCATTAATCTTTAAATAGTTCCACCCATAGCTTTTAAACCTTTTTTCATGATCATCAGAGACTGCTAAGCTAGTTGGACCGTCTATTGAAATTGAATTGTTATCAAAAAGTAATATTAGGTTTTTAAGTTTTAGGTGTCCAGCAAGACTTAAAGCTTCATGGCTTATTCCCTCCATTAAGCAGCCATCACCCGCTAAAACGTAAGTTTTATGATTTATAATTTTTTTTCCTAATCTTTTTTTTAAAATTTCTTCCGAGATTGCAAAACCAACTGCATTAGATATTCCCTGTCCTAAAGGCCCTGTTGTAGTTTCTATGCCAGTGCTTGGATGATATTCGGGGTGACCTGCACATATTGAATTAAGTTGTCTAAATTTTTTAATTTCTCTTAAAGAAATACTTTTATAACCTGTCAGATAGAGGAGCGAGTAAAGTAGCATAGAACCATGTCCTGCTGACAAAACAAATCTATCTCTATTAATCCAATTCGGATTTTTTGGATTAAAGTTTAA
Organism: uncultured Pelagibacteraceae bacterium; assembly: GCA_902597695.1. The sequence goes on along the minus strand of CACJYH010000010.1, from coordinate 13,296 downwards.
GAAATCCCTAAAAAGAACAGTTGCAACATCAGCCATTCCCATTGGCATACCTGGATGCCCAGAATTGGCTTTTTGGACAGCATCTATAGACAAAAATCTGATACAATTCGCTAATTTTTTATAAAGTTTGCTCAAGTAATTATCCTGCCTAGACTAAGAAGATTCTATTTAATAATATAATTATATATATATGAATTCTGTGATCGAAAAAGAAAAAAAATTAAATTTAGCTTTAGCAAAATTAAAAAATTTAAACTTAAAAAACCCTGACGTTAAAAAAAATATAGAGAATTTAAGTAGTCAAAAAAATCAATTAGAAATTGAAAAGCAAGAAATAGAAGAAAAATATAAAAGTTTAATTAATGATTATAATAGTTTAAGTAAAAAATTAGACGAATTACAAAATCAAGAAAAAGCTGAACAAAAGAGACAGATTGAGTTTTCTGAAAAAATTGATGAATTAAATCAAGAAACAGATATTTTGTTAGATGAGATAGATAAATGGCAAACGTAAGTATTAAGTTTAACGGGAAAGAATTTTTGTTGTCTTGTGAGGACGGCCAGGAAGAGCATCTTGAAGAATTATTAATTCAAATCAATCAGAAATTTAATAATCTTAAAAATGAGCTTGGAAATCTTGGAGAGAATAAACTTCTGTTAATCACAGCTGTTAAAGTAATGGATGAATATTATGAAACTAAAAAAAAAGTAGATCAAAAAAAGAATGAGTTGAGAGATCTCTCAAATAAATTTAAAGAGCTTAAAACTTTAATTTATGAGTATAGAGATAAGAAAGAGCTGGAAATAAACTCACTTAATAAAGATCACCTTAAATTAAAAAATGAAATTGAAATAAATCAAAAGAGTTATGAGAAGTTAATTGACGAAGCTGCTGATGAAATTTCAAGTTTTGTTGAAAAAGCAAATTTAGAAAATATTTCTAAGTAAAATTCTAGTGAATAAATCTGAGATTAGAAAAAAATTATTAAAAGCAAGAAAACTAAATAACAATAAAAATTTAGTCATAAAACTTAGTAATATTGTAAAAATTTTAAAAAAAGAAAAAGTAAATAGAAAAATAATTGGTGGTTATTATCCTTATAATCATGAAGTTGATTCAATTCAAATTCTAAATAAACTTGAAAAACTTGGTTATCAAATATCATTGCCAAAAATTAAAAAAAATAATCAAATGGATTTTTTATACTGGTCAACAAAAGAGCCTCTATCAATAAACAAATATGGAATACCTGAACCTTCATCAGATCAAATTGTCTACCCGAGTATTCTTTTAGTACCACTTGTAGCTTTTGATAATCATTTAAATAGAATAGGTTATGGAGGTGGTTATTACGATAGGTATATTAAGAAGGTAAAAAAAAACAAAAAAATTATATTAATTGGGTTGGCTTATTCTTTTCAAAAAGTAAAAAAAATACCAGCTAACAAATATGATATGAAACTGGATTTTATTGTAACAGATAAAAATTTTATATGAGAATTTTATTTTTAGGAGATGTGGTAGGGAACTCAGGTTGTTCGAAAATATTGAATAACCTTTTAAGCCAAAAAGAATTGAATAAAATTGATTTTGTAATCGTAAATGGAGAAAATGCAGCTGAGGCAGGAGTTGGATTAACAAAAGAAATCTGTGAGGATTTTTTTAAATGTGGCGTTGATGTCATAACGACAGGTAATCATGTTTGGGATCAAAAAGATATTATGAAATTTATCGATAATGAAAATAGGTTACTTCGCCCAAAAAATTTATTTGAGCCAGCACCAGGTAAAGGATTTGAGGTTTTTCAGAATGAAAAAAATGTAAAAATTGGTGTTTTAAATTTAATGGGAAATGTTTTTATGAAAAAATGCGATGACGTATTTGAGATTTCAGAAAAATTTTTAAAAGAGCACAAACTAAAAGAGGATTATGATTTTCTAGTTGTTGATTTTCATGGAGAAATTACTAGTGAAAAAAATGCAATAGGATATTTTTTTGATGGTAAAGCTACTCTAGTAGTTGGAACACACACACACATTCCAACAAATGATGCAAGAATTTTGAAAAATGGGACAGCTTATCAAACAGATGCAGGTATGTGTGGTGATTATGACTCAGTTATTGGTATGAATAAAGATAACTCTTTGAATAGATTTATGAAAAAAGAGTCTACCAAACATTTTCCAGCAACTGGTGATGCTACTTTAAGTGGAGTAATTGTTGATTGTGATATAAAAACTGGTTTAGCAAATAAAATTGAAAGCTATGTTTTTGGAGGTCAGCTAAAGAATACTTAAATAGTTTATGGCAGGACATTCTCATTGGGCAGGAATAAAACATAAAAAAGGTAAAGCCGATAAGCAAAGATCTAAAATTTTTTCAAAGTTGTCGAAAGAAATTACTGTTGCAGCAAAACTTGGAGATAAAGATCCAGCAATGAATCCAAGATTAAGATCTGCGATTCAAGCTGCAAGATCAGCAAATGTACCAAAAGAAAATATTGAAAGAGCAATTGATAAATCTTCAGTTAATACTGAGTCAAACTTTGAAAATTTAAGATATGAGGGCTTTGGACCAGAAAAAGTAGCAGTGATAATAGAAGCATTAACAGATAATAAAAATAGAACAGCGTCCAGTATCAGAACAATTTTTCAAAAAGCAGGCGGCAATCTAGGAACCCAGGGTTCTGCCTCTCATAATTTTAACCAATTAGGTATAATAAAGATCGATAAAAAAGAAGTCTCAGATGATCAAATTTTTGAGTTAGCTACTAATGCTGGAGCTGATGAATGTAAATCGGAAAATGATTTTCACGAGATACAATGTCCTGTTAGTGAAATTTATAATGTTAAGAAAGAATTAGAAAAAGAAATAACTAATTTCATATCAACAGAAATTGAATGGGTGCCACTTAATAGTGTAAAAATTTCTAAAGAAAAAAATGAAGATTTAATAAATTTCTTTGAATTACTTGAAGACAATGATGATGTACAAAATGTTTATTCTAATGCTGAATTTGTAAATTAAATTATGTTAATAATAGGTATAGACCCTGGAATTTCTGGTTCAATTTGTTTTTTAGATAATGGAAAAATCCTAGATGTTATCGAAATGCCTATAATGACAGATGGTAAAAAAAATAAAAAACAAGTAAATGGCTCCCAAGTTTATAATGAAATTACCAAAAGAATTAAACAATTTGAAAAAAATCAAATTAGAGTTGTGATTGAACATGTTTCTGCAATGCCTGGCCAAGGCGTTACTAGTATGTTTAATTTTGGACAATCGTTTGGAATTTTAAAGGGTATTTGTACCGCGATGCAATTACCCATGTACTTTGTAAGGCCAACAAAATGGAAAAAATATTTTAATCTTTTAAATTCTGAGAAAGATGCCAGCAGGACAAGAGCAATAGAAATATTTCCTTATTTTTCATCTCAATTATCGAGAAAGAAAGACTCAAATAAAGCTGATGCAATTTTGATAGCAAGTTTTTATTATGAAACTTACAAAATTGACGAATAGCTTTAAATATTAAGTCAAAATCATGACACATTTAAGTGTGAGAAGACGATATGGAAGCTGATATCACGTCGCAAGCAGTTGGGTTAGCCTCAAGTGCTGATTTTTCTTTAATAAATTTATTTATTAGAGCTGACATAGTTGTTAAGTCAGTGATTATAATTTTAATAGCTTGTTCTATATATTCATGGGCAGTAATAATTGAAAAATATAGATTGTTTAAAAAAATAAATCAATCTACTGAAGAGTTTGAAGCAAAGTTTTGGAATTCTAAATCTGCAGAAACCTTTTATAATAATTTACCAGCAAACGTTCAAGATCCGATGGCTTTAATATTTAAAGATGCGATGCAAAACTTATTGAAGAGAAGATCTAGAACAGATTTAAATAATAGGATGACTACAATGTTAGAGACGGGTATTGAAAAACAAATATCAAAAATCACTAAAGGTTTTACTTTTTTAGCAACAGTTGGATCAACAGCTCCATTCATAGGCTTATTCGGAACAGTTTGGGGAATCATGAATTCTTTTCAATCTATCGCAATTTCAAGAAATACAAGTTTGGCAATTGTTGCACCTGGAATAGCCGAAGCTCTTTTCGCAACTGCGTTAGGTCTACTAGCAGCAATACCTGCGGTTGTTGCATATAATAAATTTAATAATGACTCGATTAAGTATTCTCAAAAATTAGAAAATTTCTCAAAAAGATTTTTAACGATTATCTAAAATGGCTTTTAAATTAAATCGTTCGTCAAAAGAACCAATGAGTGAGATAAATGTAACACCATTTGTAGATGTAATGTTGGTGCTTTTAATTATTTTTATGGTTACTGCTCCTTTGTTAACTGTAGGAGTTCAAGTTGATTTACCAGAAAGTTCTGCCGACTCTCTTCCCGAAGAAGCTGAACCACTGACTTTAACAATAAACTCTAAAGGTGAAATTTATATTCAAGAGTCAAAAGTTGAATATGAAAAAATAATAGCAAAAGTCTTAGCAGTTTCAAAAAATAGAACTGATACAAGAATTTACGTAAGGGGTGATAAAACAATTAATTATGGAAGAGTATTGGAAATTATGGGCTTGTTATCTGGGTCTGGTTTCACCAAAGTAGCACTTATTTCAGAACCATATAAAGAAAGGTAAGAAGTGAATAGAAGTATAATAATATCTTCTGTATCACATCTGGTTTTAATAATGATTACAGCTTTTAGTTTACCCTTCTTAGCAAAAAAACCAATTGATCTTCCCCCAATAGTATCTGTAGAATTAATACAGATCACAGATAAAACCAATATTCCATACGCACCTAAGGCAAAAAAAATTATTGAAAAAATTAAAGAGAAAGAAAAAAAGTTAGTATCTGAACAAGCTCCCCCAAAAAAAGTAAAAAAAATTAAACCAGATGCGGTTCCAATGCCAGATGATATGCCTAAAAAAGTTGAGAAAATAAAAGAGGATAAACAAAATCCAGAAAAAATTGATAATGAAGTTAAGCAAGTTTCTGAATTTGAAAAAAAAGAGTTATTCGATCCAAATAATATTGCAGCCTTAATTGATAAATCTAAAGTTGAAAGTGCTGAAACGATAAAAAAAAATAACAAAATTACACAAGATCAAAAAAAGAATGTTGAAAATGCAGGTTTATCTTTAAGCGAAGAGGATGCTTTAAAAGCCCAAATATTTGGTTGTTGGAGTATTCCTTTAGGTCTACCTTACAATGAAAATTTATTAGTAAGAATTAAACTTCAACTGAATCCAGATGGAACAATTCAAGAGTCAGAGATTTTGGATCATGCAAGGATGAATAAACCTGGTCAGGGTTTTTACAAGGTTTTGGCGGAAAGTGCTTTAAGAGCAATAAAATTATGCCAACCATTAAGAGTTCCAACAACTGGTTATGAAAGATGGAAAGAATTACAATTAAATTTTGATGCAAGAGAAATGTTAGAGGGATAGAATATTTTAATGAGAAATCTAATTATTTTATTTTTAATATTTATAATACCTAGTAAAGCGTTAGGTCTTATTGAAGTAGATATTACACGAGGAAACTTGAATCCACTGCCTATTGCGGTGTCGCCATTATCAATTGATGACGAGTCAAAAAAGAGTTTTGAGAAAACTTTAAAGAAAAAAGATATTGGGTCAGAAATTTCTAAAGTTATCGAAAAAAATTTGAAAACTTCAGGTCTTTTTAATCCATTAGATAAAAATGCTTTTCTTCAAGCACCTGATATTGCTCACCTAAAACCACGTTTTGAGGATTGGAATTTAATTAAAGCTCAAGCTTTAATAACAGGTAAAGTTAAAAATATTGATGATAAACTTAGAGTTGAGTTTAGATTATGGGATGTGCTGGCTGGAAAAGAAATGATGGCTCTAGCATTTACGACAGTGCCAAATAACTGGAGACGTGTTGGTCATATAATAACAGACAAAGTTTACGAGAGATTAACTGGAGAAAAAGGTTATTTTGATACTAGGATAATCTATGTTGCTGAAGAGGGTCCAAAAACAAAGAGAATTAAAAAATTAGCCATCATGGATCAAGATGGTGCAAATAATAAATTTTTAACTTTAGGAAATGAACTCGTTTTGACACCAAGATTTAATCCTACAAGCCAAATGGTAACATATCTATCTTATTTTAGAAATTTACCTAGAGTTTATCTTCTTGATATAGAAACAGGTATTCAAGAAGTGGTAGGAGATTTTCCAGGAATGACTTTTGCTCCTAGATTTTCTCCAGATGGAAAAAAAATTATAATGAGTTTTGCAAAGGACGGAAATTCAGATATTTATACAATGGATTTAGAAAATAGAATTGTAGAGAAAATTACCAATCATCCCTCTATAGATACTTCACCATCTTATTCCCCGGATGGAAAATTTATTTGTTTTAACTCTGACAGAAGTGGGTATCAACAAATTTATGTCATGAAAAGTGATGGTAGCAATGTTAAAAGAATTTCTTTTGGAAATGGTTTATATGGTACTCCTGTTTGGTCTCCAAGAGGTGATTTAATCGCTTTTACAAAATTACATAAAGGTAAATTCTACATCGGTGTGATGAGAACAGATGGATCTGGTGAGAGATTGTTGACAGAAAATTTTTATCAAGAAGCTCCTTCTTGGTCCCCTAATGGACGAGTTTTAATTTTTTATAGAGAGACTAAAACTGATGATAAAGGAGAGGGTTTTTCTGCTAAATTGTGGTCAATTGATTTAACAGGCTACAATGAAAGGCTTGTAGATACCCCAACTGATGCATCAGACCCATCATGGTCATCTTTATTAAGTAATTAACTGAAAATATGTTGATTTTTTACCTTGAAACATTTAATTAGTTGTGAAAAAGTTAGTTATAAGAAATATTGACCAAGGAGCATTAATGAAATTGAACAAAATTTTAAAGAACACTTTTTTAGTATTATTTGCATGTTTAGTGTTGTCTGCTTGCGCAACATCAAAAAAATCTACAGGACAAATGCAAGGAGATGTTTACACTGGAACTGATACAGTTGAATATTTAGCTTCAGGTGTTCCTGACAGAGTTTTCTTTGCAACTAATGAGTCAGTTTTGACTACTGCATCAAGAGAAACTCTAAGAAAACAAGCGGCATGGTTAAGAAAAAATTCTGACATTACAATCGTGCTTGAAGGACATGCTGACGAAAGAGGAACAAGAGAATATAACTTAGCATTAGGTGAAAGAAGAGCTAATGCTGCTAAAGATTATTTAATGACTTATGGGATTTCCTCTAACAGAATTTCAGTTCTAAGTTATGGAAAAGAAAGACCAGTTGACTCTGGTTCTAATCCTTTGGCTTGGTCAAAAAACAGAAGATCTGTTACAGTAAAAGCAAATTAATTTTAAAAAATTTAAGACCCTTGATTAATTCAATTAATTAAGGGTCTTTTTTTTGCCATTATTTTAATCATAAGATTATTTTAATGCGACACATTTTAAGAAAATTTAAAATTATTACATTTTGTTTGAGTAATTTTTTTTTGATAACTTATTCTTACGCTGACAATCATAATATTTATGAAATATTAGATCAACTTCAGAAAGATATAAATACTCTAGAAAAAGCAGTATACTCAGGATCAATAGAATTAAATAGTGATAGCTCTGTAAATTTAAATTCAAATTTAGATAATAATTCAGAAGATGTTCTTACAAGACATTTATTAAAACTTTCAGAAATTGAAAATCAATTTCAGGAACTTACAAATAAGTTTGAGGAAATAAATTTTAAGTTAGACAAACTATCCAGCAGAATGTCAAAAGTGCAAGCAGATAATCAAATAAGATTTCAGGACTTAGAAAGTGTTGTGTCTTCTGATGCAACTATCAATAAATTAACAAAAAAAACAAATAATGAGCAGTTAGAAGTTTTACCTGGAAGTTCTCAACCTCAAGATTTGGGATCGATATCATATAAAGATACAGCGACCAATGAAACATCACAAAAAACAAATTCTGTAGACTCAACAGCTTTAGTAGTAACTGAAACTTTTCAAGCTGAAGAGAAAATTCTTCCAAATGAGTCTCCAGATAAACAATATCAGTTTGCTACAAGCTTTTTAAAAGTTGGTGATTATTCAACTGCTGAAAGAGCATTCAGAGAGTTCGTTGACACAAATCCTGAACATAATCTAGCTGGGAATGCTCAATATTGGTATGCAGAAACTTTTAGGATACGACAATTGTATACGGATGCAGCCTCAGCATATTTAGAGGGTTATCAGAAATATCCAAAAGGTGAAAAAGCACCTATAAATTTATTAAAGCTTGGTGTATCAATGGTTCAAATTGGAGAAAAAGATCAAGGTTGCAAAATGATCAATGGTGTTGAAGAACAATATCCAGAAGCAAACCAATCTGTGATACAAAAAGCTAAATATGAGTCTCAGAAATTCGAATGCAACAACAAAAATTCCTAAACTTTTAAGAGATAACTTAAATAATAAAAGAATAAATAAGATTTATAAAAAATTTGAGATCTCTTTAAACTTAGATGAAAGTTTTGCAGTTGCGGTCTCAGGTGGTCCGGATAGTCTTGCTTTAGCTTTTTTATCTAAAATTTATGCAATTAAAAAAAATTTAAAATCAAAGTTTTATATTATCGACCATAAACTTAGACCTCAGTCTACAAAAGAGGCTAAACTCGTTTTTAATTTGCTTAAAAGAAACTTTATAAAATCAGAGGTATTAACCTGGAAAGGAAAAAAACCAAAGAAAAGCATCCAGTCAATTGCCAGGATAAAAAGATATGAAATACTTTTCAAGAAATGTAATCAATTAAAAATCAAAGATATTTTAATGGGGCATCACGAGGATGATTTGATTGAAAATTTTTTTATAAGACTTCTGAGGGGTAGTGGAATAAAAGGTCTCACATCTCTAGATATAAAGACAACAATAAAAAAAAAGAACATATTAAGACCTTTAATTGATATAAAAAAAGAGGATTTAATTTTTATTTCAAAAAAAGTTTTTAATTTTTATGTAGAAGATCCAACAAACTATGATGAAAAATATCAAAGAGTTCGAGTAAGAAAATTAATGGAAAATCTTGAAAGAGATGGTTTAGATAAAAATAAATTAAAAAAAACGATTAAAAATTTAAAATATGCAAACAAAGTAATTGAGTTTTATGTTGATAAAAATTTACGAGAAAATACCTCTTTTTTAAGTAATAAAAAAAGATTAGTTATCAATAGTGATTTTTTTCTTCAACCCCAAGAGGTTACTTTTAGAGCTTTTTCAGAGTCATTAAAGTTAATTGGTGAAAAATATTATTCTGTGAGAGGAAAAAAATTAGAAAAAATTATCCGGGAAGTTGAAAATAATCGATTGAACAGAGCTACATTAGGTGGTTGTATTATTGAAAAGGTAAATCAATCAATAATTATCTCTAAAGAGCCCTAAAATAATGCCACTTTACACAAAATGCCACTTGTTAAATTGATAATAATTCTTATTTTAAGCCTATGAATATGAAAAACATTGCAATGTGGGCTATCATAGTTTTTTTAACTATTGGTCTTTATAATATGTTTAAAAATCCCCAAACAAATATTAGAGGTGGGGACAAGGTTATATTCTCAGAATTCTTGACATCTGTTGAAAATGGAGAAGTATTAAAAGTAGAAATTCAAGGTAACAATATCAAAGGTGTGTATTCAAATGGAAACTCATTTACAACTTATTCTCCTAACGATCCAAATTTAATTGAAAAACTTTCTGAAAAAGGAGTGAGTATTTCAGCTGCACCTATTGAAGAAAAAATGCCATCATTATTTGGTGTCCTGCTTTCATGGTTTCCTATGTTGTTATTAATTGCTGTTTGGATTTTTTTCATGAGACAAATGCAAGGTGGTAAAGGTGGAGCTATGGGTTTTGGAAGATCAAAAGCAAAAATGATGAATGAACTTAAAGGTAAAGTTACATTTAATGACGTTGCAGGTGTAGAAGAAGCAAAGGAAGAAGTCGAAGAAATTGTAGAATTTTTAAAAGATCCAAGAAAATTTAGTAGACTTGGAGGAAAAATACCTAGAGGTGCTTTATTAGTCGGTCCACCAGGCACTGGAAAAACTTTATTAGCTAGAGCGATAGCAGGTGAAGCTGGTGTACCATTTTTTACAATCTCAGGATCAGATTTCGTTGAAATGTTTGTAGGAGTTGGTGCTTCTAGAGTGAGAGATATGTTTGAACAAGGAAAAAAAAATTCCCCTTGTATAATTTTCATTGATGAAATTGATGCTGTTGGTAGAAGTAGGGGCGCTGGTTTAGGTGGCGGAAACGATGAGCGAGAACAAACTCTTAACCAGCTTTTAGTTGAGATGGATGGTTTTGATACAAATGAAGGAGTAATAATTATTGCTGCAACAAACAGACCAGATGTATTAGATCCCGCTTTATTAAGACCAGGTAGGTTTGATAGACAAGTAGTTGTATCCAATCCTGACATAATTGGACGAGAAAAAATTTTAAAGGTTCATGTTAAAAAAATAAAAATGGCACCGGATGTTAATTTAAGAACTATTGCTAGAGGTACACCTGGTTTTTCTGGGGCAGATCTGGCTAATTTAGTAAATGAGTCAGCTTTATTGGCTGCTAGAAAAAATAAGAGAATTGTTACACTAAATGAGTTTGAGGAGGCAAAGGATAAAGTAATGATGGGAGCTGAAAGACGTTCGATGGTGATGACAGAGGATGAAAAAAAATTAACAGCTTATCATGAAGGGGGTCATGCGCTCGTATCTTTCAACATGCCAAGTTATGATCCTATACATAAAGCAACTATAATTCCCCGGGGTAGAGCATTAGGTATGGTTATGAATTTGCCAGAAAGAGATAAACATGGTCATTCTATAAAATATTTAAAAGCGAGATTAGCAGTTTGTTTTGGTGGAAGAGTTGCTGAAGAAGTAATTTTTGGAAAAGATAATATATCAACAGGAGCAGGTGGAGGTAGTGGATCAGATATAAATCAAGCTACGCAACTTGCCAGAGCAATGGTAACTAAGTACGGAATGAGTGAGGAAATGGGACCAGTTGAATATGGCGAAAATCAAGAAGAGGTTTTTTTAGGAAGATCAGTAACACAAACACAATCAGTCTCTGAGGAAGTAGCACAAAAAATAGACAAAGAAATTAGAAAGCTTATAGACGAGGGTTATAATACTGCAAAGAAAATTTTGACTGAAAAAGTTGAAGATTTACACAAAATTGCTAAAGCTCTTATGACTTATGAGACATTAACTGGTGAAGAAATTGAAAATATAATCAATAAAAATATATACCCAGCAGACAAACAAGACTTAAAAGTAGAAGATGATAAAGGGTCAGCAATGGGTGCTCTAGGCCTAAAACCAAAAATTGTTCATTAGACTGAATGTCTAGATATTACACTAGAGTGTGTAATTTCTATTATGGTACAAAATCTAAATTATTAGTTAAGAAAAAAAAGACTTTACCACTTCATAATAATCCTGAAATTTCTTTTGATAAAATAGAAATAATAACAAGAAATTCAAAAAAATTAATTTCTCTAAATGAGGTGAACAAATTACATGTAAATTTAAGGACAAAAGTAAAAAAAGATCTAAGATTAATTACAAAAAAAAAAAGAAATATTAAAAATTTAAATTTTCAAAATATTCCTCAAATAATGGGTATCTTAAATATTACTCCAGACAGTTTCTCAGATGGCGGAAAATTTTTTAATTATGCATCAGCCAAAAAACAATTAAATTTTCTTTTAAATTCTGGCTCAAACCTTGTTGATATTGGAGCAGAGTCCACTAAACCTGGATCTAAAGCTATTAAATCAAAAATAGAATGGAATAGACTCAAAAATATTTTAAAATTAATTGATAAAAAAAATTTTATATCTCTAGATACTAGAAAATCAGAAATCATGGAACAGGGAATTAAACTAGGAGTAAAATTAATTAATGATGTTTCTGGTCTTAATTTTGATAAAAACTCAATAAAGATTTTAAAAAAGTATAATACACCTTTCGTACTCCAACACTCACTTGGTAATCCTGACGTAATGCAAAAAAATCCAAAATATAAAAATGTATTATTAGATATTTACGATTTTTTTGAAGAAAAATTAAATAATTTACGTCAAAATGGAATTTATCATAATAATATAATCTTAGACCCTGGTATAGGTTTTGGAAAAAATTTGAAACATAATATGACGATAATTAAAAATATATCAATTTACCATTCTTTGGGTTTGCCTATACTGCTTGGTATTTCCAGAAAAAGATTTATAAAAGATTTATCTGGAAATAATGATAGTTCTTTAAGAATTGGAGGAACAATAAGTAGCAGTATTTTTGCAATGTTACAGGGTGTACAAATGTTGAGAGTTCATGATGTCAACGAAGTTAATCAAGCTATAAAAGTTTTCAAAGCGCTTATAAATAAATAATGAAGTATTTTGGCACTGATGGAATTAGAGGGCAGGTAAATAGTGGGAACATTAATGGAGATATGTTCTTTAAGTTTGGACTGGCAGCAGGAAAATATTTTACAAATTTAAAAAAAAGAAAACAAACAGCAATTATTGCTAAAGATACTAGACTTTCAGGATACGCATTAGAACCAGCACTAGTTTCTGGTTTAGCTTCTGCAGGAATGCATGTTTATACACTAGGTCCATTGCCGACTAATGGCCTTGCAATGTTGACAAAATCAATGAACGCAAATCTTGGTATTATGATCACTGCTTCACACAATTTATTTTATGATAATGGTTTAAAGTTATTCGGTCCTGATGGATTAAAACTATCTGATAAAATTCAAAAAAAAATTGAAAATTTAATAGATAGCAAAGTTCAAAAACACTTATCAAATCCAAAAAAATTAGGAAGGGTTAAAAGGTTAGAGACCGGAACTGATGAATATATTAAAATTTGTAAAAAAAAATTATCAACAAACTTTAAATTGAATAATTTGAGAGTAGTTCTAGATTGTGCAAATGGAGCTGGATATAAGTCTGCACCAAAATTAATCAGATCACTTGGAGCAAAATTAAAAGTTATAGGCAATAAACCAAATGGGTTTAATATTAATAAAAATTGTGGTTCAACTTTTCCAGAAAAACTACAAAGAAATGTTAAAAAATTCAAAGCTGATTTGGGCATATCTTTAGATGGGGATGCTGACAGAATAATAATGTGTGATGAAAAAGGATCTATAATTGATGGCGATCAAATTATTGCTGCATTAGCTTTACAAT
>CACJYH010000009.1 GCA_902597695.1 uncultured Pelagibacteraceae bacterium | reverse complement strand
CTGGCTCTGTATCAGCTTTTATTGCATCAACAGGACATTCAGGCTCACAAACGCCACAATCTATACACTCATCAGGTTTAATTACAAGCATATTTTTTCCCTCATAGAAACAATCTACAGGGCAAACTTCAACACAGTCCATTAACTTACATTTAATACATTTGTCATTAACTATATATGTCATTATTGATTTTCTTTTTTAATATTTTCTTTGATATCTCCCATGATCTTATTGTCAATATACAATAAGCCTGCAAGTCGTCTCATCAAATTAGTTTCAAACATATCTGCTTCTTTATTTGAGTAAATTATTCTCCAAAGGGTTTCTATAATTTCAATTTTTTTTTTATCATCCATATTTTTAACTTCCCTTGTAAAATCCAAAATTTGGTTAGAGTTTTCTTCTATTTCTTTAGCTTCTTTTAAAATATTTTCTAAATTATCTTGGTCTGCACCTATTTTCAAAAGTGCCTTACTTATTATAACCTCTTCCTCTTTTGAGAAGTTCTCATCAATTTTTGCGGCATGAATCAATAATGCTGCAACTCTTGCTAAATCACTAGTTTTAGTATCTCCTTTTTTTTCTTTAAAAAACATTACTTACTGGTTTAAATTTAAATTTTTTAACACTTTAAAAGGACTTTCTTTAATGAATTTTTTACTTACTTTTTTTGAGCTTTTTCTTGGATTGTATTTAAAAAATATATCATTATTTTTTTCAAAAACTTTATAACCCATAATTTTTAAAAGCTTTTTAAAGTTGTCCTTATTACATCCAAGTAAATTCAACATTTCAGGAATTAACTTAATTTCATTCTTTTCTGTGTTTGAATTAATAATTTGAACAAATAATCTTTCTAAAATATCAATCCTTACGTAAAAATTATCAAATTTCTCAAATCCACAAAGTAACATAAAATTTCTGTTTTTAATTTTGTCGTTTTCTAAAAAATTTAAACCAAACACAGGAGGTTTTAAATTAAAATATTTTTGATGATAATTTTTCCAAAGTAAAGTTCTTAAGGACACAGCCTCTGGTTTGATTAATTTGTGTAAAAATACATGATATCTTCCAAATTTTACTCCTTGATCTCTCAAAAATTTCCTCTCATTTTGTCCTAATATTTTTAGATAATCTGTAACTTGATTTCTTTGAAGGACTCCATTGTTCTCATACAATTGATATGCAAGAGCTTTAATTGATGAATTTTTTTCCTTAAGATTTCTCAAATCAATTAAACTGCTCAAAACATTTTGTATTTTATTTTTTAGCCATTTCACTAAATAATTATTTAATTTTTTTAATTGATCTGTTTCCAGAATATCATCAACTATAAGAACAATATTTGGATTTAAATAATCTCTACCTGGTTGCAATTTTGCTATTGGAGACTTTCTCCAATAAATTTTAAAATCCTCGTTTAGTTCTATTAAACCTGTCTCGATTATTGTATCTATTCTTTTTTGAAGTTCTGGACCAATTGTCTGTCTTGCTGCTTTTTTGAGCGATTTGATATCTGTTTCTAAAGCACCCTTTTTTAAATCTAGTTCTAATTTAAGTCCATTTATCTTTCCAATAAATTGATCATCAATCATTACTTCGTTATTTTCTAAAATTTTAGTATCAAATTCCATATCTTGCTTTAAGCCTCTTGCTAGGACACTTGCCCTTTTGTCAATAAAAGTTTTTGTAAGCTCCTCATGTAATCTATCTGATAACTTATCCTCTAAGTGTTTTGTTTTTTCTATCCAATAGTTTTGATTTTCTATCCAATTATTTTTATTTGAAACATATGACCAAGTTCTTACATTTGCAATTCTATTAGATAAAGAATCTACATTTCCATCTAATTTATCAAGTTTTACGAGTTGAAGTCGCATATAATCATCTGTAATTTTACCTTTTTCACTTGATAAATATTTAAAAACATTTTCAATCACTTCATAGTGATTGCCATAGGTTTTTTTAACAAAATCTGGTATTTGGCAACATTCCCATAAAAGACTTAATTTATCTTTATCAAATTTAATATTTTCTAAATTTTTATCTCTTAAAAAAAATTTTAAGGCTTTTTCATCTTCGCACTCATGTATTTTTCTTAACCATCTTCTACCAGGCTTCTCTTCTAAAGACTTTAATAATTTAAAAGGACTCTCAAAGTTTAAATTTGAATTTCTCCAAAATAAAGATTGGATTTCCTCAAATTTATGATTTTCCAATAAATCTACTTCATCAGCATTTATTTCTTTGCATTCTCCTGTTATACCAAAATTTCCATTGTTCAAATATCTTCCTGCTCTACCAGCTATTTGGCCAATTTCTGCTAAATTTAGCTTTCTTAATTTTTTTCCATCAAATTTTTTTAAATTGGAAAAATAAACGTGATCAAGATCCATATTAATTCCCATACCAATAGCATCAGTTGCTACTAGAAAATCAACATCTCCGGATTGATACAGCTCTACTTGTGCATTCCTTGTCTTTGGACTTAGAGATCCCATAACAATAGAAGCTCCTCCTTTTTGTCTTCTTATAAGTTCAGCGATGGCGTAAACTTCCTCTGCAGAAAATGCTATAATTGCAGTTTTTCTTTGAATTCTTGAAATTTTTTTATGACCAACATAAGAAAGTTTTGAAAGTCTAGTTCGATTTATAAATTCGATGTCATCATCAAGATTAGAAATAATTGGTCTTATAGTATTTGATCCCATTAACATTGTTAATTTTATTCCTCTTAAGTTCAATAATCTGTCTGTAAAAATATGACCTCGCTCATGGTCTGCGCACATTTGAATTTCATCCACACCTACAAAATCTAATTCTTTATCAATAGGCATAGATTCAACAGTACACAGATAATACTTTGCATTTGTAGGAATTATTTTTTCTTCACCAGTAATTAATGCAACTTTATCTAAACTTACCTTTTTAATTACCTTGTCGTAAACTTCTCTAGCTAACAATCTCAAAGGAAAACCTATCATTCCAGTGTCAAACGACAGCATAGTCTCAATAGCAAGATGAGTTTTACCTGTATTTGTTGGGCCAAGGACAGCTGTAATTTTATTTTTTGTCATTTCTATCTTTGGTATATCTTAATTTTTATCTACCAGATGTAGTTGTTGTTAAAGAACAAAAATAGACTAAAACATGACCGAATCGATGAATAAAAAGTTCTCATTTTTTTTTAAATAATAATTTAACTTAACATAATTAAATTAATTATAAAGATTATGTGCTGAATGCTTAGTCGGTTGTTTTGATTTTTAAAATTTTCCAAATTCCTGATGCTGACGTAATTATCTTGCCATTACAATTTAACTCACAAAATAAAAATACAAGAGTTTTTGTTTTTTTTAATATTTTAACTTTCCCGTAGATTTCATCATTAACTTTTGATGATCCAATAAACTTTATATCTAAAGAAATTGTTACACAGGGTGCATTATCAGCTGATCTATGTGCTGCTGTGCCGGCACCAGCATCTATCAGTGCAGACAAATAACCCCCATGAGTAATTCCCGCAGCATTTAAATGATTATTATTAATCGTTGATTTAAATTCGTATTCATTTTCAGAGATATTTCTAAATAAAAGGCCTCCGTTATGTTTCATAAAACCTGGTTTGAGACTGATTTGTTCAAATTGATTAGACATAATTTTTTATAATACAAAAGTTAAGATTAATATAATTACAAAAATAGAAACAAAAAAATATATTACTGACATTTGAAGAGATATTTTTTCTAACCATTTTAACATAATTTTCCTTTTTTATGGTGCGCCTGCTAGGAGTCGAACCCAGAACCTCCTGGTCCGTAGCCAAGCGCTCTATCCAATTGAGCTACAGGCGCATTTATAAATATATTTGTTTATAGTATATCAATATTTAGTGTATTTTAATGATAAGATAAAATTAAAATTTATGAACAACAAACCTGATGACGTGGTCATTTGTAGTGCAGTTAGGACTCCTATAGGCACTTATAAGGGATCATTAAAAGATTTGAAAGGAGATCAACTTGGTACTATCGTGATAAATGAGGTTTTGAAAAGAAGTAAAATATCTAATAATGAAATTGATGAAGTAATAATGGGCCAGGTTTTGACTGCTGCTGGAGGACAGAACCCTGCGAGACAAGCAGCAGTAAATGCTGGGATCCCTGTATCCAAACCTGCTTATTTAGTAAACCAAGTTTGTGGATCAGGACTAAGGGCCATTATTTCAGGTTATCAACAAATTAAATTAGGAGATGCAAATAATGTAATTTGTGGGGGTCAAGAGAATATGTCGATGACACCTTACTCTTATTTTAATTCAGAGAAAAAAGAAATTTCAAAAGATCAATTAATCAATACTATGATTCACGATGGTTTAACTGATGCTTTTAAAAATTACCACATGGGAGTTACAGCTGAAAATGTTGCAAAAAAGTTTAATATTTCCAGAAAACAACAAGATGAATTTGCTCTTAAATCCCAAAAAAAAACAGAAATTGCAATTGAAAATAATAAATTTGATGATGAAATAGTGCAGATAAATCACAAAGGTATTATTTTAAAAAAAGATGAACACCCAAGAAAAGATTTAAAATTATCTGATTTAGAAAAATTAAAAACAGCTTTTAAAGATGGTGGGACTGTGACACCCGGAAACTCATCTGGTATAAATGATGGAGCAGCTGCTTTATTATTAACTACATTTAAGGAAGCTCAACAAAATTCACTTAAACCATTAGCTAAAATTATTTCCTGGGCATCTGTTGGTTTGGAACCGTCTTTAATGGGTCTTGGTCCTATAGAAGCTATCCGCCAAGCATCAAAAAAAGTAAATTGGAATTTAAATGAAATTGATTTATTTGAAATTAATGAGGCTTTTGCTGCTCAAGCTATAGCAGTTATCAGTGAATTGGGTATTGATGAAAACAAAGTTAATGTAAATGGTGGGGCTATCGCTTTAGGTCACCCAATAGGTGCATCTGGAGCAAGAATACTTGTGACACTTATACATGAAATGAAAAAACAGAATAAAGAAAGAGGTTGTGCCGCACTTTGTATAGGTGGCGGTATGGGAATTGCGCTATGTGTAGAAAAAATTTAGGAATTAATTTTTCCGTATTTTTCCTCTAACAAGATTTTTTGGATCCAAACATTAGCATCTTTATATGTGTTGAATTTTGGTTGAATAAATATATTTAATAACTTTTTAATCATTATTTGAGTATTTCAATAAAGAGTGTCAAAAAATTGGATAGAATGTGTTAAAATTAAAGATTAAGTAAATTTTTTTTATGTATAAAACTTTTAAAAATGACTGAAAAATTGTTAGTTCCTGACATAGGTGATTTTGAGAACGTGGAAGTTATAGAACTTTTAGTAAAAGAGGGTCAAGATATTAAAAAAAATGATCCTGTTGTTACTATTGAAAGTGATAAATCGAGTGTTGAAATACCATCAATATTTTCTGGCAAAGTCGAGTCTGTAAATGTTAAAGTTGGAGATAAGGTTTCAAAGGGAGATCTATTAATAAATATTGCTTCAAATCAATCATTATCTCAAAAAGAAAGTGTTCCAAAAGAAACTGAAAATTTAATTCAAGAAGCTGAGCGCACTTTAAGAAAACATCAGGACCATAATATTCCACAAAAGATAATTGAGACCGAAAAACCAAAAATAATCCAAGTAGTTAAAGAAGGGGATATCGATCCATTAGAAACAAGTGAATGGCTAGAGTCTTTGTCAGCAGTAATAGAAAAAGACGGAAATCAGAGGGCACATTATTTAATTAAAGAACTTATTAACAAAGCTTATATGGAGGGTGCCAATATACCCTATACGCAAAATACTCCTTATATAAACACTATACCAGTTAATGAGGAAAAAAAATCTAATGGAGATCAAAACATAGAGAGAAGAATTAGATCTTTAATTAGATGGAATGCTGCCGCAATGGTAGTTAGAGCAAATAAAAAATTCCCAGAACTTGGAGGGCATATTGGAACTTTTGCATCTGCTGCAACTCTTTACGATGTTGGTATGAATCATTTTTGGAGAGCAAAAAATAATAAATTTGGTGGAGATTTAATTTATTTTCAAGGTCATAGCGCTCCAGGTATGTACGCTAGAGCTTATCTAGAAGGTAGACTTAACGAAAAACAATTAGATAGTTTTAGACAAGAAGTAAACCCTGGTGGTCTTTCCTCATATCCTCATCCTTGGCTAATGCCGAATTTTTGGCAATTTCCAACAGTTTCCATGGGATTAGGTCCAATGCTTGCAATTTATCAAGCAAGATTCATGAAGTACTTAATCAACAGAGGTCTCATCAAAGATGAAGGTAGAAAAGTTTGGGCATTTTTAGGTGATGGAGAAATGGATGAACCTGAATCTTTAGGCGCGATTGGTTTAGCTGCAAGAGAAAAATTAGATAACTTAATATTTGTTGTAAATTGTAATCTTCAAAGACTAGACGGACCAGTTCGAGGAAACGGAAAAATAATTCAGGAATTAGAGGGAATATTTAGAGGTGCAGGATGGAATGTTATAAAAGTTATTTGGGGCTCTTATTGGGATCCATTGCTTGCCAATGATAAAACAGGTCATTTAGTTAAAACAATGAATGAGACTGTCGATGGCGAGTATCAAGCAATGAAAGCAAGGAACGGTGCGTATGTGAGAGAAAAATTTTTTGGAAAATATTTAGAGACTAAAGAGTTGGTTTCCAGTCTTTCAGACAAAGATATTTGGCGATTAAACAGGGGTGGTCACGACCCTCATAAAGTTTTTGCAGCTTATGATAAAGCATCTAAAAATGTTGGAAGTCCTACAGTTGTAATTGCAAAAACTATTAAGGGTTATGGAATGGGTAAAAGTGGTGAGAGTGTAAATACAACTCACCAAACTAAGAAGTTAGATATCGACGACTTAATGTATTACAGAGATAGGTTTGATGTTCCATTAACAGATCAACAAGTTAAGAATATTGAATACTACAAGCCTGATCAAAATTCTCCAGAGATTAAATACATAAATGAAAGACGAATTCAACTGGGTGGTTTTATTCCTGAAAGAACAACTTACGCGAAACCTGTTAAAGCACCACCAAAAGATATTTTCGATAATATGAAAGTTTCTACAGGTGAAAAAGAAATGTCGACCACAATGGCATTGGTCAGAATGTTAACAAACCTTTTGAGAGATAAAAATGTTGCACCAAGACTGGTTCCAATCATACCTGATGAGGCTAGAACATTCGGAATGGAGGGTTTTTTCCAAAAAATAGGAATTTATGCTCATGAAGGTCAAAAATATGAGCCAGAAGATTCTGCTCAATTAAGTTCGTATAAAGAGGAAAAGAGTGGTCAAGTTTTAGAGGAAGGAATTAACGAGGCTGGAGCGATGTCATCTTGGATCGCTGCAGGAACTTCATATACAAACCATGATATAGAAATGATCCCAATTTATCTTTTTTACTCAATGTTTGGCTTTCAGAGAATTGGTGATTTTGCTTGGGCGGGTGCTGATAGCCAGTCCAGAGGGTTTTTGATCGGAGCAACCGCTGGAAGAACAACTCTTGCTGGGGAAGGTTTACAACATCAAGATGGTCATAGTCATTTGATGGCTTCAACTATTCCTAATTGCAGATCATACGATCCAACATTTCACTACGAGCTTGCAGTCATTTTTCGAGAAGGTTTAAGAAGAATGCATGAGAAAAAAGAGAATATTTTCTATTACATTACGACCATGAATGAAAATTATCCTCATCCAGAAATGCCAAAAGATAAATCATGTGAGGATGGTATTTTAAAAGGAATGTATAAAATAAAGGAGTTTAACAAGTATAAAAAAACTAAAATTCAATTTCTTGGATCTGGCACAATCTTAAGAGAAATGATAGCTGGTGCCGAAATATTACAAAATGAGTATCAAATCGATAGTGAGATTTGGAGTGTAACCAGCTTTAATGAATTAAGAAGGGATGGCCTTGAGGTAGAGAGATACAATCTTCTAAATCCTGATAAAGAGCCTAAAAAAAGCTATGTAGAAAAATGTTTGGGTAATACTGAAGGACCAATTTTAGCAGCTTCTGATTATATGAGAATGAATTCTGACCAGATTAGACCATACGTAAATAAAAGTTTTTATTCATTAGGAACGGATGGATTTGGTCGAAGTGATACAAGAAAGAAGTTAAGAAAATTTTTTGAAGTTGATAAGGAACATATCACAACATATGGTTTGAGTATTTTAGCTAAGGAACAGCTTATTGCATCAAAATATGCAAAAGAAGCAATCAAAAAGTATAAGATTGATATTGATAAACCTATGCCAACAAAATTATAGAATGCCCAAAAAAGATGTAAAAGTTCCAAATATTGGTGAATTTAAAGATGTAGAGGTTATTGAAATTATAGTCAAAAAGGGTCAAGAGATTAAAAAAAATGATCCTTTAATAACAATTGAAAGTGATAAATCGAGTGTTGAAATACCCTCATTACATAATGGAATAGTTACAGAATTAAATTTAAATGTTGGGGATAAGGTTTCTGAAGGTGATAAAATATTAGAAATTGAATTAAAAGACAATCAAGATGAAACTCAATTAAAAACTGAAGAAATAAAAACCATTAAAAAAGAAAATACTAAGGAAAAAAAAATAGAAATTAGAAGAGAAGTTGGATCAAAAAATGTTATCGTAAAAGATTTTTCTAAAAAAACCGCAGCCTCGCCAAAAGTCAGAAAATTTGCAAGAGAACTTGGTGTTGATATTAGTAAAGTTGAAGGTAGTGAAAGACTAGGAAGAGTAACTGAAAGTGATGTAAAGTCATTTGTCGCAAATAAACCTGAGATAAATTCTGAAAAAGAATTCAAAAAAGATGAAAAGATAGAACTAGAATATCCTCACTCTGAATTTGGAAAAATAGAAATAAAGGATATTCCAAGAGTGAAGAGACTTTCGTCTAAATATCTTATGAATTCTTGGACCAATATTCCACATGTGACCAATCATGATGAAGCAGATATAACTGAATTAGAGGAGTTTAGAACATCTCTTACAGATATTTACACTGGAGAAAAAAAAAAAATTACTCCTTTAGCTTTTATCGTCAAAGCATTAACTGCATCACTTAAAAAATTTCCAAATTTCAATTCATCTATAGATGAAATTGATAAAGGAAAAATGACCTTAAAAAAGTATTACCATATTGGAATAGCAGTAGATACGAAGCATGGACTTATGGTGCCAAAACTAAGAAATGCTGATAATAAGAATATTTCATTAATTGGTAACGAACTTAAAAAATTAAGTGATCAGTGTAGGAATCTTAAAATTGACAAAAAAGAATTATTTGGTGGTTCCATGACAATAACAAGTCTAGGAGGTATTGGCGGTTCTTTTTTTACACCTATAATTAATTATCCTGAAGTTGCAATTTTGGGAGTTGGCAAATCTCAAAAAAAACAAATTTTTATTGATGGAAAATTTATTACACGAACAATGTTACCTTTATCTTTATCATATGATCACAGAATAATTGATGGAGCTGAAGCAGCTCGATTTAACAACGATTTGAAAGACAATCTTGGAAAAAATTTTGCTTACAAATTAGCTGTGTAAAATATGTCAAAAACTCTCTCATTATTTAGTGCATTATTATGCACTTTCATTTGGGGGACCACATTTATTGCACAAGATACAGGCATGGACGACATCGGCCCATTCACTTTTAATTCAGTAAGATTTTTTGTGGGTTTTTTAGCAATTGTTCCTTTAGCATTAATGTTTGAAGCAAAAAAACTAAAAAAAGAATTTAAGTTTGATACAAAAACATTCGTTATCCTGTCCTTTTTAATCGGACTATCATTATTTTTGGGCTCAGCATTACAACAGGTTGCGTTGCTTTACACTGATGTAGCAAATGCTGCTTTTTTTACAATTTTTTATGTGCCAATGGTCCCAATAATTATTTTCATCTTTAAAAAAGATTTTTTACACTGGAGTGTATGGCCATCAGTAATTTTATGTTTAATCGGCGGATATTTATTAACAAATTTTCAAGATGCAACTGTAAGATTAGGTGATACCCTTGTGGTATTAGGAGCTTTATTTTGGAGTACACATATTATTTTTACTGGTATGATTGTCAAAAAGTACAATCTACCATTGACTATTGGTGCAATTCAAACTCTGCTAGTTGCTTTATTCTCATTTATAATAGGTTTATTTTCTGAAGAATTTGTAATCGCTAATATATTAAATGAAATAGACTCGATTTTATATGCTGGTATTTTATCAGGTGGTTTTGCATTTGTTTTACAAATTTATGCTCAAAGAAATATAACTCCAGCACCAGCAGCAATAATTTTTTCTTTGGAGGGTGTGTTTGCAACAATTGCCGCCTGGTTTCTTCTAAATCAAATATTAGGCATTAATAATTTACTTGGTTGTTTTTTTATATTAAGTGGAGTTTTATTATCTCAATTAGTTCCATTAATAAGGAAAGCAAGTTAAATATATATTATATAAAATAAAATTAAGCCAAGAATTATCCGATAAATTACAAATACATTAAAAGAAATTTTACTTATAAATTTAAGAAAATACTTAATTGTAAAAAATGAAAATAAAAATGATAAAAAAGTAGCAATTAATAATAAATAATTAATTTCTATTGATTGTTCAAAAGCCTCTCTTAAACCTAGGAAGCTTGCTCCTGCTAATGCAGGTATAGACAGTAAAAAAGAAATTTTACTAGCATCTGTTCTATTGAAATTCAAAAATCTTGCTGCCGTAATCGTTATTCCAGCCCTACTAACTCCTGGTATCAACGCTAATATTTGAAATAAACCAATTAATAAAACTGATTTAATATTTAAATCTGTAGAAATATTTCGATCAATTTTTCTTTGATCAGCAAAGAAAAGTATGAATCCAAAAAATAGTGTTGTTGATGCAATTACTTTTGTGTTTCTTAAAAGATGAATAAATTCTGTGGAATATAAAATATATCCAAAAAATATTAAAGGCAAGGAGCCAATAATTATTAAACTTAATAACCTATTATTATTTCTTAGATCAAATAGCTCTTTTCTAAAATAAAAAATTACTGCAATTAATGAGCCCAAATGTAGACTTATGTCTATTAATAAAGAACTTGTTTTTAAATCATAAAAATTTGATACCAATATTAAATGAGCTGAAGAACTTATGGGTAAAAATTCAGAAATTCCTTGAACAGCAGAAAGAATTAAAATTTCTATAAAATCTTGCAACATACATGTGTCGTAGCTTAAAAAATATTCATTTTAAACAATTCGATTTAATCATATTAGGTATGCAAAAATCAGATTAAGTAGATTTTAAGCTAAATATTATTGTAATTAGGTAATAATAACTGACCTATTTATTTCTTTTACTAATAAAAACTATGTATATTTTGCGATAAATTTATAAAAATTTATGACTGATAAAATGCTAAAATTCGTAAAAATAGGTCAACAAACCCCACCTAAAAGAGGAGTTGATAATAGGAAAGATGATTTTAATGAAATCTATGATGAATTTATCACTCAAAAAGCACAAGAGCAGTCAAGTAGATGCTCTCAATGTGGCGTTCCTTTTTGCCAAGTCCATTGTCCTTTAAGTAACAACATCCCTGATTGGCTTAAATTGACTGCTGAAGGCAGATTGAAGGAAGCTTATGAATTATCTCAAAGTACAAATAATATGCCTGAGGTTTGTGGCAGAATATGCCCTCAAGACAGACTATGTGAAGGTAATTGTGTTATTGAGCAGTCAGGTCATGGCACTGTAACAATTGGATCAGTTGAAAAATATATTACTGATAGTGCTTGGGAGAACGGGTGGGTAAAGCCTATATCAATCAAACACGAAAAAGACCAAAGTGTTGGAATAATTGGTGCTGGACCCGCTGGACTGGCAGCTGCTGAACAACTTAGGAAAAATGGATATCAAATTACTGTTTATGACAGATATGACAGAGCGGGCGGTTTGTTAATTTATGGAATTCCAAATTTTAAATTAGAGAAACATGTAGTCGAGAGAAGAACAAAATTGTTGAAAGATGGTGGAATTAAATTTGAACAAAATTTTGAGGTTGGTAAGGATGCAACTTTAGATCAATTGAGAAAGAAACATGATGCAATTTTAATTGCTACTGGAGTTTATAAACCAAGAGAAATTAATCTGCTAGGTAATGATTTAGATAATATTTTTCCTGCTATGGAGTTTTTAACTGCATCAAACAAAAAGGGGTTGGGAGACAAAGTTGATTTGTTTGATAAAGGTATATTAAATGCTGAGGGTAAAGATGTAGTTGTTATTGGAGGTGGAGATACCGCAATGGATTGTGTTCGAACATCTGTAAGACAAAAAGCTAATTCAGTCAAATGTTTATATAGAAGAGATAAAGATAATATGCCTGGATCTGCAAGAGAAGTAGCTAATGCAGAAGAAGAGGGTGTTGAATTTGTTTGGTTGTCTAGTCCAAAAGAATTTAGAGGAAAAAATAAAATTGAAAAATTAATTGTAGATCAAATTCAACTTGGAGATCCAGATGACTCAGGGAGAAGAAGACCAGAAATTAAACAAGGATCTGAATTTGAAATTAAAGCAGATATGGTAATAAAAGCTTTAGGATTTGATCCAGAAAACTTGCCATTATTATTTGAAGCACAAGAATTACAAGTCACAAAATGGGGAACGATTAAAACTGACTTTGATACTATGGAAACTAATATTAAAGGTGTCTTTGCTGCCGGAGATATTGTAAGAGGTGCATCTTTAGTTGTTTGGGCAATTAAAGATGGTAGAGATGCTGCTTTATCAATCAAATCTTATCTTGAAAATATCGAATTAAAAAAATCTAAAGTTGCATAATGAGCACATTTAAAAAAAATTTAGAATTACTTACTAAAAACAATGTTTATTCTAAAGAAATGGAACATGATGCATGTGGCGTAGGTTTAATTGCATCAACAGAGGGAAAAAAATCAAGAGAGGTTGTAGAATATGGAATTGAAGCTTTAAAGGCTGTTTGGCATCGAGGAGCTGTTGATGCTGATGGAAAAACAGGTGATGGAGCAGGAATACATTTAGAAATACCCAAAGATTTCTTTATTGAAAAAATAGAGGTTACAGGTCACACACATGATGGCTCTGATATTTGTGTTGGAATGATTTTTTTACCAAGAAATGATTACTCCTCACAAGAAAGCTGTAAAACGATTGTAGAAAGTGAGTTAACTAAAAACGATTTTAGTATCTATGGATGGAGACAGGTCCCTGTTAATCCAAAAGTTTTAGGAGAAAAAGCTTTTCAAACTATGCCAGAGATAATCCAAGTGCTTTTTAAATCGAATGATAAAAATTTGCTTGATAAAGAGCTTGAAAGAAAAATTTATGAAACAAGAAAAAAAATTGAGAATAAAGCATTCAATTTATCATTAAATAATTTTTATATTTGCTCAATAAGTTCTAAATCAATTATCTATAAGGGCATGTTTTTAGCTGAGGCTATCTCAGATTTTTTCTTAGACTTAAAGGACGAAAGATTTATTTCAAGATTTGCAATTTTTCATCAGAGATTTTCAACTAATACCGCTCCAAGCTGGAGTTTGGCACAACCATTTAGAGCAGTTGCTCATAATGGTGAAATTAATACTTACAAAGGCAATAAAAACTGGATGAGAGTTCATGAACAAGAGATGAGCAGTCCTCTTTTTGAAAATGTAGAAAATTTAAAGCCAGTTATACAAAAAGGAGTTTCTGACTCTGCGGCACTAGATAATGTTTTTGAGTTATTAAATAAATCTGGCCAACCTGCACCTTTAGCAAAATTAATGATGATTCCTGATGCTTGGTCAAAAAGAAATAAAACTCTTCCAAAAAGCCATCAACAGCTGTTTAATTTTTTAAATAGTACTATGGAACCTTGGGATGGTCCTGCCGCTATTGCTGCAACAGATAATGAATGGGTCATTGCAGCTAATGATCGAAATGGTTTAAGGCCTTTAAGATACGCAATAACAAAAGACAAGTTTCTCTTTGCTGGATCTGAAACTGGAATGATTGAATTAAATGAAAAAAGAATTTTATCAAAAGGAAGACTTGGCCCAGGGGAGATAATTGGTGTTAGAATTGAAAAAGGCAAAGTGTTTACAAATAATCAAATTAAAGACTATTTGGCAAAAGAATATAAGCATTTCAATTCTCAGATAATAGATCTAGATGAAAAATTATCTATTTCTAATGAAAAACATAATTTTGATGGTGAAGATCTAAGGAGACGACAACACACTTTTGGAATTAGTTTAGAGGACTTAGAGCTAATTTTACATCCAATGGCTGAAGATGCAAAAGAAGCGACTGGTTCCATGGGTGATGATACACCTTTAGCAGTTCTATCAGACAAATACAGACCACTTTATCATTTTTTTAGACAAAACTTTAGCCAAGTGACCAATCCACCGATTGACTCTTTAAGAGAAAATAAAGTTATGAGTTTGAAAACTAGATTTGGTAATCTTGGTAATATTTTAGATTTTGATACTTTAACTAAAGAAAATATTTATGTTTTAAATAGTCCGGTATTATCGAATTCACAATTTAACAAATTTATTAATTTTTTTGGAAAAAACTCTGTCTCTATAGATTGTACTTTCTCAAATGATCAAAGTTTATTTGACTCTATTAAAAGGATCCAAAAAGAGTCGGAAATTGCCGTTAGACAGGGTGTAACACAATTAGTTTTAAGCGACAAAGCTATTTCAGATACAAGGATGCCTATGCCAATGCTGTTATGCGTTGGTGCGATTAATACTTTTTTAATTGATAAAAAATTAAGAGGGTATGTTTCAATTAACGTTCAATCTGGCGAAGCTTTGGACACCCATTCTTTTGCAACATTAATAGGTGTTGGAGCAACAACAGTTAATCCATATATAGCTTTTGATAGTTTATACCAAAGGCATGAGAAAAAGTTATTTGGTCAGTATAGTTTTGATGAATGTGTTGAAAGATATATCAAATCAGTGAATGCAGGATTATTAAAGATCATGTCAAAAATGGGTATATCTGTTTTAAGTTCGTATCGAGGCGGATGTAATTTTGAAACTGTTGGTCTAAGCAGATCAATAGTTGATGATTATTTTCCTGGAGTGACTTCAAAAATTTCTGGTATTGGATTGTCAGGAATTGAAAAAAAAATACGTGCAATACATAAAGAGGCATTTGAAAGCACCGATACAGTTTTACCTATTGGTGGGATTTATAGATACAGAAAAAATGGAGAAACACACCAATATCAGGGCAGATTAATCCACTTATTACAAAGTGCTGTAGGATCAAACTCGTATACAGCTTATAAAAAATATGCTGAGGGAATCTATAACTTGCCACCAATTAACTTAAGGGATTTAATAGATTTTAGAAAAAAAAAATTAGGACCATCTATTCAAATTTCTGAGGTTGAACCAATAGAAAAAATATTAAAAAGATTTGGCAGTGGAAGTATGTCCCACGGAGCATTGTCTAAGGAGGCACATGAAACATTAGCTATTGGGATGAATAGGATTAAAGGAGCATCCTGTAGTGGAGAAGGTGGTGAAGATTCAAATAGATTTAAGATTATGGACTCTGGTGATAGTGCAAATTCGAGAGTAAAACAAATTGCGTCAGCAAGATTTGGTGTAACAGTTAATTATTTAAACAATTGTAATGAAATTGAGATTAAAATTGCTCAAGGTGCAAAACCTGGCGAAGGTGGCCAATTACCAGGATTTAAAGTAACAGATGAGATTGCCAAGCTAAGACACTCAACGCCAGGTGTAACGCTAATCTCCCCACCTCCGCATCATGATATTTATTCAATTGAGGATTTAGCTCAGCTTATTTATGATTTAAAACAAATCAATCCTAAGGCAAGAATTGGAGTTAAATTAGTTGCATCTTCTGGCGTTGGTACTATTGCAGCTGGTGTTGCAAAAGCAAAAGCTGATATAATTTTAATTTCAGGACATAATGGAGGAACCGGGGCTACACCTCAAACAAGTGTAAAATACGTAGGTATACCTTGGGAGATGGGACTGACGGAGGCCAATCAAGTTTTAACATTAAATAATCTAAGACATAAAGTTACTTTAAGAACTGATGGGGGTATTAAAACTGGAAGAGATGTTGTTATTGCAGCTATGATGGGTGCAGAGGAGTATGGTGTAGCAACTACCGCCTTAGTAGCGATGGGTTGTATTATGGTAAGGCAATGTCACTCTAATACTTGTCCTGTAGGAGTATGTACACAGGATGAAAAATTAAGAGAAAAATTTACTGGAACTCCTGATAAAGTTGTAAATTTATTTACATTTATTGCTACAGAGGTGAGAGAAATTTTAGCTTCACTTGGTTTTAGATCTTTAAATGAGGTTATCGGTCGAACTGATTTATTAATGCAGGTAAGTAAAGCCTCGCCTAATCTAGATGACTTAGATCTTAATCCATTATTTGTCCAAGCAGACCCTGGCAATAATAAGAGGTATTGTGAGGTCTCAGAAATAAATCAAGTTCCTAATACACTGGATCAAGAAATTTGGCCTCAAATAGAAAAGGCTTTAGATAACTCAGAAAAAATAAATAACGAGTTTTTAATTAAAAATACTAATAGAGCTGTAGGCACTAGAATTTCACATCACTTATATAAAAAATATGGTTATGAAAAATTAGAGGAAAATTTTTTAACTCTAGATTTTAAAGGTTCAGCTGGACAATCGTTTGGTGCATTTACAGCAAAAGGACTTAAACTTAATTTAAAAGGCGATGCAAATGATTATGTTGGGAAAGGTTTGTCAGGGGCAACCATTTCAATAAAACTACCTGATGAAAGCAATTTAATTTCTAATGAGAATACTATTATTGGCAACACAGTTCTTTATGGTGCAACATCAGGTAAACTTTTTGCAGCTGGTCAAGCTGGAGATAGATTTGCGGTAAGAAATTCTGGTGCCACAACTGTTATCGAAGGCTGTGATTCAAATGGTTGTGAATATATGACCGGTGGTACAGCAGTAATTCTTGGAGATGTTGGAGATAATTTTGCAGCTGGCATGACAGGAGGAATGGCTTTTATTTACGATAAATCAAAAGAATTTGAAAAAAAAGTTAATCCGGACTCAGTTGTATGGCAAAATGTTGAAACTGAGTATTGGTCAAAATTTTTAAAAGAATTGGTACTCGAACATAGTAATGAAACAGGATCCAGTTTATCAAAAAAAATAATTGATGACTTTGAAAACGAGTTAAAGAATTTTGTACAGGTTTGTCCAAAAGAAATGTTAGATAAGCTTAAAAATCCAATCTCTACAAAAACAAAAATACAAAAAGTTAGTTAATTATTAATTTTAACTCTTTTTTCAATATCTTGAGCCATTTTGGGGAAGATAAACTATGATCACCATTTTTTATAACTACTAATTTCTTTTTCTTAGATTGAAATATTTTTAAAACTTTTTTTGAGTAAATTACAGGTACAGATTTATCTTTACTCCCGTGAACCATTGTTACATTTATATTTTGACTTATTTTTTTATTTAAAATTTTATTTTTTCTTCCATCTTTGATTAATTGGTAGGTGATTGGGTATTCATAATCGCCATGTTTTAAATTTATGACACCTTTTTTTTTTATTTCAATCTTCATTTTATTAGAAAATTTATTCCACATTAGTTTCTCAAGAAATTCTGGCGCTGAACCTATTCCTAAAAAACCTCTAATTTTATTTTTGATAAGACTAAACTGGTTTAAAGCAATCCAAGCCCCCATACTTGATCCGATAAATATAATATCGTTTTTTCTAACAACTTTTTGAATTACTAAAGTGGTATCCCTAGTCCATTTTGAAATATTACCATTAATAAATTTTCCTGATGATTTACCATGACCTGAATATTCTAAAGCAAGAAAACCTAATTTATTTTTTTTTGCAAATTTTAAAAATGCTTGAGGTTTTTTACCTTCCAAATCTGACATAAAACCATGCAAAAAAACAATGTAGGCGGCATTTTTTTGATGAAGTTTCAAATATCTTATTTTTCTGGTAGTGGAAATTTTTAAGTAATTAAAATTTGTCATAAAAGTTTATTAGTTTTGTCTATTATTATATAATTATCTTAAATGTCATCTAATTTAAATGTTTTGCAAGTAATCCCAAAATTAGGTTACGGAGGTGCAGAAACTGGTTGCTATGATATTGCACATTTTTTACCTGAAAATAATTGTAAATCTTATATTGTTACAAGTGGTGGAGAGTTAACTAAGTTTATTGATAAAAAAAAAGTTAAATTAATAAGGCTTCCTGTCCATAGTAAAAATCCATTATTGATTTTGATAAATTCAATTATTTTAATAGCAATAATTTTGATTTTTAACATTTCAATTGTTCACGCAAGAAGTCGAGCACCAGCTTGGTCATGTTTAATTGCAACAAAATTAACTAGAAGAAAGTTTGTTACTACATTTCATGGGACTTATAATTTTAGAGGTAGATTAAAAAGATTTTATAATTCAGTAATGGTAAGGTCAGACTTGGTAATAGCAGGATCAAACTTTATTTTTTCACATATTCAAGAGAATTATCAGGAATTTTTGAATTCTAAAAAAAAATTTTTAGTAATTTTTAGGGGCATAAATGTAGATTATTTTGATCCAACAACCAAAATTGAAACTGATGAAAAAAAACTTTTAAATGAGTGGAATATTAATGATGAAAAAAAAATAATTCTTATGCCAGGTCGACTTACGTCATGGAAGGGTCAAGAATTATTTATTGAGGCAATAAATTTAGTTAAAATTGAATTAGGGTACGAAGCATTTCATGTTGTAATATTAGGTAGTGATCAGGGAAGAGATTCTTATAAAGAAAAACTTATCAAATTAACTGAAAAATATAATCTGACCAATCAAGTAAAATTCATAGACCATTGTAAGGATATGGCTTTAGCTTATAAGGTTTCTGATATTATAGTTTCAGCATCAATTGAACCAGAAGCTTTCGGAAGAGTTGCGGTAGAGGCACAATCTATGGAAAAAATAATTATTGCTAGTAATATTGGAGGATCAAATGAGACAATTTTAAACGAAAAAACTGGATTGTTATTTGAATCTGGTGATGCAGGCTCCTTAAGTAAAAAAATCATTCAAGCAATGACAATGGATGAAACTTCCTTAAAATTAATGGGTAAGGAGGGAAGAAAAAACATTATAAAAAAATTTAATGTTGAAAAAATGTGTTTTTCTACTTATTTAGAGTATAAAAGGTTGCTAAATTAAATGCCCACAATTACTTTGCCAGATGGAAACAGCTTCGACTTTCCAAATAAAGTCACAGGACTAGATGTAGCTGAAAAAATCAGTAAATCATTAGCTAAAGAAGCTATGGTGATAAGCGTAGATGGTGAGTTAAAAGATTTAAATTTCCAAATTGAAAAAAATTGTTCCGTTAAAATATTAACTTCAAAAAATGAGGAAGGTCTTGAAACAATAAGACACGATACTGCCCATATTTTGGCTATGGCTGTTCAAGAACTGTTTCCTGGAACTCAAGTTACTATTGGACCTGTTATAGAAAACGGTTTTTATTACGATTTTGCCAGAAAGGAACCTTT
Source organism: uncultured Pelagibacteraceae bacterium (assembly GCA_902597695.1). The sequence continues at coordinate 4,487 of CACJYH010000009.1, read as the reverse complement.
TACTGAGGGTGATCTAACTAAGATTGAAGAAAAGATGAAAGAGATAGTTGATCGAGATGAAAAGACAAAAAGAGAAGTTTGGGATAGAGATAAAGCAATAAAACATTTTAAAAATAAGGGAGAATTATATAAAGCTGAACTTATTGAGAGTATTCCTCAAAACGAGGAGGTGTCAATTTACTTTCATGGTGCGTGGCATGATTTATGTAGGGGTCCTCATCTATCTTCTACAGGAAAAATAGGTAAATTTTTTAAGCTTACAAAAGTTGCAGGAGCTTATTGGAGAGGGGACTCAAATAATGAAATGCTCCAAAGAATATATGGAACAAGCTGGGCTTCTCAGAAAGATTTAGACAATTATCTAAAAAGAATTGAAGAAGCAGAAAAAAGAGATCATAGAAAATTAGGCAAAGAAATGGATTTGTTCCATTTTAGAGAAGAAAGTCCAGGATCTGTTTTTTGGCATGAAAAAGGTTGGGCATTGTTTCAAAAATTAATCGATTATATGAGGATGAAACAAGAGATCGCAGGATATAAGGAAATAAATACTCCAGAGGTTTTAGATAGAACTCTGTGGGAAAAATCTGGACACTGGGAAAAATTTGGAGCAAATATGTATACTTCAACAACACCAGATGAAAAGGTGTTTGCGATTAAACCTATGAACTGTCCAGGCTGTATAGAAGTTTTTAATCAAGGCCTTAAAAGTTATAAAGATTTGCCACTAAAGATGTCTGAGTTTGGAAAAGTACATCGTTATGAACCTTCAGGGGCATTACATGGATTGTTGAGGGTAAGAGCATTCACACAAGATGATGCTCACATATTTTGTACTGAAGATCAAATTACAAAAGAGTGTTTAATAGTTACAGATCTTATTTTAGAAATTTATAAAGACTTAGGTTTTGAAAATGTGATTTTAAAATACTCAGATAGACCAGAAAAAAGAGTTGGAGACGATAGTATTTGGGATAAGGCTGAGAGTGCTTTGTTAAAGGCTGTAAAAGCAACTAAATTAGAATATAGTATAAACAAGGGTGAAGGTGCATTCTATGGGCCTAAAATAGAATTTGTTTTAAGGGATGCGATAGGAAGAGATTGGCAATGTGGAACATTACAAGTTGATTTTAATTTACCTGGTAGATTAGGTGCATCATATATAGACAAAGATGGAACAAAAAAAGTTCCTGTGATGTTACATCGAGCTTTATTTGGGTCTCTTGAAAGATTTATAGGTATTCTGATTGAAAACTATGCTGGAAAATTTCCATTTTGGATATCTCCGTTACAAACAGTTGTTATACCTATATCCGAAGATTTCGAAGAATACGCCAAAAAAGTTTCCAATAAGATAAGAGAAGCTGGTATTACATCAATGGTTGATTTAAAAAATCATAATTTAAATTATAAAATAAGAGATCATTCATTAGCAAAAATACCTCTTTTAATAATTTGTGGTAAAAAAGAAGTTGACAGTAACTCAGTAACCATTAGAAGGTTGGATTCAAATAAACAAGAAAATATGGAACTAAACTCATTTCTAAAAAAATTTTCTGCTTTAAACAAAGCGCCTTCAAATATTTAAGTGGCAGATTTTAAGCAAAACTATTTTCAAAGAAGAACCAAGGATCGTGGTCCTCGATCAAATAACAGAATTTCCTCACCCGAAGTTCAAGTTATTGCAAGTGATGGAGAAAACTTAGGTGTTTTAAATACTAATGAGGCAATCTCAATGGCAAAAAATCAAGGTTTGGATTTAATCGAAATTGCCCCAAATGCCAATCCCCCAGTTTGTAAAATAATGGACATGGGTAAATATAAATATGATGCGCAAAAAAAAGCAAACCTTGCAAAAAAGAAACAAAAAATAATTGCTTTAAAAGAAATTAAAATGAGACCAGTAACTGAAACGCATGATTATGAATTTAAAGTAAAAAATGCTAAAAAATTTATTGCCAAAGGTGATAAGGTAAAGTTCACCATTAGGTTTAAAGGACGTGAACTTCAACACTCTCATTTAGGAAATGAACTGATGTCTAAAATTAAAGAGGATATGAAAGATATTGGTAAAGTCGAATTGCACCCCAAGTTTGATGGAAAGCAAATGATTATGGTAATTCAACCTTTATAGGCTTTAATATAGGTTGTAAATTTTCTACATTCTTTGTATAACCTCGTCCAATTATGCCAAAATTAAAAACAAAAAGCTCAGCAAAAAAAAGATTTAAAATTTCATCTAGAGGGAAAGTCATGATGGCCCAAGCTGGAAAGAGGCACGGCATGATAAAAAGAACTAATTCTCAAATAAGAAAACTTAGGGGCACTACTGCGATGTCAAAACAAGATGGTAAAATTGTTAAATCGTATATGCCTTACAGCTTAAGGGGTTAAAATGGCAAGAGTTAAAAGAGGTGTAACAAGTAGAGCCAAACATAAAAAAGTTTTAAAAGCTGTAAAAGGTCAGTGGGGAAGAAGAAAAAATACTATTAGAGTTGCAAAGCAAGCTATGGAAAAAGCTATGCAATATGCATATAGAGATCGAAGAAATAAGAAAAGAGATTTCAAATCACTGTGGATACAAAGAATCAATGCGGGTGTAAGAGCTGAAGGTTTGACATATTCCAAGTTTATTTATGGTTTAAATAAATGTGGAATTAAAATTGATAGAAAAATTTTAGCTGAGATAGCCTATGATAGCCCAGAAGCCTTTAAAACTATTGTCCAAAAAGCACAATCTGCTTTAAATTAATCTTCACTATTGTTTTATTTCGCTGAAGAAATAATCTGTAAAAATGTCTGATCTAAAAAAAATAAGAGACGAATTTACATCAAAATTAAAAGGTAAATTAGATCTAGCAGAACTTAATCAAATTAAATCTGATCTATTTGGTAAAAATGGGTTGGTCTCATCTCAATTTAAAAAAATAGGAAATATTGATGTCTCAGAAAGAAAAAAATTCGCATCTGATTTGAATATCATTAAGGATGAACTTCATGATCTAATAAATTTAAAAATAAACGAAATAGAAAAAGCAAATATTAATGAAAAATTGGAAAAAGAAAAAATTGATGTTACTTTACCAGAGCGATCATTTGTAAGGGGTAAAATCCATCCTGTATCACAAACAATTGATGAAATATCTTCTATATTTTCTGAGATAGGCTTTAGTGTAGAGGAAGGACCAGATGTTGAAAATGAATATAATAATTTTACTGCTTTAAATACTCCAGACAATCATCCAGCAAGAGATATGCATGATACATTTTATCTTGATGATAAAAAAGAAAAATTGTTACGTACTCACACGTCCCCTGTTCAAATTAGAACAATGTTAAAAGACAAACCACCTTTTAAAATAATCGCACCTGGCAGAACATACAGATCGGATAGTGACCAAACACATTCACCAATGTTTCACCAAGTTGAAGGTCTTCATATAGACAAAAATATAAACATGGGTCATTTAAAAGGTTGTTTGAATTATTTTATCAAAGAATTTTTTGAAGTTAAAAAAATAAAGATGAGATTTAGACCAAGTCATTTTCCTTTCACAGAACCATCTGCAGAAGTTGATATTGGATATGAAATCCAAGATGGAAAAATTATTATAGGGGAAGGTGATCAGTGGCTAGAAATACTAGGTTGTGGGATGGTTCATCCAAATGTTTTAAAAAATGTAAAGGTAGATCCAAATAAGTTTCAAGGTTATGCATTTGGAATAGGAATTGATAGATTGGCGATGTTGAAATATGGAATTAATGATCTAAGAGCTTTCTTTGATTGTGATTATAGGTGGTTAAATCATTTTGGATTTGATCCTTTAGACGTGCCTACGAACTATAGAGGCCTAAGTAGATGAAAATCACATTTGATTGGTTAAAAGATCATTTAAAAACTAATCTAAAAGAAAAAAATCTTTTAGAACAACTTACTAATATAGGGTTAGAGGTAGAAAGTGTGGAAAGTCTTTCATCTGATAACCAAATATTTAAAGTTGCAAAAATTATCAAGACAGAAAAACATCCAAACGCAGACAGACTTAAAGTTTGTGATGTAAGGATCGGTGAGAAAGAGCTTAAAAAAGTTGTGTGTGGCGCCACTAATGCGAGCAAAGGGCTTATTACTATATACGCACCCCCAGGTGCAATTATCCCAAAGACTAACATAAAATTAGAAATAGCAAAAATTAGAGGTGTAACTTCTTACGGAATGCTTTGCTCTGAATCTGAGTTAAATTTATCTGATGAGAGCGATGGGATTATCGAATTACCTAAAAAATATGAAAAAAATATTGGTAAAAGTTATTTCTCAAAATCAAAATCTAATCTTATTGATTTATCTATTACTCCTAATCGACCAGATTGTCTTGGTGTGAAGGGAATAGCTAGAGATCTTGCAGCTTCAGGTTTTGGAAGTTTAATAGTATCTAAAGAAAAAAAAATTAAATTAAAAACTAAACAAACTTTAAAAGTTAAGATTAATAATG
>CACJYH010000008.1 GCA_902597695.1 uncultured Pelagibacteraceae bacterium | reverse complement strand
AATTAATTCAATTGTATAATTGTTATACCTGTTATGTAAGAAATAGATTATACATTATGAAAATTTAAAAATAGTGCTTAAAGAATAATGACTTATTGTATTGGTATAAAATCAAAAGATGGCCTAGTTTTTGCATCAGACTCAAGAACCAATGCTGGTTTAGATAATGTTAATATTTATTCAAAAATGTTTACTTATGATGTTGGTGACAGAACAATTGTAATCGTTACCTCTGGAAATTTAGGTACCTCTCAAGCTGTATATAAATCCATTGAAAAAGATTTAGAGGACACATCTGGAAAACTCAATTTAAATACTTGTAAAGATTTTGATCAAATAGCCTCTTATGTTGGATCGCTTAATGTAAAACATTCAATGCCAAAAGGAATTAATACAGATACAGTTCTGCTTGGTTCAACTTTTATTGTTGGTGGACAAATTAAAGACCAACCGATGGAACTTTACTTAATTTACTCGCAAGGTAACTATATCAAACCAGCAGACAGTAAACCTTATCTAGTAATTGGTGAGGTTAAATATGGTAAACCAATTTTAGATAGAGTTATAAAACCTGATGTTTCAATTGGAGATGCTTCTAGATGTGCTCTGATTTCAATCGACTCTACCTTAAAAAGTGACTTAACTGTTGGGCCACCAATTGATTTCGTGGTTTATAAAAAAGATGAATATAAAATTCTATCACAAAAGTGTTTGAATATTTCCGATGATGAATATTCTAAAGTATGCAATCAATGGTCGGATGGTATATTTAAAATTTTCAACTCTTTTCCAAGATTTGATTGGGAAAAATAATTTATCTATTAGATAGCCAGATTGTTTGACAAGGATCTAGTTTAATTCTCTTATCAATTGTAAAAAATATTTTACTTCCTAATAAGTCTTTATATTTTAAAAATTTTTTACTTAACTTCAAATATTGAATTTTCGAGGAGAGATTTGTTATACAAATTATAGTTTGTTTTTTATTAATACTCTCTCTTTTAAAACAAAATATTTTTGGTCCAAGATTAATATTCTCTCTACTCGCGTTTGGATGAAATGCTTTTTGTTTTTTTTTGATACTTAATAGGTTGGAAATCTTTTTATAAAAATAATACTCTTTAGAATCTTTATTATTAAGTTTGTTTGAAATATTTTTTAAATTCCATTTATATCTATTAACATCTCGATTATTTCCAGTGATTACAAATTTTGCCTCATCATTAGATGTACCAAATATGGAGTTGAAGTAAACTGCTGGAACTCCTTCGAATGCAATCATTATTGAATGAGCAGAGATATATCTTTCAAACGAAAACTTGCCATTATCATAATTAGTTTTTTTTAAAGCATCAAATACCGTTATATTTGCTTCATAAATCTTTTTTGATTTATTTTGAATTTTTCTATAAGAAAACTTTGATCCATTTTTCTTTAATCTGTAAAGAAAATCTTTTAAAGCTTTGCTACTTAATAAACCCTCAGTGGGTCTCATTCCAATTCCATCATGGGATGCGATGAAATTTAAATAACAATTTCCTTTTTTACTTCTTGGAAGTTTTTTACTCCAATTGTAAAGATACGAGTTGTTTTCAAATAAAAAAGCATGGATTAATAAAGGTGGTAAGGAAAAATTATATATCCAGTTTGCTTCATCATTTTTTCCAAAGTAACTTAAATTTTCTTTTTCAGGTAAGTTTGTTTCTGTAACTATTAATGTTTGAGTATTAAGTAAGCCTGAAATTACTCTTAGGAGTTTTATGATTTCATGTGTTTTGTTTAAATTAATACACTTTGTTCCACTTTCTTTCCAAAGGTAAGCTATTGCGTCTAATCTAAAAATGGTCACTCCATGATTAATTAGGTTAATCATGATTTTTATAAAACGTAATAGTACTGCAGGGTTTTTAAAATTTAAGTCTAATTGATCTGGGCTGAATGTTCGCCAAAGATAGTCAGTTTTATTAAAGATATCTATTTTTTTTAAAAGTTTATGATCTCTTGGTCTAACAACTTTTGAAGTATTAAATTTAGAATCTATAGTTAAAAAATAATCTTTGCCGGGTCGTTTCGCTTTTAAAAAATTTTTAAACCATAAACCTCTTGCTGATGAATGGTTAATTACCATATCTGCCATGATATCACTTTTTTTTGAAAAACTTTTTATATCAAACCAATTTCCAAGTTTGCTATCTATTTTGTAATGATCTTTTACTGCAAAACCACTATCGCTGCTTGAGGGATAGAATGGTAAAAAATGAATTGTATTAAAATAATTTTTTAATTTTTTTTGAAAGAAGTTTTTAAATACTCTAATTGATTTATTTTTTTCTGAATAAACGCTGTCACCATAACAAATAACTAAAGTAGTTTTTTCAGATATACTTTTTTTCTTTTTTGGATTTTTTTTGTTAAATTGTTTAATGATTTGAACAATTTCTTTTTCGAAATAATCAATATCTTTTTTCGATAAGAATATTTTATAAATATTATCTAATTTAGATCTTATAGTTTTCTGATCTTTTTGAGTTAACATTAATAATATTTTTTATTATCATCATTAACTACTTTTTCAAGTCTTCCAAGAAAATCCGGTATAGCGCTTTTTACTCTGCTCCATGTGGGTATAAAAGGGGTATCCATTGGATTAAGAATAAAAGCCTCTCCAGCTTTCATTATGTTTATTGCAAATAATTCGACTGCTTTTTCCTCAGTATGAGAATCAAATTTTAGACCATTCATTACTGCATCATTTCTATATATATCAATTAAGTCTAAGGCTGCTCTATAATAAGTAGCTTTTAACGATCTAAACTTTTCCCTGCTAAAAGTATTACCTTGAGTTGCTAGCTTTTTGATAAATGTTTTAATGATATCAATTGACATTCTTGATAGTCCTTTTGTTTCATCATCAATTGATAACACTTGATGTTTATGATCATAAGTATCCGCTAAATCCACTTGACATATATTTTGAGGAGAAAAACTTCTTTGCATTTCAGATAAAATTCCAACTTCTATTCCCCAGTCTGAGGAAATTCTTAATTCAGGTAATACATTTCGCCTAAATGAAAACTCACCTGCTAGAGGATATTTAAATGACTTCATAAAGTCTAAATAATCACTTTTTCCAATAGTTTTTTCTAACGCTGTCAGTAACGGAAAAACTAATAATCTTGCAACTCTTCCATTCATTTTTTCATTTGCTACTCTTGGATAATAACCTTTGCAAAATTCAAAGTTGAAAAGTGGATTTACTACTGGGTAAAACAGTTTTGCAAGCATTCTTCTATCATAAGTTTTAATATCACAATCATGTAAAGCAACTGAGCGCGCACTATCTCTTGCGATACACATGCCAATACAATACCAAACATTTCTACCTTTACCGAGTTCACTTGGTGCAAGGTTATTTTTTTTTAATTCTTGATCTAATTTTTTTAAACCTGGGCCATCATTCCACAGAATTGAAAAAGGTGATTTTAATTTCTTAAAAAATTTCCAAGCTTTTTTTGCTTGTGCTTCATTTGCTTTGTCTAACCCGATAATTATGTGATCTAAATATTTTGTTTTACTTATTTCCTCTACTATTTTTGGTAAAGCAGTTCCCTCTAATTCAGAATAAAGACATGGTAAAATTAATTCCATTTTTCTTTGTTCTGAAAATTTTGATAGCTCATTTTCAATGACTGATGTAGACTTTGTTTTAAAGTCGTGCAAAGTTGATACAACTCCATTTTGAGAAAAATCACTCATGCTGGGTTTTTAATCTTAATAGTCTAGTTTAACTAGTGCCGTTTTAATCACATCAGCCCAGCCCTCAGGTGATGGCTTGTTAGAAACTATTAGATTATCTATGTTTATTTGATCTTGTTTAAATTGATCATTAAAGACTAAACATGGAATATCACAATTTCTTAACATATCTAAATCATTAAAATTATCTCCTACAGCTATGACCTTAATTTTACTTTCTACTTTTTTATATATTTTGAGAACTTGATTCATTGATTTAACTTTATCTGTATTATCACCTAAGTTTAAAACACGACCTCCTTCCTGCATAGTTAATGAGGAAGATTTTAAAATATTTAGTAATCTAATTTTTTCTTTTTTGTCACCCTCAAATAAAAAAGGAATGGTATATTTCCGATTTAAAGCATTTTTTAAATTATTTTCTTGAAGACCAAAAATATTGGCTTGTTCTTTTGAATTCATTTTTGAAATAAATTTACATTTAGCTTTAAGATTTTCAGGAACTTTAGAGTCAAAAATTTCAATTAATTCATGTTTATCTCTGCTCAAAATTATTTTGTTTGGAAAATTACTATTAATTAAATTCAACCCATGAATTGAAGATCCATTTTCAGATATATAAGGAAGATCTGAACCAAGTTCCGATATAAATCCATCTATCTCTTTTTCTGTTTTACTAGTATTAGGAATAATAATAATCCCCTCATCAATAAGACTTTTTACATAATCTTTTATCTCATCAAATTTGAAATTATCTCTATGTAACAATGAACCATCTAAATCAGTAAATATAATTATTGAAAATTTTTTACTCAAAGAAATCTATCTTATCCTGTTTTTATTTTTGTCAAAAAATAAAACCTTGTCTTTAGAAAATGATATCTTAAGGGGTTGATTGTTTATATCTTCTGACGATTTAATAATAATTTGGTTGTCTGATAATTTAGCGTAAATAATTTTTTCGAAGCCTAAATTTTCAATAAGATCTACTTTAACGTCTAATTTAATTTCGTGATCATTTTTTATGCTGATATCTTCAGGCCTAATACCTAAATAAATTTCATCTTTAAAATCAAAATTTTCAAAAGTTATTTTATTTTTAAACAATTCTATAGTGTTTGAATTGATAATTTGTTCTTTATTAATTTTGACAATATTCATTTTTGGGGAACCAATAAATTCTGCAACAAAAATATTATTAGGATCATTATAAATTTCATTTGGTGTTCCAAATTGTTCGATTATTCCCTTATTTAGAACTACAATTCTATCAGCTAATGTCATTGCCTCTATTTGATCGTGTGTTACATAAATAATATTTGTTTTTAATTTTTTGTGTAATTTAGAAATTTCAACTCTCATTTCAGATCTTAAAGCGGCATCTAGATTAGATAATGGTTCATCAAATAAGAACACTTTAGGATTTCTTGTTATTGCTCTACCGATTGCAACCCTTTGTCTTTGTCCACCTGAAAGTTGTTTAGGTTTTCTCTCTAGCAAATCTTCAATTTGAAGTGTAGCAGCTGCGTGATTAACTTTTTCATTAATTTCGTTTTTTGAAATTTTTTCCATTTTTAAACCAAATGACATATTTTCAAAAACATTCATGTGTGGATATAAAGCGTAAGATTGAAAGACCATTGCAATTTCACGTTTAGAAGGAATTAAGTTATTAATTAACTTTGTGTCTAAAAAGATTTCTCCTTGATCGATACTTTCTAGTCCAGAAACCATTCTTAATAAAGTTGATTTTCCACAACCTGAAGGACCCACTAAAACTATGAACTCCCCATCCTTTATGTCTATGTTAAAATTATTGATAACTTTATTTTCGCCAAAAGATTTTTCGAGATTTTTAATAACAATTTTTGACATTTATTTGATTTAAAGGGATTTTAACTAACCATTAAATGTTGTTAAAAATTTATTACACTGCTAGATTTATCGCAATGAAAAAATCGCGAACATCAGAGAAAACTAAATACCAGAGAGGAACAATATAAGAGGGGGAATACATGATTAGAAAAATCATAATTAATATATTTGCTCTAGTATTTTTAATTACTAATACTAGTTTTGCGGATATTAAATTTTGGACGACAGAGGTCCAACCTGCGAGAATGGCAAAACAAGAGGAGATGGCTAAAGCGTTTGAAGCTAAAACTGGCATCAAGGTTGAAGTCATACCAATTGAGGAAAAAGATCTTGGTACAAGAGCTACTGCAGCAGCAGCAGCGGGAGATCTTCCAGATGTGATTTATCACACTCTTCAATATGTTTTACCATGGGCTGAGGCAGGCATATTAGATGTTGATGCAAATAACGCTGTAGTTAAGTCGTTAGGTAAGAAAACATTTGCACCGGGCGCATTAAATATGGCTAAGAAGGGTGGAAAAATTGCAGCTGTGCCAGTTGATGGCTGGACGCAAATGGTCGTTTATAGAAAGGATCTATTTGCTGCAGCTGGTTTAGAGCCACCAACTTCATATGCAAACATCGTTAAAGCAGTTAATGCATTATCAAGCAATGATATGTTTGGCTTTGTAGCTGCTACAAAAACAGATGAAAACTTTATGAGTCAAGTACTTGAACATGTACTTTTAGCTAATGGAGTTAATTTTGTTAAAAAAGGTGGAACTAAAAAGCAAGGGAAAGCTTTAAAGAATTCTTTAGAATTTTATAAAGTAATTGCTAAAGCAAGTCCTCCAGGAGAATTATTCTGGAAACAATCAAGAGCTTTATACTTTGCTGGAAAAACACCAATGATTATTTGGTCACCATTTATTATGGATGAGTTAGCAGGATTAAGAGACTCTGCTCCACCAACAATCAATAGTGATCCAACATCACCAGAGTTAGCTTCTAAAACTGGTTTTATTACTAATTTTAGTGGACCGAACAATAAAAAAGGTGCTGCTTGGGCTGATGTAAGATACTTTGGTATTACTGCGGATGCAGATACTGATGAAGCTAAAAAATTCATCGAGTACTCTATGAGTGAAGGTTATACAGCTACATTAGGAATTGCCCCCGAAGGAAAATTTCCAGTAAGAAGAGGAAACAAGAGTGATCCTAGTGCTTACACTAAAGCTTGGAGTAAATTACCAGTAGGTGTTGATAGAAAAGCTCCTTTAACTGATCTTTATTCTGCAGATGTTATTGATAACATCGTTGCAGGTTTAGATACTGCAAACAGATGGGGTGTTAAAGAAGGTGAACTATCTCGAGCATCAAAAATCATCAATTCTCAATTCTTAAACAGAATCACTAGAGAATATATTGATGATCAAATCTCAGTTGATGAAGCTGTTAAGAAAATTAACGCTGAATTAGCTAAGTTTTAAATAATAAATTTATAAAGAGCGGATAATATTTTATTATCCGCTTTTTATTATGAGTGATTCATTATCAAAATTAGAAAAAAGAACTGCTTACACTTTAGTTTTACCTGCAGTCTTATTAGTTTTTGCCATCGTATTATTTCCTGTATTTGCCAATGTTTGGATCAGTTTCAAAGATATCGAATTAAAAGATATTAGAATTCCAGAACCTCGAGCAAAGAAAATTGTAAAATCAATTTCAGAAAATCAATCAGAATTAAAAATTATTTATAAATTACGAAATAGTTCTTTGATTCAAGAAATAAGAAATGTTCAGTTTCAAGATAAATTTCCAACAAATGTTTCACCAGTCAATCTTGATCCAAGATGTAATTTTCAATCTAAAAAGGTTGTTTGTAGTTTTGGAAATTGGCAGGCAAAATATAGGGAAAATTTTGAGATAACTATACAGAATATCAATGGTGAAATAATTGATAAAAAAATAATTAAATCTCAAAAACCAATTTTAAGTGGGAAAGCAGATAACCCGTTACTCACTACGAATTTTACTTTAGAAAATTTTAAAAAAGTTTTTTATGAAAATAATTTTGTTGAATTACTTTTAACGACTTTTTACTTCACTTTTTTTGGGACAATAGGTGCAATTATATTTGGAATTTTAGCAGCACAATTAGTTAATCAAAATATTCAAGGTCGAACATATATGCGAGGTATTTTACTTTTTCCTTATGTAGGTCCTGTAGTTGCTTTAGCTTATACTTGGACGTTATTGTTAGATCCTAATAGTGGAACTTTAAACGCATTATTAGTTAATTTTAACATCATAGAGCAACCAATAAATTTATTAGGCCAAAAATATATAACCATGAGTATTTTAGGTTTTGAATTTAAATTAAGGTTGGCTTTAACCACGGTTATCTTTTTTGAAATTTGGCGCTATTTTCCACTAGCCTTTCTATTTATTTTAGCAAGATTGCAAGCAATACCACAAAGTTTGTATGAAGCAGCAGAGGTGGATGGAGCAAGCCCAATTCAAAAATTTATCCATATTACACTGCCTCAAATTACAGCGATCATCTCAATTTTATTTATGATTAGGTTTATTTGGAACTTTAATAAATTTGAAGATATCTTTTTATTAACCGGTGGGGCATCAGGCACAAGAACTTTACCTATTAATGTTTATCAACAAGGTTTTGCAGTATCAGATATTGGGATGGGCTCTGCTGTTTCGATAGTTATTGTGATGTTGCTTCTTAGTTTCATGGTTATTTATTTTAGATTAATTGGAAAGAGGGCTAATGAAGTTTAAATCTCTTGCAATATTTTTGATCATTTCATCTTTTTTTCTGACATGCATTTTATCAATTTGGAAGATCATGGCTACACTGCAAGGTTTAAACTTTACTAATTTAAACGTCACGCCTGTTTTTTTGATTGGTATTTTATTATCTTTAGCATTTGTCTTAATCGGTAATAAACTTAACCACTTAATAAAGATTCTTTTATTATCTTTTATATTTTCAATTTCATATTTTTACTTAAATGAGGCATCTCCATATTGGTATATATTTGGAGTTTTCTTAATTACTTTATTTTTTACGAACAAACTCAAAAAATATAATGTGCAATCTTTACAGGAAGATTTCATATCTGAAAAAATTATTTTTGATTTTATTACCTTATTTGGCATTGTTTTCTTTGCATTTGTAATCCTATTTCCATTTTACATTATGCTAGTTACCAGTTTTAAAACTCAGATCGCTTTATTAGTTAATCCTTTAGATTTTAGTTTAGATTTTACCAAAAGCTTAACTGAGTTGTTCAAATCTTATTTTGTTATCTTTGAAACTTATAATTTTGGTAGGTATATCTTAATAAGTTCAGCAGTTTCTATCGGAACTGTTATTGTCACGTTATTATTTGCAATCCCTGCAGCTTATGCTGTTGCTAGATTAAACTTTTTTGGCAAAAACTTTTTATCAACTTCGATCTTAATTATTTATATGTTTCCAGCTATAGTATTAGTGATCCCTTTATATACTGTGTTTAGTCAACTGGGATTAAGAAACTCAATCTTTGGTCTATTGATTGTTTATACGGCCACAACCTTGCCGGTTGCTATTTATATGTTGCAAGGATATTTCAAAAGTATTCCAAAAGAAATTGAAGATGCTGGCATCATGGATGGTCAAAATTGGTTTGGTATAATTTTAAAGATTATTATTCCTTTAAGTTTACCAGCTATTGCATCCGTTGCACTCTATGTCTTTATGATAGCTTGGAATGAATTCCTTTTTTCATTGATGTTTTTAGATAGTCCTAAATCATTTACCTTATCAAGAGCCATTCAATATCTAAGCGGAGATGCAGAAACACCACGTCAATACTTAATGGCAGGTTCAGTAATTGTAACTTTACCTGTGCTTTTTATTTTCATATATTTTGAAAAATATTTAGTCAGTGGTTTAACAGCTGGCAGTGTAAAAGAGTAATTAATGATTGAACAACTTAGTATTTATTTAATAGCAATGATTCTAGGGATAATGTTATTTTTCTCCTTTGTGATTGCTCCAGTAGTATTTACTACTTTAGATGAAGATAATGCTCGAAAGTTTATAAGAAGAATATTTCCTTTTTATTATAATGTTAATTTAGCGATTAGCTTTATTGTTCTACTACTTTTTTTATTTTTAAGTAAATTAGGTGTTGATTTTTATTTAATCTTAATAATCACAATTTTATTTGCTATATCAAACTATTTATTAATGCCGTTAATTAATAAATACAGAGATGAAAAACAGGATAAAAAATTCAAATATTCACACTTTATCTCAGTAGTAATTAATTTTGTTCAAATGATTTGTTTGGTGTTTCTTTTAATTTAAAAGTTTTTTATCTTTTTTGCTTTTTATTTCATTTTTTTGATCACAATATTTCTTAAAAATATAAGCTGTTGATACCCCACCAATTAGTATTAATTTTAATATCTTTAATTTAATAAGTGTTTTAATCATGATTTAATATCAAACCTTTCTAATAAAAATTGGATTACTAAATTATAGAAAAATACAAAACAAAAAATATAAAATAGAAAAATTACTTCTTTAGAATTAAAGAGGTATCCTGTTGCGGTTAAAAGTACAATGAATAGGCTGATTGATAAAGCAAGCTTTGCCTGTGATTTTTTTTTTAGGTGAGATTTAACAATATTGTTTTTCATTAAATAATAATAACTATTAAAAATACTCATTCATCATGAATTTTGTCCTACCTAGACATTTGAATTATAATGTTTTAACATTTTTAACACTCATTTTTCTATTTTTTATGAGGTATTAATGATTAATTATTGTGAAAAATATCTATAAAATTCATTACATTGTATTTTTTTTAGCTTTATTTTTTTCTAAAGCTATAGCGGAGCCAACCTTTGTGCAAAGTAAATCACTCGAGACAGCCAATCATTATTATGGACTTACGTTTAATAACGATGGTACAAAAATGTATGCACTAAAAAGTGCTAATACGAATAGTGTAGTTATCGAATTTATATTAAGTACCGCATATGACATTTCAACGGCAACCGAAAACCAAACTAAAAATATATATGTAGATGGAAGTCTTATAGCAACACAAGTAGTGTTCAATAACGATGGAACAAAAATGTTTATTGTTAACCATGGTAATCAAAAGGAAATAGATTACTGGTCACTAACCACTGCATTTGATATTTCAACTGCTACACATGATGATGCTTTTCCTATTTCTGGTCAAGAAGCAAGAGCAAATTCAGTTGCATTTAATAATGATGGTACCAGAATGTTTGTTGTTGGTGCAGGAAATACGCTCCAACATCGTATTCATGAATATTCACTTGATACACCATATGATCTTAGCTCCACAGTTACTCATCTTAATACTGAAGACCTGAGTTCTTCTCACAATTACTTAGATGGAATTACTTTTAATTACAATGGTACCAAAATGTTTATCATTAATAGTGCTCAAGATAGGATTTCTCAGTTTAAATTAACTACACCTTACGATGTTTCTACTTTATCCCTTGAAGGTAACTTTGATGTAAGTTCTCATGATACCGAAGCAAGAGAAATGGCTTTTAGCAACGATGGAAGCAAAATGTTTTTCATTGGTGATAAAAATGATAAAGTTTTTGAATTTAACCTAAGCTGTAATTGGAGTGTAATCGATGGTGCTTGTGATGATCCAATAACTACTTCTGATGGGGGTAAAGATATTTTAAGCTCAATCGAATCTCAAACTGCAACAGCAAAACAAATTGCTATCCACGCCACTACGCCAGTATTAAATCGTATGTATTGGTTAAGAAGACATAGAAATAATGATCAATTAAGTAACCAAAATATTAGATTAAACTTTTCAAATTCAATGATGGCTTCATTATCAGAAATGCTTCCAGTATCTAATAAAACTAATAAGTTATTAGATAAATTGTCGGATGAATGGTCATTTTGGAGTGAGGGCAGTATTAGTTTTGGAAGAGCGGGAGATACCTCACATTCTTCGTCAAAAAAAATTGATAGTAAAGGTGTCTCTTTTGGAATGGATAAAAAGATAAGTGAAAATAAATTATATGGATACGCATTCCGTTATGGTCGAGATGAAGTGGATGTAGGCTCTTTTGGCACTACACTGGATACTGACTCAGTTAGTTTATCGCTTTACGGAACTTTTCCACAGGATGATGAAAGATTTATTGAAGGTATTTTGGGCGTAAGCAAGTTAAAGACTGATCATGTTAGAAAAGGAGGAGGGAATACTAGAACAGGTAATCGAAATGGATCACAAGTATTTGGCTCAATTAATTATTTTACTACTTATCAAAAAGAAAAATTCAATATTTCTCCTAATATAAGAATTGATCTCAGCTATACAGAATTATCAAAGTATTCAGAAACAGGGGTAGCTAGTCTTGTTTATAATAAACAAGTAGTTGAAACTGGAATGATATCTTCAGGTTTTAATTTAAGTAATATTATTGACTATAACTCATTAACTTTTGAACCAAATGCAGGTTTAGAATTTAGTTTAGACTTTAGCCCTACATCAGATGCAACATATAGGTATATCTCACAAACAACAGAATATACTAGAGGCATAGGTCAAGATTCTAAAAGTATTAGAGGCAATATTGGGTTTGATTTAGAAATGGATAATGGTTTATCTCTAATGACGATCTATGAGAGAAATCAAAGTGAAATTGCTCATAGTGATACTTTATATATAGGGTTTGGTTATGTGCCTGATGAAAGTACTGAGTATGCTATGAAATTAGATAATAATAAAGCATCTTTAAATTATAAAAGAAATTTAAGTGGTTTTGATATCAACTTAAGTTCCAACTATAGTTTAATAAGTGAAATTCCTGAATATGGAACAAACCTTGAATTAAGAAATACATTCTAAACTATTATTAAGAGAGAGAATAACATATATTCATACTGATGAAAAAACTCTTATTAGTCATTTTATTCAGTTATTTATTTCCACATATGCTATCAGCCGATCAGCTTGAACGAAAAATACGTGATTTTTCCAAATGGGTTAACTTAAATGGTTATGATCAGTATTTAGATAAAACAGGTGATCCTCTTGATATGGTGCTTGATAGATCGCTTTGTACATCTGAATCATATTGGGACGAATGTGTTGGAGTTGATGGAAAATTAATACCAACCAAAGATCGCAAAGTTACTTTGATTTATCCTACCAATTTAAAACTTAAATTGAATAAAAAAAAAAATAATCTTGCTTTTAAATCAAACCCGAACAGAGACACACTTATTTATTATCTATGGAATTACGCATTTAGGAAGACAGATAACTACGAGATTAAACCTTCTAAAAAACCATATGAATTTAAATTCAATTTAATTGACGATCAATTTGTAAAAAAACAAATGAAAACAAAAGGTATATTGAGTTATTTATACTTTCAAGATGGCCAAATTTTAATTGACGAAATTTCTCCCAAAGAACGGTTTGGTGAATTTATAGATAATGATACACCATTTTATTCAATGTCAATGGGGAAGTCTATAACCTCTTATATTTTAGGTCATGCTATATGCGGTGGATATATCGAAGGAGTTGACGCAAGAATTAATGATTGGCCTCCAATTGAAAATACTCTTTATCACAATCAAAAGTTAATTGATTTTTTGAACATGAGCACTGGAGACCAAAAATATATAGATGAATATTTAAAAAATGATGGAACTTTTTTGGGAGATCCATATTTTTATTATGAGGATAACAGTATTAATACAACTACCCGCCGTTTTTTAAAAGGCTCAGTAAAATCAATAAGTAAATATTATTATAATGGATTTATGACACAAATTATAACCAATTATACAAAGTATAAGACAGGTGATGATTATAAAAAACTTTTGAATGAAATTTTTGTGGATAAGGTAAAAATTAAATATAGTATTTTTCCCACATTTTCTAATTCTGATGCACCAGAAGAGAGCGGAAACTTACACCCAAATTTACGTGTAAGCAGATATGATTGGTTGAGAATTGCAAAAGCTATGATGGATGATTATCAAAATGACACTTGCGTTGGTAAATATCTAAAAGAAATTCACAAAAGAAGAGTGCCCAAAAAAAGTACTAAACACATGGATGAACCTCATTTTAATCGAACAAAATCTTACGGTGGCCAATTCCATATGGATTATCCAGGGCTGAAAGACAAAGTTATTTTTGGAATGGGTGGCTATGGAGGAAGAGCAATTTTAATTGATATGGAAAATTCAAGAATAGTTGTTCTTAATTCACTTCACTATAATTATGATAGATTTAAATATAATCATAAGAAACTTTTAATAGATCCAATAAAAAACGGCAGATAAAATTAAAAAAATTTACTTATTCATCTTGTTCAATTATAAATATTAGCATAAACACTCATGAAATTCATTAATGCCCTCGTGGTGAAATTGGTAGACACAAAGGACTTAAAATCCTTGCCGCTTGCGGAGTGCCAGTTCGAGTCTGGCCGAGGGCACCATTAAATGAATAGAGTTCAAATCATATCTGATAAAAACCAAAAATCTTTAAAAATAAAATCAGCAATCCAAAAAAAAATTAATCAAAATAAAGTTAAAAGATCCAATATTACAATTGTTATTGGTGGTGATGGTTTCATGTTGCAAACACTAAAAAAGAATAGAAAATCAAAAAAGTTTTTTTATGGTGTAAATTCTGGGAGTTATGGATTTTTAATGAATAAATTTTCTTCCAAAAATGTCATAAGCAATTTACATAAAGCAAAAATGATAACAATCTCTCCGTTAGAAATGATTGTTAGAAATAACAAAAATCAAACTAAAAAACATATAGCTATAAATGAAGTTTCAATTCTAAGACAAAGTAGGCAAGCAGCTTCTTTGTCTATTTATCATGGTTCTAAACAAGTTATAAAAAAACTTGTCTCTGATGGTGTGCTGGTTTCCACACCTGCTGGAAGCACTGCTTATAATTTATCAGTTCACGGACCTATATTAAGTTTGAATTCAAAAAGATTATCTATATCACCAATAAGTCCATTTAGACCAAGAAGATGGAAAGGTAAAATTGTAAGTGATAAGTCGAAAATAAATATCAAAAACTTAAATTCAAAAAAAAGACCAATTTCTGCTGTTGCTGATAATATTGAGGTTAGAAATGCAAAAAATATTATAGTGAAAACTAATCAAAAAATTAAATTTAATCTTCTTTATGATAGAAACAGAAGTTTGCAAAAGAAAATTAAAATAGAACAATTGAGAAAAGAAACTTCTTGATGGTGCCCCCGCACGGATTCGAACCGCGGACCTATTGATTACAAATCAATTGCTCTACCAGCTGAGCTACAAGGGCATGCGCAATAACTATTAATTATTTATTGATTAATCAACTCTTTTTTTTAGATAACTTAAATGATGAAATACAATAGCAGCACTATTTGATATATTCAGGCTCTCAATTTTTTCATTTATCTCAATCTTTACTAAAAAATCTGCATATTTAGATGTGTGTTTGTGCATACCAGATCCTTCTGATCCAAATAATAATATGTTATTTCCTTTCCACTCAATATCAGTAAAATCTTTTTTCCCATCACCATCGAAGCCATATACCCAAAAATTTTTTTCTTTAAGATTTTTCAGTGTTGAATTGATATTAGAAACTTCAAAAATGTTAATATATTCAATTGCTCCGCTTGCAGCTTTATACATAAGTTTACTTTCGCAAGGAAAGTTTCTTTCTTTAATAATTAATCCATCAATATTAAAAGAGGCAGCACTTCTTATCAAAGATCCTATATTTCTTGGATCTGTTACACCATCAAGACAAATTAATGTAACATCATTCTTTTCTTTGATGTATTCTTTAAGAATTGGTTTTTGAATGTGTTCAACTTCTGCAACATATCCTTGATGTTGTAAATTTTCCTTAGTGCTATACTTATCAAGTTCTTTTTTTGTTTTAAAATATACTTTGACATCATTTAATAAGTTTTTATTGGGACTTTTTTTATGAATATTTTTCTTACTTTCCTCAGTTAAAAATACTCTTAAAACTTTTCTTTTAGGGTTACGAAGAGCCTCAATTACAGCATGTTGTCCAATGATAAAAAAAGATGATTTATTCATAAAATTTCCTTTGTTTTACACGTTTTTTCAAATATTTTCCCATTAAATCACGTGTTGCATTTAGACAAATAAAATATATAAAACGCTTGTTGTTTGAAGCTTTATTGAACAAGGGGACACTTCCCCTAAGGGAGGGGTTCCAGAGCGGTCAAATGGGGCGGGCTGTAAACCCGTTGACTTCGGTCTTCGAAAGTTCGAATCTTTCCCCCTCCACCATTCAATAGTTTTAGGCAATACTGGAGTGTTACTCTTGGGGTTGTGCGGGTGTAGTTCAATGGTAGAACGCTAGCCTTCCAAGCTGGATGTAAGGGTTCGATTCCCTTTACCCGCTCCAAGATAAATTTAGTTTATAAAAAAATAAAAAGTGAGGAAAATTAGTAATGTCAAAAGAAAAATTTGTAAGAAATAAACCGCATTGTAACATTGGAACAATCGGGCATGTCGATCATGGTAAAACAACTCTAACTGCTGCAATCACTAAAGTTTTATCTGAAACTGGTGGAGCGCAGGCTGTTGCTTATGATCAAATTGATAAAGCTCCAGAGGAGAAAGAGAGAGGTATTACAATTTCAACAGCACACGTTGAATATGAAACTGAAAAAAGACACTATGCGCACGTGGACTGTCCAGGTCACGCTGACTATGTGAAGAATATGATTACAGGTGCAGCACAGATGGATGGTGCGATTTTAGTTGTTAATGCTGCTGATGGTCCTATGCCTCAAACAAGAGAGCACATACTTTTAGCAAGACAAGTTGGTGTTCCTGCCATCTGTGTTTACTTAAATAAAGTAGATCAGGTTGATGATAAAGAAATGATTGATCTAGTCGAAGAAGAGATTAAAGAATTATTAACTTCATATAAGTTCCCTGGTGACAAAACTCCTATAGCTAAAGGTTCTGCATTAGCTGCTGTTGAAGGAAGAGATGATGAAATTGGAAAAAATTCAATTTTAGAATTGATGAAGAATGTAGATGAGTTTATTCCACAACCAGACAGACCAAAAGATAAAGATTTCTTAATGCCAGTAGAAGATGTTTTCTCAATTTCAGGAAGAGGAACAGTTGCGACTGGAAGAGTTGAGTCTGGTGTACTAAAAACAGGAGATGAACTTGAGATAGTCGGTATTAGAGAAACAAAAAAATCAGTTTGTACTGGTGTTGAAATGTTTAGAAAACTTCTAGATTCTGGTGAAGCTGGAGATAACGTTGGAGTACTTTTAAGAGGTGTAGAAAGAACTGACATTGAAAGAGGACAAGTTCTTTGTAAACCAGGATCTGTTACGCCACATACTAAATTTGAAGCTCAAGCGTATGTACTTAAAAAAGAAGAAGGTGGAAGACACACACCTTTTTTCACAAAGTATAGACCACAATTTTATTTTAGAACTACAGATGTAACTGGAGAGGTAGAGTTACCAGCTGGAACTGAAATGGTTATGCCTGGTGATGATGCTAAATTTACAGTTAAATTAATTACACCAATTGCAATGTCAGAGAAATTAAACTTTGCTATTCGTGAGGGTGGAAGAACTGTTGGAGCTGGTGTAGTAACTAAAATTATAGAGTAAACTCTATATAGGAGTGTAGCTCAATTGGTAGAGCGCCGGTCTCCAAAACCGGAGGCTGAGGGTTCGAGTCCCTCCGCTCCTGCCAATATGAAATAAATAAATATGAAGAACCCGATTAAATTTATACAGGAAGTAAAACAGGAAGCATTTAAAGTTTCTTGGCCCACAGGTAAAGAGACGCTCCAAGGTGCATTAATGGTTTTTGCAATGGCAGTAGTGATGTCTTTATTTTTTTTATTGTTAGATCAGGTTTTAAAATTTTTCTTAGAACTATTACTTAAACTGAGCATTTAATGAAAAATTGGTACATAGTTCAATCTCATTCTAGTTTTGAAAACAAAGTCGCAGGACTTATAAAAGAAGAAGCAGTTAAGGCTAAAATTTCAGAAAAATTTGAGGAAATTATTGTTCCGACTCATGATGTGACTGAGGTGAAAAGAGGCAAAAGAATTCAAAGAAAAAAAAAATATTTTCCAGGTTATGTTCTAATTAAGAGTGAGATGGATAATGATATTTATCATATGATCAAAAATATTAAACGTGTCAGTGGTTTTTTAGGGACGAAAGGTATGCCCGTCCCTGTATCTGATAAAGAAATTGATAAAATTTTAGGTCAAATAAAAGATGGAGTTGCTCAACCAAAATCAGCGATAGAGTATGCAGTTGGTGAAAAAGTACAGGTAATTGATGGACCTTTTGCATCATTTAGTGGAATGGTTGAGGAAATTGATGAAGAAAAGTCTAGACTTAAGGTGTCAGTTTCTATATTTGGAAGGCCAACACCAGTTGATTTAGAATATAATCAAGTGGAGAAAGTAAGTTAGATTTATGGCAGCTAAAAAAGAAATTAGTGGTTTTATAAAATTACAGATTAAAGGTGGTCAAGCTAATCCCGCTCCGCCAGTTGGGCCAGCATTAGGGCAACGTGGTGTAAACATCATGGAATTTTGTAAAGCGTTTAATGATAAAACTAAAAAATTAGCTGGCAAGCCTGTACCAGTTGAAATTACTGTTTACAAAGATAAAAAATTTGATTTTAAAATTAAATCACCACCAGCCTCTTTCTTTATAAGAGAAGCTGCAAAATTAAAGAGTGGTTCTAAAGAACCTGGCCGAAATATTGTTGCATCAATAACAAAAAAACAAGCTGAAGAAATTGCTAAACAAAAAATGGAGGATTTGAATGCTCTTGATTTAGATCAAGCGGTCAAAATAATTGCTGGTTCTGCAAGATCAATGGGTATTGAGGTTAAAGATTAATTATGTCTTCAAAAAGATTTAAGAAACTTCCAGAAAAAACTCTAGAACTTCCATCTGAAGTGATTGAAAAATTACTTCCAGCAGTTAAAAAAAATTGTACAACTAAATTTGATGAGTCGGTTGATTTAAGTTTTCAGATTAACAATAAACAAAAAAAAAATGAAATAAATATTAGGACTGTAGTAAATCTTCCTGGTGGAGCTGGTAAAAAGATAAAAGTCGCTGTCGTATGTGAGGATACAAAATCTGATGAAGCAAAAAGTGCTGGTGCTGATATTGTAGGTGGTGATGAATTTATCGAAAAAATTAAAAATGGTGAAATGAATTTTGAAAAATTGATTTGTACTCCATCTATGATGATTAAATTATCGAAATTAGGAAAAGTATTGGGACCAAAAGGTTTAATGCCTAATCCAAAGTTAGGAACTGTGACTGAAAATTTAAAAACAGCAATTTCAGATGCAAAATCAGGTCAAGCAGAAATTAGAAATGATAAAGATGGAAATATTGGTGTAAGTATAGGAAAAAAATCTTTCAGTGATGAAAAGTTAATTAAAAATTTTAATACTGTTATAGATACACTCGAGAAAGAAAAATCAAATAATAAAGTAAAAGGTGATCTGATAAGATCAGTATTTTTAACATCAACAATGGGTGTTTCATATAGATTAAAATTAGGAAAAAATATTTAAGTTATGATGAATAAAGAGCAAAAGAAAAACTATATCGCTGAAATGACAACGCAATTTGAGAATAGTAAAGCGGTTATGGTTACTCATTATCAAGGTCTGACAATGACACAATTAGATGAATTAAGATCAAAAATGAGAGAACATGGAATAATCTTTAAAATTACAAAAAACAGAATTACGAAATTAGCATTGGAAAAAACTAAGTGTAAAGATTTATCAAATTTATTTACTGGCCCAACAGCTGTTGCATTTGGAGAAGATGCAATCATGTCAGCTCGAATTTTATCCAAGTTTGCAAAAGATAATGAGAATCTGAAACTGATCGGTGGAATGATGGAAAATGAAATTCTTGACCAAGCTGGAGTAATGAATGTCGCAAATTTACCTACCTTGGATGAAGCAAGGGCTAATATTGTGGGTATTTTGAATGCATCTGCATCAAAATTAGTAAGTATTTTGCTTGCACGATCGGAAAAAATGAGTAGTTTACCTCCAGAAAATTCTGAAACACAACCTAAAGAGTAAATTATGCCAGACCTAAATAAAATTATAGAAGACTTATCAAGCTTGACTGTTGCTGAAGCAGCAGATCTTTCAAAACAACTAGAGGAAAAATGGGGTGTCACGCCAATGGCGGCAGCAGCTCCAGCAGCAGCAGGGGCAGCGGCAGCAGCAGAAGATAAAGATGACTTTTCTATCATGCTTGTCTCTGCGGGTGATAAAAAGATTAACGTAATTAAAGAAGTTAGAGCAGCAACTTCTCTTGGTCTTAAAGAAGCAAAAGACTTGGTGGAGGGTGCACCTAAAGAGGTAAAAGCTGGTGTACCTAAAAAAGAGGCAGAAGAAATTAAAGCTAAGCTAGAAGCTGCAGGGGCAAAAGTAGAACTTAAATAAATTAACAGGAAATTTTTAAGTACTGATTAATTAAATTTAATCAGTATTAAGACATAGATGCAAATATCTTTTACTGAAAAGAAAAATATTAGAAAGAGCTTTGGAAAACTTAAAGAAAGTTTATCCATACCCAATCTAATAGAAGTTCAAAAAAATTCCTACGACGAATTAACATTTTATAACCCTGAAGCAGGTGATTTAACTAAAGGATTTGACAGAGTATTTAAAAGTATTTTTCCTATTGAAGATCTTAACGATAAAGCAACTTTGGAATATGTATCATACAGACTTGAAAAACCAAAATTTGATGTAGAAGAATGTATTGCTAGAGGTTTAACATATTCTTCTGCTTTAAAATGCACATTACGACTAGTTGTTTATGAAATAAATCAAGAAACGAACACTAAAGATATTTTGTCAGCAAAAGAACAAGAAGTTTACATGGGTGAAGTGCCTATGATGACTAATAGCGGCACATTCATAACGAATGGCGTTCAAAGGGTTGTTGTAAATCAAATGCATAGAAGTCCAGGAGTTTTTTTCGATCATGACAAAGGTAAAACTCATGCAAGCGGTAAACTTTTATTTAATTGCAGAGTAATACCAAATCGAGGGTCTTGGTTAGATTTTGAATATGATGTTAAAGATTTTTTATATTTCAAAATTGATAGGAAGAAAAAAATTCTCGCATCTACTTTATTACTTGCTCTTGGTTATTCGAAAAGTGAAATAGTAAATGAATTTTATGATTCAGAAAAATTTATTTTTGATACAAAATCAGAAAAGTGGAAAACAAAATTTAATCCTGAAAATTATAAAGCTAAAAATTTCTCTGAAGAAGTTGTTGATGCTAAATCAGGAAAAGTCGTAATTAAATTAGGAGAAAAAATAAATTATTTAAATGCTAAAAAATTATCTAATGATGGATTAAAAGATATACTAGTTTCAAAAGAGTCATTATTTGGAAAGTTTTTACATAAAGAAATTAAATTAAATGATCAAGAGGATGGATTATTAAAAATTGGTACTGAGTTAAATGAGACAATCATTCAACAAATTTTAGATGCAAATATTACAAGTCTAGATATTTCTGTAACAAATTCTATAAACAAAGGTCCTTATTTGCTCGCTACAATCCTGAATGACAAAAATAATACTAAAGATGAGGCAATTACTGAAATTTATAAGATGTTAAGACCTGGTGAACCTCCAACAATTGAAATAGCAACTCAGATTTTTAATAATTTATTCTTTAGTTCAGACCGATATGACTTGTCTGATGTTGGAAGAGTTAAAATGAATTCTAGATTGGATTTAGAATGCTCGGATAAGATTACAATATTAAGAAATGATGATATTTTAGCAATTATTCGTAAAATGTTGGACTTAAGGGATGGTAAAGATGATGTTGATGACATTGACCATCTTGGAAATAGAAGAGTTAGATCTGTAGGTGAATTAGTTGAAAATCAAGCTCGTATTGGTGTTTATAGAATGGAAAGAGCTATTAAAGAAAAAATGACGACTTTAGATATCGAGTCAGCAATGCCACAAGATTTGATAAATGCAAAACCACTCACAATTTCACTAAAAGATTTTTTTGCAAGTTCTCAACTTTCTCAATTTATGGATCAAACAAACCCGCTTTCAGAAATTACTCATAAAAGAAGAGTTTCTGCTTTAGGCCCAGGTGGACTAACAAGAGAGAGAGCTGGGTTCGAAGTTAGAGACGTGCATCCAACACATTATGGAAGAATCTGTCCGATTGAAACTCCAGAGGGTCCTAATATTGGTTTAATCAATAGTTTATCTACTTATGCAAAAATTAATAAATATGGTTTTATTGAAAGTCCTTACAAGAGAGTAAAAGAAGGTGTTGTTCAAGATAAAGTAGAATATTTATCAGCAATGGAGGAAACAAAATTTACCATAGCTCAAGCAAATACTAAAATTGATAAAAACGGTAAAATAGTGGAGGAATTAGTTTCTTGCAGACAAAACTTAAATTTCCTTTTAGCAAAACCTGAAACGATAGATTATATTGACGTATCACCTAAACAATTGGTTTCGGTGGCTGCTTCATTGATACCTTTCTTAGAGAATGATGATGCGAACAGAGCATTAATGGGTTCTAACATGATGAGACAAGCTGTTCCGTTATTAAAACCTGAGGCACCTTTGGTTGGCACTGGAATAGAAAGTGATGTTGCACTAGACTCAGGAGTCACAATTGTTGCCAAAAGAGATGGCGTGGTAGATAAAATTGATGGTAAAAGAATTGTAATTAAAGTTACAGAAGAAACTGATTTCTCAAAATCTGGTGTTGATATTTACAATTTACAAAAATTTAAAAGATCTAACCAAAATACATGTATTAATCAAAGACCTTTAGTTAGAGTAGGGGATAAAGTAAAAACTGGTGATATTATTGCGGATGGACCTTCGACCAAATTAGGCGAGTTAGCTTTAGGTAAAAATGTTACTGTAGCATTTATGCCTTGGCAAGGATACAATTTTGAGGATTCTATTTTGATTTCAGAGAGATGTGTAACTGATGATGTATTTACTTCAGTACATATTGTTGAGTATGAGATTATGGCAAGAGACACAAAACTTGGTGAAGAAGAAATAACACGAGACATACCTAACGTAAATGAAGAAGCTCTAAAAAATTTAGATGAGTCAGGTATTGTATACATTGGTGCAGAGGTTAATGCGGGCGATATACTGGTAGGAAAAGTAACTCCTAAAGGAGATTCAGCATCAGGTCCCGAGGAAAAATTGTTGAGATCAATTTTTGGAGAAAAAGCAATTGATGTGACAGATACATCTTTAAGGATGTCTAGAGGAAGCAGCGGTACTGTAGTTGATGTAAGAGTGTTTAATAGACATGGAATAGAAAAAGATGAAAGATCAATCACAATTGAAAGAGCTGAAATTGATCAAGTGCAACAAGATAAAATTGTTGAGGAAGAAATTTTGGAGAGAAGTATTAAACAAAGAGCTGCTCAAATTTTATCAGGAGAAACCCTTTCTAAGAAAATAAAAGATGTTGAATCTGGTTCTAAATTAGATTTTGAAACTATTAGTAAAATATCAATTAATGATCTTTTTAAATTAACTATTTCAAATTCAAAAAATGAGATTGCATTTTTACAATTAAAAGATCAGTATAACAAAGCAAAACAAGATATTACTGAAAGATTTGAAGATAAAGTTTTAAAGATAAGAAGTGGTGATGATTTATTACCTAGTGTGATGAAAATGGTAAAAGTTTTTGTTGCAATCAAAAGAAGATTAAGACCAGGTGATAAAATGTCAGGAAGACATGGCAATAAAGGTGTTGTAAGTAAAATTGTACCAGTTGAAGACATGCCTTACAGAGAAGATGGACGACCAGTTGATATAGTTTTAAATCCATTAGGTGTGCCAAGTCGTATGAATGTAGGGCAAATACTTGAAACTCACTTAGGTTGGGCTTGTAAAGAATTTGGTGAACAAATTAAGAATTTAGTAAATGAAAATAATAAAAAAATTGAGAGGAATGAAAAAATAGAGAGTTTTTTAAAATCTGTTTATGGTGAAGAAATATTTGATCAAAAAGTAGATAAATTAAGTAAAACAGAATTTAAGGATTTATGTGAAAATTTACAAAATGGTATAGCTATATCCACACCAGTTTTTGATGGAGCCAAAGAAAAAAATGTAACAGATATGTTAGAGTTAGCAAATTTACCTAAATCAGGACAAACTTATTTATGGGATGGAAGAACTGGTGAAAAATTTGACAGACCAGTTACTGTTGGAATAATTTATATGCTTAAACTTCATCATTTAGTAGAAGACAAAATTCACGCTAGATCTACTGGTCCTTATAGTTTAGTAACTCAACAACCATTGGGTGGAAAAGCTCAATTAGGTGGACAAAGGTTTGGTGAAATGGAGGTATGGGCACTTGAGGCATATGGTGCATCTTACACACTTCAAGAAATACTTACAGTAAAATCTGATGATGTTGCTGGAAGAGTAAAAGTTTATGAGACTATTGTTAAGGGTGAAGAAAATTTTGAGTCTGGAATTCCAGAATCATTTAACGTTCTTGTTAAAGAAATTAAATCTTTGGCATTAAATGTGGAATTAAATTAATTATGAAAAAAGAACTAACAGATCTATTTAAAAATTCAGAAATATCTGAAGCTCAAAATTTTAATAGTATCAAGATCTCATTAGCTAGCCCAGAGAAGATAAAATCTTGGACCTATGGTGAAATTAAAAAACCAGAAACTATTAATTATAGAACTTTTAGACCAGAGAAAGATGGTCTTTTCTGTGCAAGAATATTTGGTCCAATTAAAGATTACGAGTGTTTGTGTGGAAAATATAAAAGAATGAAATTTAGAGGAATCATATGTGAAAAATGTGGTGTTGAAGTAACAAAATCAAATGTTCGAAGAGAACGAATGGGTCACATTAATTTAGCAACACCTGTTGCACATATATGGTTTTTAAAATCACTACCAAGTAGAATAGCACTTGCTGTTGATATGAAGCTCAAAGAAATCGAAAGGGTTTTGTATTTTGAAAATTTTATAGTCATTGAGCCAGGTTTAACAGGTCTGCAAAAAAATCAGCTTTTAAATGAGGAAGAACTCGCAAAATATCAAGATGAATATGGTGACGAGGCATTTACAGCCGGAATTGGAGCTGAAGCAGTTCTAGAAATGCTTAAAAATCTTGATTTAGATTTAGAGAAAAAAAATCTTGTTGATTACATCAAAGAGACGAAATCAAAAGTGAACGAAGAAAGAGCTATTAAGAGATTAAAATTAATTGAGTCTTTCATTGAAACTGGACAAAAACCCGAGTGGATGATCATGACAGTTGTTCCAGTCATTCCACCAGAATTAAGACCATTGGTTCCCCTAGATGGTGGAAGATTTGCAACATCAGATCTAAATGATCTTTATAGACGGGTTATAAATAGAAATAATCGTTTAAAGAGACTAATGGATCTTAAGGCACCGGATATTATCATCAGAAATGAAAAAAGAATGTTACAAGAATCTGTTGATGCACTTTTTGATAATGGAAGAAGAGGTAGAGTAATCACTGGGACAGGTAAAAGACCATTAAAATCTTTAGCTGAAATGTTAAAGGGAAAACAAGGAAGATTTAGACAAAATCTTCTTGGTAAAAGAGTTGATTATTCAGGTCGTTCAGTCATCGTAGTAGGTCCTGACTTAAAATTACACGAATGTGGATTGCCCAAAAAAATGGCTTTAGAGTTATTTAAACCATTTTTATATGCAAGACTTAATAAACTGGGTTTAGCTTCAACAATTAAACAAGCAAAAAAATTAGTTGAGAAAGAAACTAACTCTGTTTGGGATGCACTTGAATTAATTGTAAGAGAACATCCAGTTTTACTAAATAGGGCTCCAACACTTCATAGGTTAGGAGTTCAAGCCTTTGAACCAAAATTAATTGAAGGAGATGCGATTGAATTACATCCTTTAACATGTGCTGCATTTAATGCTGATTTTGATGGTGATCAAATGGCTGTTCACGTTCCTTTAAGTTTAGAAGCACAACTTGAGGCCAGAATATTAATGTTATCAACCAACAATATTCTTTCTCCATCTAACGGAAAACCAATAATTGTCCCAAGTCAGGATATGATTTTAGGAATTTATTATTTATCTCAAGAACCAGTCACTGACAAGCCAGCTGGATATTTTCTAAATGCAGATCAAATTGAATTTGCTCTATCTTCTGGTCAAATAAAAGTCCATAATACAATTATTTCTAGGTTTGAAACAATTGACGAAAAAGGTAATCAAAAATTTGAGAAATACACTTCTACAGCAGGAAGATTTCTACTAGCCAACCTATTACCAAAAAATAATAATATTAAGTTTTCTTTAATTGATAGAATTTTACCAAAGAAAACAGTTTCAGAAATTATTGATATTGTCTTTAGATTTTGTGGTCAAAAAACAACAGTCATTTTCTGTGATAAATTAAAAGATTTAGGTTTTAAACATGCATTTAAAGCTGGGATTTCCTTTGGTAAAGATGACTTAGTCATTCCGGAAAGTAAAAATAAACTTATTGATGATACTAAAAAACTAATAGCTGACTATGAAACTCAATATTCTGAAGGACTAATTACAAGAGGAGAAAAATACAACAAAGTTGTTGATGCATGGTCAAAATGTACTGATCAAGTAGCATCCGAAATGATGAAAGGAATTTCTGCTACAGAAAAAACTACAGAAGGTTTGAAAATAAATTCAGTATTTATGATGGCAGATAGTGGAGCAAGAGGATCTGCAGCACAAATGAAACAATTAGCTGGAATGAGAGGACTTATTGCAAAACCATCAGGTGAAATTATTGAAAGCCCAATAACCTCGAATTTTAAAGAGGGTTTAACTGCATTAGAATATTTTAATTCTACTCATGGTGCTAGAAAAGGTCTAGCTGATACAGCTCTTAAAACTGCTAGCTCAGGTTATTTAACTAGAAGATTATGTGATGTTGCCCAAGATTTAACTGTTACAAAAAAAGAATGTGATTGTAAAAATCCTGGATTCATCGAACTTTCAGAAATTCTGGAAGGTGGAAATGTTGTTGTAAGCTTATCAGAAAGAGCTTTGGGAAGAGTTACTTTTGACGATGTAAAGCATCCAATAACTGGTGAAATTATAATTAAAAAGTTAACTATGATTGATGAGGCTGGTTGTGATAAGATAGATTCTGCAGGAATAAAATCAGTTAAGGTTTATTCTGTTATGACATGTGGATCTAAAGAAGGTGTATGTGCTACTTCTTATGGAAGAGATTTATCTAGAGGTCAGATGGTTCATGTAGGTGAAGCAATTGGAATGATTTCTGCACAATCAATTGGAGAACCAGGAACGCAACTAACAATGAGAACTTTCCACGTAGGTGGAACTGCTTCAGTTAAACAAGACTCACAAATAGTCACTAAAAATGAAGGGACTTTAAAAATTATTAACTCAAACATTTTAGAGGATTCTAAAAAGAACTTGATTGTCATGGGTAGAAATACACAATTATCTATTGAGGACGATAATGGAGTTCAAATTGCAGTCTATAAAGTAGCCTATGGTTCGAAATTATTTTTTAAAAACGGTGATAAAGTAAAAGCTAATACAAAAATTTGTGAATGGGATCCTTACACTACCCCAGTGATTGCTGAAAAAAGTGGTATTGCAAGCTATGTTGATTTAATTGATGGTGTATCTATTCAAGAGACTACAGATGATGCGACAGGTATTTCCTCAAAATCAGTAGTAGATTGGCGTTCTCAATCAAAAAGTACAGATTTAAAACCAAGAATTACTTTAAGAGATGAAAAAGGAAACGTGATTAAAAAGGCGGATGACAATGAAGCAAGATATTATTTAGTTCCTGACTCAATTTTATCAGTTAAAGATGGTCAAAAAGTTTCTGCTGGTGATGTGATTGCTAGATTACCTAAAGAAACTACTAAAACTAAAGATATCACCGGAGGCCTTCCAAGAGTTGCTGAATTGTTTGAAGCTAGAAAAGCTAAAGATAGTGCAATCATTGCTGAAAATGATGGACAAGTTATATTTGGAAAAGAAGTTAGAGGAAAGCAAAGAATATCAATTGTGCCTGAAGATGGGTCAGAACCATCCAACTATTTAATACCCAAAGGAAAACACATCAATTTTAATCAGGGTGAAAAAATTAAAAAAGGAGAATATTTGTTAGATGGACAGCCATTACCACACGATATTCTTAGAATTATGGGTATAAAAGATTTAACTGAATATTTCGTTAATCAGGTTCAAGAGGTTTATAGATTACAGGGTGTAATTATTAATGATAAACACATAGAAACTATCTTAAGACAAATGTTGAAAAAAGTTGAGGTAAAAACAACTGGTGATTCCTCTTATTTACCTGGTGAAATCATTGATAGAATTAAATTTGATAACGTTAATGAAAAATTAAAATCTGAAGGTAAAAAACCAGCTACTGGAGAAAGAGTTTTAATGGGAATTACCAAAGCTTCTTTACAGACTGAGTCATTTATTTCTGCTGCATCATTCCAGGAAACTACAAGAGTTCTAACAGATGCTGCTATTAAAGGTAAAGTTGATCCACTCAATGGTTTAAAAGAAAATGTAATAGTTGGGCGATTAGTGCCTGCTGGAACTGGTAATATTAAAAATAAATGGAACAAAAAAGCTCTACAAGATGACAATAAATTTCTTTCTGAGCAAGAACAGATTGAACAGCCAGAAACCCCTGTAAATCAATAAAAATAACACGTTTGCTAATTAGTTTTAGTTTGACAAAATTAAATTAATAAGTATTTTGGCGATATTTTTTGGTTGGAATGTAGTGTTAACTTTAGACACTAAACGCTGCCACAAATGACCTGTCAGTTATTTCATTCAAAAATAAACAATTATAAAATTTACAGATATGCCAACTATTAACCAGTTGTTAAGAAAAAAAAGAACTAAACCAATTGCTAGGAACAAAGTCCCAGCATTACAAAAACAACCACTCAAAAGAGGTGTTTGTGTAAAAGTTTATACAACAACTCCAAAAAAACCTAATTCAGCTTTAAGAAAAGTTGCCAGGGTGAGATTATCAAATGGTTTTGAAGTAACTGCTTATATACCTGGAGAAGGTCATAATCTTCAAGAACACTCTGTTGTATTAATTAGAGGTGGTAGGGTTAAAGATTTACCAGGTGTACGTTATCACATTTTAAGAGGTAATTTAGACACTCAAGGAGTGGCAAATAGAAAGAAAAGAAGATCTTTGTACGGAACAAAAAAAGGTAAATAGATATGTCTAGAAAAAAAACACAACCTAAAAAAAATATTGTTCCTGATCCAAAATTTAATTCTACAATTATCCCAAAATTAATTAATAATATCATGTACGATGGCAAAAGAGGTGTAGCTACTAAAATAGTTTACGATGCAATCGAAAAGATAAAAACAAAATCAAAAGATGAGCCTATCAATATTTTTAATGAAGCAATCAATAATATTAAACCCACTGTAGAAGTAAGATCACGAAGAGTAGGTGGAGCTACATATCAAGTCCCAGTTGAAGTTAAAAGTAAAAGAGCACAAGCTTTAGCTATCAGATGGCTTATTGATTCAGCAAGAAAAAGAAAAGATAAACATATGTCTGATAAAATTTTTAATGAACTTTATGATGCATATGAAAAAAAAGGTGCAGCTGTAAAGAAAAAAGAGGATGTACATAAAATGGCAGAGTCTAATAAGGCTTTTGCACACTTTAGGTGGTAAAGTATTATGGCTAGATCTCACACATTAGACAAATATAGAAACATTGGGATCATGGCCCACATAGATGCCGGTAAAACAACTACAACTGAAAGAATTTTATATTACACGGGGAAAAGTCATAAAATTGGTGAAGTTCACGATGGTGCAGCCACCATGGATTGGATGGAACAAGAGCAAGAAAGAGGCATTACAATTACATCAGCAGCAACAACCTGCTTCTGGCAAGATCATAGAATTAATATCATCGATACACCAGGACACGTAGATTTTACCATTGAGGTAGAAAGATCACTTAAAGTACTTGATGGTGCCGTTGCAGTGTTTGATGGTGTAGCAGGTGTGGAACCTCAATCAGAAACAGTATGGCGTCAAGCTGATAAATATAAAGTTCCAAGAATTTGTTTTGTAAATAAGTTAGATAGAACTGGTGCAGACTTTTTTAGGTGTGTAGATATGATTAAAGACAGATTGGGAGCAAAACCATTGGTAATACAAGTACCAATCGGTATTGAAGCTTCTCTAACTGGTGTTGTTGATCTTGTTAAAATGAAAGCACAAGTTTGGAAAAATGAGGCTTTAGGTGCTGAGTGGGAATATAAAGAAATCCCAGAAGATCTTAAAGAAATCTCTCAAAAATATCGAACGGAATTAGTCGAAATGGCCGTTGAGCAAGACGAAAAACTGATGGAGAATTATCTAAATGGTGAGGAAATAAAAGAAGAAGATTTAATTAAATGTATTAGAAAAGGAACATTAAACTTTGATTTTGTTCCTGTATTAACTGGTTCAGCTTTTAAAAATAAGGGTGTTCAGCCATTACTTGATGCAGTGATTAACTACCTTCCAAGCCCTATTGATATTGGTTCAATTAAAGGAACTAAATTAGGATCAGATGATGAAATTGAAATGAAATTTGATGATAGTGCACCATTTTCTGCATTAGCATTTAAAGTGGCAAATGATCCATTTGTTGGTTCATTAACATTTATTAGAGTTTATTCAGGTACAA
The DNA here is from genome assembly GCA_902597695.1 of uncultured Pelagibacteraceae bacterium. The sequence goes on along the minus strand of CACJYH010000008.1, from coordinate 2,286 downwards.
TAAAAACAGGAACGGCTGTATACAATTCATCAAAAGAAAAAGAAGAAAGAGTTGGTAGAATGTTATTAATGCATGCTAACTCTCGAGAGGACATCAAAGAAGCTAACGCAGGAGATATTGTATCACTAGCTGGTTTGAAAAATACGATTACTGGACACACTTTATGTAATAAAGATAATCCAGTCCTTCTAGAACCTATGGAATTTCCTGACCCAGTAATTGAAATTGCTGTTGAACCAAAAACAAAAGCTGACCAAGAAAAAATGGGAGAAGCTTTGGGTAGATTAGCTAAAGAAGATCCCTCATTTAGAGTTTCATCTGATGAGGAGTCTGGACAAACAATCATTAAAGGAATGGGTGAATTACACTTAGACATCATTGTTGATAGAATGAAAAGAGAATTTAAAGTTGAAGCAAATGTTGGAGCTCCACAAGTAGCATACAGAGAAACAATAGAAAACTCATCAGAAGTAGAATACACACATAAAAAACAAAGTGGTGGCGCAGGACAGTTCGCAAAAGTCAAATTATTAGTAGAACCGCAAGAACCCGGTAAAGGAAGAGCTGTTGAAAGTAAAATCAAAGGTGGAGCAATTCCAAAAGAATTTATTCCAGGCGTTGAAAAAGGTATCGAAACAGTATCAGATGGTGGAATTTTAGCAGGGTTTCCAATGATTGACTATAAAGTTACAATTTTAGATGGTTTACATCACGATGTTGATTCTAGCGTATTAGCTTTCGAACTCGCAAGTAGAGCATGTTTCAAAGATGCTTGTACAAAAGGTGGTTTAAAATTATTAGAACCAGTCATGAGAGTTGAGGTCGTAACACCCGAAGACTATATGGGTGACGTTATTGGAGACTTAAATAGTCGAAGAGGACAAATAAGTACTCAAGAGCAAAGAGGTAATGCAACAGTAATAACTGCAATGGTGCCTTTAGCGAATATGTTTGGATATATTAATAGTTTAAGATCAATGTCACAAGGGCGAGCACAATATTCAATGTTTTTTGATCATTATGCAAAAGTCCCACAAAATGTTCAAGACGAAGTAACAAAAAAAATAGCAGGCTAAAATGGAAAAACAAAATATTAGAATTAAACTCAGAGCTTACGACAATAAGATTTTAGATGCTTCAACTGAGGAGATTGTAAATACAGTTAAAAGAACTGGGGCTACAATAAAAGGTCCAATTCCATTACCAACTAGAATTGAAAGATATACAGTTTTAAGATCTCCTCATATAGATAAAAAAAGTAGAGAACAATTTGAGTCGAGGACCCATAAAAGATTAATTGATATAATTGAGCCAACACCACAGACTGTCGAGGCTTTAATGAAGTTAGATTTAGCATCAGGTGTCGATGTGGAGATTAAGATATAATTATGAGTGAGATTGCTTTATTAGGAAAAAAAATTGGAATGACTAGAGAATTTTATAAATCTGGTCAGTTGGTGCCAGTTACTGTATTAAAAATGGAAAAAGCTAGAGTAATCCAAGTAATAGATAAAGAAAAAAGAGGCTATACTGCAATTCAACTTGGATACGGAAAAATCAAAAACTCAAAACTAACTAAGGCTATGAAAGGTTATTTTTCTAAAAGAAATACTGAAGCCAGAAGAAAACTTAAAGAATATAGAGTTCAAAATATTGAAAACTATAAAGAGGGAAATGAATTTGGTTTAGAGATTTTTAAAGATGTTAAATTCGTAGATACTAGATCAAAAACGATTGGAAAAGGTTTTGCAGGAGCTATGAAAAGACACAATTTTGGTGGTTTGAGAGCTACACATGGTGTTTCAATTTCACATAGATCACATGGTTCAACAGGTCAAAGACAAGATCCTGGTAAAGTATTTAAGGGAAAAAAAATGGCTGGACATATGGGAGATAAATTAAGAACTATGCAAAATATCGAAATTATCAAAACGGATCTAGAAAATGAGCTTCTATATTTAAAAGGTTCTATCCCAGGAGCAAAAAACTCTGAAATTCTCGTAAAAGGTTCAGTTAAAAATATAAAAAAAATGACTATCAGTGAAAAACACAAAGCTGCTGAATTAGCTAAGAAAACACCGGAGAAAAAGAAAAAATAATGAAAGTCGATAAAATTAATTTAGATGGTAAAAAAAGTTCTATTGAAGTCTTAGATAAGATTTTTTCAGCTAAGATAAATAAGAAATTAGTGAATACAGTTTTATATAAGACTAATGCTAATTATAAAGGTAGGCATGCAAAAACTAAGCAGCAAAACGAAGTCTCAGGTCCAACATCAAAAATTTA